>CALULP010000019.1 GCA_944321495.1 uncultured Bacteroides sp. | reverse complement strand
TATTCCGCTGTCCGCCTGTTGTGCGCTTCGCTGCTGCCGATGTTGCACGGCTTGATGTTGATGGATGTCTTCTGTGCCATAGGGCTTGTCTGTATTTTGGGTTTCACTTCGGGTTATTAGGGCAGAGCCTTAATCGGTGGGTGCAGGGAGAGGGTCACTTCCTGCTCCGGGTTCTTAGGGGTGGAAGCCACTAAGCGGAGTTCCCAAAGAGAGGGTCACTCTTTGGTCGGGTTGCACAGGGCTGAAAGTCCTTGCCGGGTTCTTAGGGCAGCGTCCTAAGCCCCTCAGGAGAGCCCACAACTTCGGAGCGCTGCGGAGAAGTTATAGTGGGCTATATCTGGGCAAGCCCAGTCAGTCACGCCACGCCAACGGAGTACCGCTGAAATCCTGCGCTGTGCGCCCGTCAGTCCCTCCCCGGCTATGTCTCGGGGGCATCCACGCCGTCAATCGTTCCTTCTTGCGCTTCTTTGTGGCTCTCTGCGTGGTTTCCGTCAGGCATCGCATCCTCTTTGTCTATGATACGGGGATGTTCGAAATTTTCATCGCTGTCCAGCCCGTCAGCGGAATGGTCGGAGAACCTATAGCAAGTGCGATGGATTTCTTTCACCAAGGCTATTACGTAGAATGCTTCGAACCGTATGAGCTGCTGGAGAAGATAGATGAGCATCTTTTTTCTTCCGGCGATTGCCCCAAGAGTGAGGTTGAAAAGCTGAAAGCATTGTCTGCCTCTTTGCATGAGGAGGACAATAACGTACTCTTCATAGGCAAACTGAAGCAACCGTGAGTGGTTCTTTTTCGCTGATTCACAATACAAACAAAATTATTTTCAATAATTGAATAAAATTTTATTTGAGAATATTTTGTGTATTCAAATATTGTGCTTATCTTTGCAATCGGAAAACGAAAGCAATTGATTCCGCTTTTCCCGGTGGGTGGACGCCGCGTAAGGAGAGCCATGGAAAGACTTACGAAGTACACAAAAATTAAACTATTTCTTAACTAAATTTTTATTACATTATGGGAAAAATTAATCAAGGTATCCTGGGTGGATTCTCGGGAAAGGTAGGTACTGTGGTAGGCAGTACGTGGAAATCGATCAACTACATGCGGGCATTGGCCGTGAGTGTGCACAATCCGAACACTGCGAAGCAGCAGTGCCAGCGGGGAAAGTTCAAAACGGTCATGCAGTTCTGCAAGACAATCACGCCGTTTTTGCGGGTAGGATTCCAGGAGTATGAACACGGGCAGTCGGCGGTGAACGCGGCTTCTTCGTACCTGTTGCGGAATGCCGTGGAAGGCTGTGGCGACGAGGCGGCTTTGGACTTCGACAAAGTGCGCGTGAGCCAGGGCAGCCTGACGGTTGCAGCGGATGCCGGTGCGGAAGTGGCAGGCAATAAGGTGACTTTCACCTGGACGGACAACAGCGGCACGGGCGATGCCCAAGAGGCGGACGCTGCCATGGTGCTGGCCTACAACAAGGACAGGCAGGAGGCGGCGTACAGCCTGGCAGCTGCCACCCGTGCGGACGGCACTGCGGAACTGGCTTTGCCGACCAGCTGGAGCGGGGATGCGATGGCGGTGTACTTAGGCTTCTGCAGTGAGGACGGGCAGCATGTGTCCAACAGCTTGTGCCTGAAGAACGATGCACTGAGCACCGAGCCGGAAGACCCCGACAGCGGCGAGGATGACGAAGAAGAAGGCGGCAACCAGCAGATGGGGTAACCGCTGACAGGTGGAACGGCTGTTCTTCATGGAACAGGACTGATTGAGGAACAGAAAGATGCATATTGCCGCCGGGCTGAGGGATGGAGCAAAGCAGGACTCTGTCGTTGAGGTCCGTGCGGCAATATCTTTGCAAATCAATATGAATATCTTCTTGAATAAGGAAGGAATGCTGAAAAACATAGTAAAAAAACAGATTATTTTTCCTGCGTTTCACTATGATGCATACCTTTGCAGGGATATTCTGATTATCAATATTTATCTGTTATTGCAATGGGAAAGGATTTGCTTATTGGGGCGTGCCTCTTGCTGGCGATGGCCGGCTGCTCGTCATTAGACGTGGACGAGGGGCTGGTCGTGATTGACGTGAAGGCCGGCCACCCGGACAAGGAACTGGCGCTTCAGGACTTTATGGAGGTGGAATATGTCCCGCTGGAAACAACCGATGAGTTTGTTACCCAAGGCGATGTGCTGGCTGTGGGCGAGAAGTACATGGTGGTGAAGAACTGGGTGAACGACGGGGACATCTTCCTTTTCGACCGGCAGACGGGCAAGGGTGTCCGGAAATGGAATCGGCGGGGACAGGGCGATGAAGAATACACCTACATAAACGGGGCGGTGCTGGACGAAGACCGTGGGGAGGTGTTCGTGAACTGCAGCCCGACGCGGAAGGTGATGGTTTATGATTTGTCCGGCACGTTCAAGCGCAGTTTCAGCCTACCGGAGGGCGCTGAGGCGCTGGCGATATACGACTATGATGCGGGCAGCCTGATGCTGTATGACATGTCCGTCTATTATGACGAGGGAAAGTCAAGGACGAAGCCTTATTACCATCTGGTCATCTCCAAGCAGGACGGAGCGTTGCAGAGGGGCATCGCGATACCCTTTGACATCGTGCGGGCGCCCTATGTGCAGAAGGGCGATGCCGTGGCGGTGGCCTCCGTGTGCCCTGTCGTGCCGTGGGGCAAGGACTGGCTGCTGGTCGAGACCTCTTCGGACACGGTGTATCGTTACCGGCCTGCCGACGACAGCCTGCATCCGGTCTTGGCGAAGAAGCCGGCTGCCGACCCGGAGGTCCTGCTTACCATGGGCGTCATGACGGAGCGATATTGGTTTGTGCAGACCATCGAGAAGGAGTTCGACTTTGCTACGGGGTGGGGCTTCCGTCTTGGCGGGTTGGTGTATGACAGGCAAGCGGGTGAGGTGTACGAACCCACCGTGCGCAACGCCGACTACGAGGGGCAGGAGGTGGACCTGATATCGCATCCGCTGAACCGTGGCGGGATAGCCGCCTTTCAAGTATTGCCCGCCGACCAGTTGGTGGAAGCTTGCGGAAGCGGCCGGTTGCAGGGCCGCCTTCGGGAAATCGCCGCAAAGCTGGGGGAAGAATCCAACCCGGTGGTCATGCTGATGAAACCAGTTTAGTTGAATGACGAGCGGTGGGCGATGAGCAACGGAGCCCCGGCTACCCAGCCCGGCTCACCCCGGACATGAGGCACCCTAAGTCCGTAACTTAGGGTATCAAAGGTCCGGCTTTTGGTAAGACGGTCAAAAAGAAGATTCAGTCAAACCTGAAAACGAAGCGGAAGGGGAAACCGGACATGCCGCTCAAAAACAGCTATAAGGGATGAGGAGGGCAAACGGCCTGGAATGGCAGATGCTTGTCGCCATTCTCCGCCAGGTTCCTGTCCTCCTTGGATGAGACTTCACAAACAAATCTTAATATCCCTTTCGATAACAGATTATTGTTGTAAATTTGCCGGCGCAAAATGAAATGTTAGAAAAAGACGTATGGCAACGAACGCAGACTATTATCGTGTCGGTCTGACCGACGAAGAAGTGTTGAGAAGCCGGGCGGAGCATGGCGTGAACCTGTTGACGCCTCCCAAACGCCCATCCATGTGGAAACTGTATCTGGAGAAATTCAAGGACCCGGTGGTGCGCGTGCTGCTGGTGGCGGTATTCCTGTCGCTGCTGATAGCGGTAATTAAGCACGTTACGACCGGCGAGGCCGATTACATTGAGACCATCGGCATCATTGCCGCCATCCTGCTGGCCACGGGCATCGGCTTCTTCTTCGAGTATGACGCCAACAAGAAGTTCGACCTGCTCAACGCCGTGGGCGAAGAGACGCCCGTGACAGTGCTGCGCAGTGGCAAGGTGCACGAGATTCCCCGCAAGGACGTGGTGGTGGGCGACATCGTCATCCTGAACACCGGCGAGGAAGTGCCTGCCGACGGCACGCTGGTCGAGGCCGTGTCGCTGCAGGTGAACGAATCGAGCCTGACGGGCGAGCTGATGGTGAACAAGACGACGAACGAAGTCGACTTTGATGCAGAAGCCACCTACCCCTCGAACACCGTGATGCGCGGCACGACCATTACCGACGGCCACGGCACGATGGCGGTAGAGCGTGTGGGCGATGCCACCGAGATAGGCAAGGTGGCGCGCCAGGCCACCGAGCAGAGCCAGGAACAGACCCCCTTGAACATACAACTCACCAAGCTGGCCAACCTGATAGGCAAGGTGGGCTTCACCATTGCCATACTGACGTTTGTCATCTTCACCACCAAAGACCTTTATGCCTACTTCCAGGCGAACGAGGTGAACGGCTGGGATCAGTGGCTGGCGGTAGCGAACATCGTGCTGAAATACTTCATGATGGCCGTGACGCTGATTGTGGTGGCAGTGCCCGAGGGCTTGCCCATGAGCGTCACCCTGAGCCTGGCCTTGAACATGCGCCGCATGCTGAAGACCAACAACCTGGTGCGCAAGATGCACGCCTGCGAGACGATGGGAGCCATCACCGTCATCTGCACCGACAAGACCGGAACGCTGACCCAGAACCTGATGCAGGTGCACGAGGCGAAGCTGGACGACAGTAATCCCGACCTGATAGCCGAGGGCATTGCCGTGAACTCCACCGCTTTCCTGGAAGAGAAGGGCGCGGGCGAGAAGCCCTCGGGCGTGGGCAACCCCACGGAGGTGGCCCTGTTGCTGTGGCTCAACGGGCAGGGGAAGAATTACCTGCCCTTGCGCGAGGGGGCAAAGGTGGTGAACCAGCTGACCTTCTCCACCGAGCGGAAGTACATGGCCACGCTGGTCGACTCCCCCTTGCAGAAGAAGCGCGTATTATATATAAAAGGTGCGCCCGAAATCGTGATGGGCAAGTGCCAATTGGGAACGGAGCAAATCAAGCAATACAACGAGCAGCTGCTGGCCTACCAGAACAAGGCGATGCGCACGCTGGGCCTGGCCTATAAGTATGTGCCCGAGGGCGCGTCGGAGGATTGTGCTGAGCTGGTGGCCGAAGGGGGCATGACGTTCCTCGGCATCTTTGCCATCAGCGACCCCATACGTCCTGATGTGCCCGAAGCGGTGAAAAAGTGCCAGTCGGCAGGCATCAGCGTGAAGATTGTGACGGGCGACACGCCGGGCACGGCTACCGAGATAGCCCGCCAGATAGGATTGTGGCAGCCGGGCGACACGGACCGCAACCGCATTACGGGCGTAGAGTTTGCCGCGCTGAGCGACGAGGAGGCCCTGGACCGCGTGATGGACCTGAAGGTGATGAGCCGCGCACGGCCCATGGACAAGCAACGCCTGGTGCAGCTCTTGCAAAAGAAGGGTGCCGTGGTGGCGGTGACGGGCGACGGTACCAACGATGCCCCCGCCCTGAACCATGCGCAGGTGGGTCTGTCGATGGGTACGGGCACCTCCGTGGCCAAGGAGGCGAGCGACATCACGTTGCTGGACGACTCCTTCCACAGCATTGCCACGGCGGTGATGTGGGGACGCTCGCTGTACAAGAACATCCAACGCTTCATCGTCTTCCAGCTCACCATCAACGTGGTGGCGTTGCTCAGCGTGCTGCTGGGCGCGTTCTTCGGCACCTCGTTGCCGCTGACCGTGACGCAGATGCTGTGGGTGAACCTCATCATGGACACCTTCGCAGCCATGGCCTTGGCCTCCATTGCCCCGAGCATGGACGTGATGAACGAGAAGCCGCGCAAACGTACTGACTTCATCATCACCCCCGCCATGCGCAACAACATCTTCGGCGTGGGCATTGCGTTCTTGGCCGTCCTGATGGGATTGCTGGCCTACTTCAAGAGTCTGCCCGGCGGGCTGCTGCCGACGGGCGAGATGGACGTGCATTACCTTACCATATTCTTCACTGTCTTCGTCATGCTGCAGTTCTGGAATCTGTTCAACGCCAGCGTATTCGGTACCAGCCACTCCATCTTCAAGGACGCCGGACACGCGCTGGGCATGCTGGGCGTGGCGCTGATTATTCTGGTGGGACAGGTGATTATTGTGGAGTTCGGCGGGAAAGTGTTCCGCACCGAGCCGCTCAGCCTGTCCACGTGGGCGGTCATCATTGCCGCCACGTCGTGCGTGCTGTGGGTGGGCGAGCTGGTTCGCCTGGTGAAGCGTATGGCCAAGAAATAATCATCGATACACGGGGCGCATGAGGATAGGGGATATTTGTTCAAGCAATCCGCTGAGCGTGGCGGCCATCGGCTTCTTTGACGGCGTGCACCGGGGGCACCGCTTCCTGATAGGCCAGGTGCGCGGCGAGGCTGCCCGGCGTGGTCTGGCGTCGGCGGTCGTTACTTTCCCCGTACATCCGCGCAAGGTGTTGCAGGCCGACTTCTGCCCGCGGCTGCTCACCACCCCGCAAGAGAAGCTGGCCCTGCTGGCAGAGGCGGGGCTGGACCTGTGTTTCCTGCCCGACTTCACGCCGCACCTGGCCGCCCTTTCGGCGAGGGAGTTCATGGAGGTGCTGCGCGGGCGTTACAACATCCGCGTGCTGGTGATAGGCTACGACCACCGCTTCGGGCACAACCGTGCGGAGGGCTTCGGCGACTACGTGCGCTACGGCGGCGAACTGGGCATGGAGGTGCTGCCTGCCGAGGCCTACCGTCTGCCGTCGCTGCCCGACGGGCGTCCCGTCAGCTCCTCGCTGGTGCGCCAGCTGCTGGCGGAGGAGGGCGGCGTGTCGCTGGCGGCCGATTGCCTGGGCTACCGCTACTTTCTAGAAGGCACGGTGGTGGGCGGCCGCGGCGTAGGCCACCGGCTGGGCTTTCCCACCGCCAACCTGCAAGTCGGCAACCCGGACAAGCTTGTCCCCGCCAACGGGGTCTATGCCGTGCAGGTGGACTTCGGGGGGCGGCGCCGCGGCGGGATGCTGAACATCGGCGTGCGTCCCACGCTGGACAATGGCGACGACCGCAGCATCGAGGTACACGTTTTCGACTACGACGGCGACGCCTACGGCCTGCCCATGCGCCTGACCTTCGTGCAGCGCATGCGGGGCGAGCAGAAATTTGCCTCCCTCGACGAACTGAAGCAACAACTGGCGCAGGACGAGGCCGCCGTGAGGCAGACGCTGCTACACGCGGGAGTAATTTCAGCTACACCCGGGTGTAATCCCAGCTATACCCGGGAGTAATTCCAATTACACGCGGGAGTAATCTCAGCTACACGCGGGAGTAATTCCAACTACACGCGGGTGTAATTCCAGCTGCCCGCAGGAGCGGTTTCCGGCTCCTCTTCCCCCGTTTTTCCCCCCTTCCGGATACGGTTTTATTGAAAAACGCACTTTTTTTATTGTTTTTCGATAAATTTTTCTCGTTTTTCTTGCACAGTTCAAAAAATACTCCTTCCTTTGCATATCGAAAAACGATAAATGATTATCGAAAAACAACAGAATGTATCACTTTTAAACCGTAATGAATATGAAAGCAACAACGAAATCGACAACGGGAAACGCCTGGACCAAGGTGGGCAAGGGCATCGTTTACTTCCTGATGGGCGTGGCCCTCTACTGCCTGATAGACCATGTGTATGTGGACGTGAAGCACGCCATAGCCGACGCCCTGGAGGAAACCCGATAAACATCCCCCGGGCAAATACAACGAACAAAACCAAAAACAACAATCATAGTAATCACCCTTAATGCAAAGAATAATATGAAAACTTTAGTAATGACAGCCATCTTCGCAGCAACAAGCCTCGCAACCTCGGTAGCCAACGAACTGAACGACAAGTTTGCCTACAACTATGCAGTGGACGAACGCAACCAAGTGACCGAAAAGGTCGTGTACAAAGCCGACGGCAAGTACCTGGAACACCACCTGAAATATGCCTACGCCTACGACGAGGCCGGGCGCGTGGTACGCAAGGAAGCCTACAAGTGGAACGACGTGAAGCAGGCCTACCAGCCCTACTACTGCCTGACGTATGCCTACGATGCCGAGGGCGTGGCGCTGGAATACGCCTTGTGGAACGACGAGGCCGGTGCCTATACCGACGCGCGCCAGCGGGCAGAGTATGACCTCACCCCGGCCGGCGTGAACTACCAGGCCTATGCCTGGGACCACCAGCAGAACGGCTGGCAGCTGCAGACCGAACATGCCGTGATGAGTACCGCCAACCTTTTCGCCATACGCTGACCCTGCTAACGACCGCAACGCTATGAAAACGGTACTGAAACTCATCCTGGTGTACATCGCCCTGCAGTTCCTTGGCACACTGGCCGCGCTGCCCTTCGTGATGGCCGTGCAGTATGCCGCCACCGACACGCTGGATGCCAACCTGGTAACCCAGCAGAGCATCGTCCCCGGCCTGGCACTGACCTTGCTGTTCACCGTGGCCTACCTGTGGAAGGCCGGGTACCTTGCGGGCGACAGCCGCCTCTACTCGCCCGTGTCCTTGGGCTGGACGGTGGTACTTAGTGCGGGCGCCATCCTGCTGCTGGATGGCCTGACCTCGGCCCTCAGCTTCCTGCCGGACTGGATGGAGGCGTCGTTCGACTACATGCAGTCCTCATGGGCGGGCATCCTGCTCGTGGTCCTCGCGGGGCCGGTGGTCGAGGAGTTGTTCTTCCGCGGCGGCGTCCTGCGGGTGCTGCTGCGCACGTGCCGCCGGCCCTGGGTGGCGATAGTGGTGTCGGGGCTCATCTTCGGCATCATCCACATGAACCCGGTGCAGGTAGTCTTCGCCAGCGTGGCGGGCATCCTGCTGGGGTGGCTGTACTGGCGCACGCGCAGCCTTATCCCCTGCATGGTGGTGCATGTGCTGAACAACAGCTTCTCGGTGTGGTCCGCCCTCACCTTCCCCGAGGCCGACAGCCTGGCCGAGGTGATGGGGCAGCCCGCCTATCTGATTGGTCTGGCCGTGGCCGCCTGCCTCTTCTTGGTGGCTGTGATGCGCCTGCGCCGTAACCCCGTAGCTGCCGCGAAGCCCTGAACATCCGTAAACCCATAACCCCTAATAGTACAACATTATGAAGAGAAGACTGAACATCCTGTGCATCATCGTCCTGCTCCTGATGGGCTGGTCGGTGCTGGAGATGGGATATTATATGGCAGTAAGCGCCACCACAGGCTTCAAGGCCGGGTGGGAATACGCCAAGCAACAGGCAGAAGACCCGCAGGCGCCCCCGACCCCGGAGATGGAGGTGATAGGCCAGCTGCAGTACATGGAGCACGTGCACCTGCACCCCCGCACCTTCGACATGGAGCATTGGCTGGCCGACTCGGTGTACAATGCCAAGACCGGCCAGTACGTGCCCGCCATGTATGCCGAACTGATGGTAAGCGTGCCCCGCGAAGAGGACTCCGCCATGCAGACGGCAGGCCTGCTGCTGGGGTTGCTGAAACTGGCGGCAAGCATCTGGGCCATCGTGCTGTTCATCCGGTGGGTGGTAGCCGTCAACCGCTCGGACATCTTTACCTGGCACAATGTGCGCCGCCTGCGCCGCATGGGTGTGCTGCTGTTGGCCAGCTGCGCGTTGACCTGGTTGCTGGAGTACCTCACGATGCATGCCCTGCGGCAGGTATTCGCCCTTCCCGGCTACGAGCTGACCCTCGCCGGCAGCGTGTCCCTATCCGTGCTGCTCCTGGGGCTGTGCTCGCTCATCGTGGCAGAAGTCTTTGCCATAGGGCTGCGCATGAAGGAGGAGCAGGATTTAACAATATAGGTAAATAGGTGACAAGATTACAAGGTAACGAGGCTGCAAGGACACTACTTTATGTCTTCCTGCCCTATGGCAGAACCTCATCCCCTTGTCCCCTCGTTAACTTGTCCCCTTGTAAACTCGTAAACTCACAATGATTATGAACAACATCCTACATACCAAGAACAAATGGACAGCGGCCCTGTGTTTCATCCTCGGCCTGATGCTGGTGCTGATGCTTTCCACCGCCGTATTCTTCTTCTTAACCCTCGGCGTGCTGGACCTGCGGGGGCCGGAGTGGAAGTGGGTGCGCATCTATGGCGCGATGGTGTGGCTGTACTTCTGGCAATACATGACTTACCGATGGATGAAGCGCTACACGACGTGGTGGGGAGAACTAACTGAAAAGACAGATAAGGAGGTACAACAATGAACGGAAAGACTACACAGAAAAGAGAGAAGAACTTGATAATCCTACTGAGCGGGTTCTGCGCCTACATCTTCCTAAGCAGCACCTTTCAGAACATAACGCTGTGCTACGACCTTGGCAAGGACGGCACGGACACCTTCGTCTGGCAGATGGTGCCGCAGAGCGTAGGCTTGTTGCTCATGATATTCTGCGCCGCCCTCATCTTCGGGATACTCCGCAATATGTGGCGCAAGCAAGTCTTCGTGCGCGAGAATGCCCGCTCGGTGCAGCTCATCGGTCTGGCAGTGATGGTGTACGGCTTCTTTCTCGCCATCTGGGAGGCCGTCTCTCCGGTAGAAACTGCCGCCGGTTTCATGCGCAACCTTTTTCTGCTGCTGGGCACCTTCTTCGTGCTGGTGGGCTGCGTGTTCAAGGCCGGCGTGAGCATGAAGGAGGAACAGGACCTGACGATATGAAGGGGCAGCGAAGTTAAGAGTATAAGTCAACCAAGTTAAAAGTATAAGTTAACTGAGTTAAGAGTATAAGTTAACTATAAATTGTAAATCAATAAGTTATGAAAGCATTGACGGAAAAAGACGAGAAACGGGAACGGGAGTTTGTCATGACCTGCCTGGCTGTGACTTGCGGCGCGGGCACGCTGGCCGAGGCCTTGCGCCTGCTGCTGGCGGTGATGGACTGGAACGCGGGCGAGCTGACGGACGGCTGGGTGCTGGTGACGCGCGGCGTCAACCTGGCGGTATGCGCCATCTGTGCCTGGCTCACCTTCCTCATCATGCGCGAGGTGAAGCACCGCCGCGTGTTCACCCGCCGGAATGCGCAGCTCATCACCCTCATAGGCAGCGCGGCCACCTTGGGCGGCGTGGCGCAGAATGCCATCACGAACCTGGTGTATGAGGACGTACCCAGCCAGACGAGCGACATGACCTACCTTATCCTAGGTCTGTTGTTGCTTTTCATCGCCAGCCTGTTCAACATCGGCATCCGCATGAAGGAGGAGCAGGAACTGACGGTGTAGAGCAATGTGGCGCCCCCCACAAGGCATTATATGATACCCCGCTATAAAAGAAAAGAATCGGAATAAGATAAAGAAAAGACAGATATGAGAAAGATTAAGCTATTGGCACTGCTGGTCATCGTGGCCTTCGTGGTGCAGGACTTAGTAGGTATGTTCAGCGGCTTCACAGACGGTTTGCACGCTGCGGGCGACAGTACGGAATACAACGCGCACTTCGACCTGGCCGTGCGCCCCACCGACGCGTTGGTACCCGACACCTTGCAGGGCGTGACCAACGGCGTAAAGGCGCCCTACTGGGCCACGCGCATCGAGGGATACGGGCGCATCCAGAAATCCGTGCCGCAGGTTGTCCTCAACATCGTTGCCTTCCCCCTGGCGCTGTTTGTACTCTATGGCATCTATTGCCTCATCCGCTTGGTCATAGCCGTGCTTCGGGGCAGCGTCTTCACGCGGAAGAACGTGCGGCGCATGCGCATCTTCGTCTACAGCACCCTGCTGTTGGGCGTGCTGTTCGAGCTGATGAGCTACGCCTCCTACCTCAACGTCACGGCCCACGTCGCCATCCCTGGCTACGAGGTGGCGTATGGCGGGTTGGAGTACACCTGGCTGCCCTACCTGCTCCTGGCCCTCTTTACGGAAATCTTCGCCATCGGCGTGAAGCTGAAGGAGGAGCAAGACTTAACCATTTAACCTTGAAAGGACTGGATTATGAAGCAAGATACAAAACATAAATTGAAAGCGTCCCTTTGCCTGATAGGCACCTTCTTGCTCGCCATGTGCGTGTCCGAAGTGGTGTTCCTGCTGGGCATCTGCCATCCCCTGCTGGGTGGAGAGTTGAAAGGTGTGGCCTTCTGGCTGTTCCTGGCGTGGCTCTATGGCAGCCTGTATGTGTGGTACCGGTGGTCGAAGCGCAAGACCACGTGGTGGCAGGCGTTGGAGGGAAAAAGCGCTGCTGCGCAGAAAGGAGGGGAGGAATAATGGCAATCATCGTAAACCTCGACATCATGATGGCCCGCCGCAAAGTTTCGCTCAGCGAGCTGGCGGAGAAAATAGACATTACCCCTGCCAACCTCTCTGTATTGAAGACGGGCAAGGCTAAGGCCGTGCGCTTCTCTACGCTGGAAGCCATCTGCAAGGAGCTGGACTGCCAACCGGGGGATATACTGGAGTACCGCGAGGACTAAACAAGACCGACAAAGGTGTGTGTCGAAATAAGACACACACCTTTGTCGGTTAACGAAGTATATATGGGGGATTCCTACATCACATCACATCGAAGCGTATGCGCCAGATGTTGAAGTAGTCATCCTTGTTGGCACGGGTGGAGAGGAAGTAGATGTACTTCCCGTCTTTCGACCACACCGGGCAACAGTCGTCTGCCGGGTGGTAGGTCAGCTGCACGAATCCCGTCCCGTCAATCTTCACGGCAAAGATATCCAGGTTGTTTTTCTTGCTGATGGACGATTTGCTGTTGCCTTGGCACAGAATCCATTGCCCGTCGGGCGAGAGCACCGGGTTAGTGAAACCACGGTTCTTGTCCGAAAGGATGAGCGTTTCCGTCCCCTCGATGTAGTTCACCAGCCAGATTTCACTGATGCCTGCTGTGGAGTTGCGCACGCAGATGAACGAATCTGTGCGGTCGCCTACCAGCGTGGGGTTGTAACCGCGTGCACAGGATGTCAGCGCGCCATCTTCCAGGTTGAGCGACCAGATGAACGGCCCCGACCGGTCGATGCGGGTGAAGAACAGCAGCTTGCCGTCGGTGGTTACCACGGGGTTCTTGTCAATGCTGTTGTTGGTGAGCTGGCGCATGATGCTGCCTGCGTGGGCGTTGGTGGCGCACACCTGCACCTTTTGGATGTCCGAGCGGTCCGAGAAGTACAGGTAGCCGTTTCCGCCCCACGAGAAGTCGGTGATGTCCCTGAATGTACGCTGGGTGGAAGTGGCCTGCGTGTTCGTGCTGCGTATCATGACGTTCCACTGCTTGTTGATGTTGCTCACGTAGCCCAGTTCCGTGCCGTCCGGCGAGATGGCGAGCAGGCGGTCCGTATTCCAGTAGGTCTTGCTGTTCTTGCAGCCGCCGATGGTGGTGTAGGCAAAGTCATTTCTTCCCACAAAAGTGCTTCTGCTGTTGCCAATTACTGAGTTGGACGACTCGTCGGTGATTTTCATGACGTTCAGCCCGCTTTCTTCTGGCGCATACATGTCGAGGTATTTGCTGGAGCCGCATGCGGTGAGCGAAGCCACGAAGAGCACCATGATTCCTTTTTTAAGTAGATGTCTTTTCATATTGTAGCATTGTAGTTAATAGTCCTGTCGGTCGTAGTGTTTCACTATCAAAGGGTTGATGCCCCTTCTTGCCGGGCAAAGATAAGGATAGTTTGCCGGACGGACAACATGTTCCGCCTGTTTTTGTACGGGATTATTCCGCCAGCGTGAAATCCAGCTGTTTTTTCTCCAGGTTGGCGCGTGCCACCTGTATGGTGATGGCGTCGCCCAGGCTGTACACGCGCTTCTTGCGCCGTCCGCGCAGGCAGTAGTTCTTCTCGTCGAACTCGTAGTAGTCATCGTCCAGGTCGCGGATGGGAATCATGCCCTCGCACTTGTTCTCGTTCAGTTCCACGTACAGGCCCCACTCGGTGACGCCCGAGATAACCCCGTCATACGTCTGCCCCACGTGCTCCTGCATGAATTCCACCTGCTTGTACTTGATGGAAGCCCGCTCGGCGCTGGCGGCCAGCTGCTCCATGGCGCTGCTGTGCTCGCACAGGGCCTCGTACTTGTTCTCGCTGACGGAGCGCTTGTGCTCGTCCAGGTAGCGGGTGAGCAGGCGGTGCACCATCATGTCGGGATAGCGGCGGATGGGCGACGTGAAGTGCGTGTAGTAGTCGAAGGCCAGGCCGTAGTGCCCGATGTTGTGCGTGGAGTAGCGTGCCTTCTGCATGGCGCGGATGGACACGGTCTCGATGAGGTTCTCCTCCTTGCGGCCCTGCACGTCGTCCAGCAGCCGGTTGATGGACTTGGACACGTCGGCCTTGGTGCCCGAAGTATTCAGCTTGTAGCCGAAGCGGGCGATGAACTGTGCCAGGTTGTCCAGCTTCTCGGGGTCGGGCAGGTCGTGTATGCGGTAGGGGAACACCTTGGCTTTCCGTCCGCCGGTCACGTGCCCTATCTTCTCGGCCACGGTGCGGTTGGCCAGCAGCATGAACTCCTCCACCAGCTTGTTGGCGTCCTTGGCTACCTTGAAGTACACGCTGACGGGCTTGCCCTTGTCGTCTATCTCGAACTTCACTTCGTAGCGGTCGAAGTTGATGGCTCCGTCCTGGAAGCGCTTTTCGCGCAATATCTTGGCCAGCTTGTCCAGCTGCAGCAGTTCGTCCCTGAAGTCGCCCTGCCCGGTCTCGATGACCTGCTGTGCCTCCTCGTAGGTGAAGCGGCGGTCGCTCTTGATGAGGGTGTGCACGGCGCGCGAGTCCAGCACTTCCGCCCGGTCGTTCATGCGGAAGATGACGCTGTAGGCCAGCTTTTCCTCGTCGGGGCGCAGCGAGCAGAGGAAGTTGCACAGGCGTTCGGGCAGCATGGGGATGGTGCGGTCCACCAGGTAGACGGAGGTGGCGCGCTTCTCGGCCTCCTTGTCGATGAGGCTGCCCTCCTTGACGTAGTAGGTCACGTCGGCAATGTGCACGCCTACTTCCCACAGGCCGTCGGGCAGGCGGCGGATGGATAGGGCGTCGTCGAAGTCCTTGGCATCCTTGGGGTCGATGGTAAAGGTGGTTACGTTCCGGAAGTCCTCGCGGCGGGCAATTTCGTCGGCGGGGATTTCGGCGGGAATCCTGTCGGCGGCGGCTTCCACCTCCTTCGGGTAGGTGTAGGGCAGTCCGTACTCGGCAAGGATGGCGTGCATCTCGGTGTTGTTTTCGCCTGCCCGTCCCAGGATGTCTATCACCTGCCCGATGGGGTTCTTTGCCTTGTCCGGCCATTCCATCACTTTCACGATGGCTTTGTCGCCCGTCTTGCCGCCCTTCAGCTTGTCCTTGGGGATAAAGATGTCGTTGGCGAGCGTGCGGTTCTCCGTTACCAGGAAGGCATAGCCTTTGGTCACTTCCAGGGTGCCCACGAAGGTGTCGTTGGCACGTTTCAGTATTTCGATGACTTCGCCTTCGGCGCTGCGCCCGTGGCGTTTGGCATAGAAGGCTATCTTCACGCGGTCGCCCGCCATGGCGTGTGCCGAGTTGCGTTCGGCAATGAAGATGGGGTCGCCCCCCTCGTCGGGGATGAACGAGTTCTTCCCGTTGCTCTTGCGCTGGAAGGTGCCCGTCATCTCCACGCCGTGGCTGTTGAGGCGGTATCTGTGGTTGTCGGTCTCGCAGATGTAGTCCTCCACCTTCAGCTCGTCCAGGATGTCCATGCACAGCATTTTCAGCGGGTGCGTGGTCAGTTTCAGTTGCTCGAAGATGTATTTCAGCGATACCGTTTCGTTCTGCCTGACGTGGAAAAAGTCCAGCAGCATCTTGGCAAGCTCTTTCTTCTTCATGCGCTTGCCTGCTTTCTTCTCCCGTTTTTCTTTCTTTTTGGCCATAGTCGATGATTTTGTTTATCCGTAGTGCAAAGTAAGCAAAATATTGCTTTCGGCGGTGCAGCCGGACGGAAGAAAATGTGTCCCGGGGCTTGATTTGTCCGTTCTTTTTCCTTTCCATAGCGAGGGTGGGCAAAAGGAGCAGATAAGGAGAGGGTAAGGAGCAGGTAAGGGGAGGGTAGGGCGGCGGTTTGTACGGATTGTTTACGAAGCGGGGGATAGCCAGCAAGATTACCTTGGCAATTCGGTGTGCAAGCCTGCACTTGCACGCGGAAAGTAATGGGACTTTTTACCTACCACCTCCCCCTTCGGGTACTCCTCCTCCCAGGAGGATGAGAATTCTGTTACCACTGCATTTTGATACAACCTCTTTTTTCTGCCGTATCATCCGGAAAACCAAGTGCACACAGGTGCTGCCCAAAAAGAAAGGATAGAATTAGGTCTTTGGGAATATTTTATCTAAATTTGCCTGCAAGACAATAGTTAAAGAAAAAACACAAACCATGTTGAAACATTACCTTTCACTTCTTGCAGGCCTGCTGTGTACTTTGGCAGGCGTCACAGCCTGCGGCGACTCCGAAGGCGGCAGCGGCGGCGCGGGCGGCGAATGGGCGCCCGAAGACCCCGTAGCCCAGGAATTCCGGTTTTATCCCGACGACAAAGACGACTGGGTGGTAAAAATCCTGCCGGGCGAAACGGCCGCAGGCGGGCTTATCCTGATGAATGCCAACGTCACCATCAACAAGCCCTACATCTATTACACCAAGACGGGGAAGAACACGGCCAACGTGTCGTTCAACTTCCAGCGGATTGCCTACAACGGCGGCGGTGTTTTCTACCAGTGTGAATACGACCTGACGTTCACTTCCGCCCACCAGGGGACTTACACCGGCTACATGTCCGTCAATATGGAGGAGAAACCGGAAACGGGCTATTTCATGTTCGACAGCGATGAAGCCCCCACGGTGGACGACGATGAGGAGCAGGGAGGACAAGACCAGCCCGGCGGCGAGGAAGGACAGGAGCCCGGCGGAGGTGAAGACCAACCCGGCGGAGGCGGGGGCGGAGGCGTTGACCTGAGCGACCCCGGACTGCTCAAGATAGGCTTCTCCACGATAAGCCCGTCCGAGATCAACTATCAGATACAGTACCGCAATCCGGGCGACTACAAGGACGAGGACGACTACCTGCGGGCAGGCATCTGCTACGGCACGTCGCCCCATCCCACCATTTTCGACCAGACGGCGCCCGTCGAAACGGTTATCCCGTACAGCGACATGGCTTCCTCTATCACAGGCTTGGAGGAGAACACCACGTACTATCTGCGGCCTTTCCGGGAAGCGAACGGCGCTGTGACCTACTACGAGGAAACTTCGGTGACCACCGTGGGCACTACCCCCGACAGCGGCCTGATGCTGAAAATGACGTATGACGGCAACAACTCGATGACCTACGAATATGCCGTCAACACGGACAGGAGCTATGAAATCAGCCTGAACGGTTGGAAGCTTTCCGGAAGCTGGACGGTCGAGGAAATCGGCTACAAGCAGCAGGGGGATGCAGAGAGCGGCTCGTACAGGTATCCCGTCGAGTGGGAGCGGACGACGTATTTTTACCTCATCGCCCGCGACCTGGAAAGTGGCATCCATTATGAATCGGAGCCGCTGTACAAATAAAAAAGGTGAAACAGGAAATCGCAGTGCCTCCCGAGGGTGACACTGCGATTTTTGGGGCTTTTTCGGCACTGTAAACGCCGATTCCTGCCGATAATTGTCATTGTGTCCGCATCGCCTCCCAAAGAGACGGCCAAGCGGACGGCTGTTTCGTAGTCCGTGCTCTCTAAAAAGGCAATGCTTCCGAGTAGCACTCTGCTTTCCATATACTTCATACAATTCTACGATAATCTCTTTTCTTTTTAGTTCCACCAGACTTTCGCTTTTGTCCGAATGCCGCAACACATTTCCGCACGAGCCCTTTGCCCGTGCTGACATAACAATATACGCAGAAGTGCCGGCAGGTGTCGTACATGCCGATGGCCTTGCTCACCATGCAGTTGCAGGCTTAATACCGAATTCCACACTCATACTTCACCAGCACCTTTTCGTCCTTTACATCTATCCCTGTCACCTGCCTTTTCAAGGCATCATACTTCACTTCCCATTTCATCTGCACCAGTCCTTTCCATCTGTCAAACCAGCAATGTGAAATGACAGCCCCCCCATCTCCCAGCACCACAGAGACATTCAAATCCGGCGACCAGATGCGTCTTGCTTCTTCCTGCACCTCATCTGTCATCTTTACGATGTCCTTATCAAGCAGCACAAACGTCCTTGCGGCATAGCCCCCATGCCAACGCATTCCGGTTAACCGATACGTCTGGCTCAACAGAAACGCTTGCCAGATGGCCTCCTCGGTAAAGGACAAAGTGATATAATGAAAAGGCTCTAATGGCTTAATCCGTTTCTTATATGCAAAGTAAAAATCCTCATCCGAGGGACGCGGCAAATCCTTCGGCCGGGCATAAAGCCACAGCACCGAGTTCATTTGATCACGCGGACGAAAATCATCCAGCACATAGTCTTCATGCAAAGTCAAATCAGGTAATCCCCACAGAAGTTTATTCCAATTATCCGCATTCTTGTGCTCTTCAAAATAAGCTACGCAATCTATATACGAATCTGTAATAATACTTAATTGTATGGCCTGTTCCGGTACACCCCAATAGCATATCCTATCCCAATTAGCGTTTGCCTTATCTAAAATATCCCTACCCTTCATCTTGCGAACTGCATTTTTTGACCTATAGATCAACCGAATAGCTTCTAACCTTTTACCGTTCTCAAACAACATGGCAATCAAATTATCTTCCACAGACTTACTTACAGCATGATTGGCTATGGCTTCCCGATACCATCTTTCAGCTTCTTCACAATTTGGTAGCGTGCCCATTCCCAAATGATACATCATTGCCAAATTTTCGCACAAAACACACCTCATCCTATCGTCCTGTTCATCTATGCCTACAATATGCTCAGAAGCCCAAAGATATAAAGCAAATTTCTTTTCTTTGTCATCGGTCAACATAGCCAGATTAAATGCTGCATTAACTGAACCATGCGCCATACCCAATTTGAAATACTCGATAGCCAGCTCTTTTTTTAGTTGAAAAATGATACCCAGCAAATTATAAGCCTCGCCATCTCCACCCTTTGCCAACTTTTCATAAACCGGCACCATTTTCTTCCAAAGCGCATCTTCCCTGTCTCTACCAACAAAAGTACTTTTCACCACCTCATACTCCTGTCCGGTTACATCATCCGTGAAACATAAATTCCGTTCATTCAATTCATCATTTATTTCCATCGAAGACTTTAACGCAGCATTTATTTCTGCCATCCGTACATTATAAGCCCGTTTACGGGCTTGAGCTTGGCCATGACGAAAAGTTTGACACAAATCACTCACTACCTCAAAATATGAATTTTCTTTATGCAAATAAGCCGCCAAGGAAGAAGCATATATGACCAACCATTTACAACGATATTTACATCCATTCAAAATGTCATGAACACAAAAGTCTTTACATACCTTTTCCCCACAGACTTCCTCCATTTCCTGTAATCCATAGCTCTCCAGTTCCGTTACTATGCTATTTATATCCACTGGGTTATTTACAGAAATGCATAACAAATCATTATCTAGTCCATTCAATACAATGGCACGCCTTATTCTATCGGAAAAATCCTTTTTATATTGCTGAAATCCCCCTCTATAAACTGCATTCAGTTTATGGATAGGAACAATAATGGATATACAATGTAGCTCAATCATATCATTTAATCTATTAAACTTTCGCTTTTGTCCGAATGCCTCTTGGCATTTCTCCGCACGCACTCTTTACTCGTATTGGCATAGCAATACACGCAAAAGTGCCGGCAAGTGTCGTACATGCCGATGTCCTTGCTCAGCATGCAGCCGCAGGCTTAATACCGAATTCCACAATCATACTTCACCAAGACTTTTTCGTCCTTTACCTCTATCCCCGTCACCTGCCTTTTCAAGGCATCATACTTCACTTCCCATTTCATCTGCACCAGTCCTTTCCATCTGTCAAACCAGCAATGTGAAATGACAGCTCCCCCATCTCCCAGCACCACAGAGACATTCAAATCCGGCGACCAGATGCGTCTTGCTTCTTCCTGCACCTCATCTGTCACCTTTACGATGTCCTTATCAAGCAGCACAAACGTCCTTGCGGCATAGCCCCCATGCCAACGCATCCCGGTTAACCGATACGTCTGGCTCAACAGAAACGCTTGCCATATAGCCTCCTCGGTAAAGGGCAAAGTGATATAATGAAAAAGTTGTAACGGCTTAATCCGTTTCTTATATGCGAAGATAGCTATATTGCCAATTTTAAATTGCTTTGTTACCCTGCATTTATTGGAGTTACAACCAAAAACATAACCGAGATTGTTCCCACGATACTTAAAATCCTCATCCGAGGGACGCGGCAAATCCTTCGGCCGGGCATAAAGCCACAGCACCGAGTTCAACTGGTCGCGCGGACGAAAATCATCCAGCACATAGTCTTCATCCAACGACAAGTCCGGCAACTTGCGCAAGAAGGGGTTCAGGTTATCCATCGAGTTTATATCAAAGAAATCTACCAATTTATATAGTTATCTGCAATAAGGCTAAGGTTGCTACAATCCCCCGTTGCCTCCTCCTTTGATAAGGAACCCATCCCTTCTGTTACTTGCTTGCTAAATGCCATACAGTTTCTCTATATCGCTTAAAATTTCGTCATTCAGATAGTCTTCAACGGCCTCATACATTGCCTTTGAACCCAACAAGTATTCGTTTCTCTTATCTTCACTGACGGTTTCTTTCACTTTACGAAGATACAAATTAATCAGTTCCCAATCCCATTGAATGCGTGGATTTTTCTGAATAACCTTCCAATCCAGTTCATCTTGGTGCTGAATAATGAAATCCTTTGTCATAGGAAGGTACGAATACAAAGCGATGCCTTTCTGTTCCAGTCTTGCTATCACTTCATTTTTCATATCCTCTGTTATTTCAAATGATGAACCGACTATTTCTTGCAGGTGATTCAATGTTTCTCTAATGTTGTTGATACCCATTTGGGCAAAGAAACCGTAGTTTCGCAATAGTAATTCTATATCTTTGGACTTACAATCATCAATTATCTTACATACTAACTCCCAACTCCATTTGGTCAAACAATTTTGGACTAAAGACGTAATGTCTATTTTTTGTCCATATCTTGCAAAATCAATATAAAAGTTGTTCTCACATATATCATCAAGCGGGTATACAGAGAAATCATTTAAGTCCGAAATCTCAAAGAAAATTTCACAATCTCCCCACTTCCACTGATATACACCATATGAATAATCTAAATGAAATAAAGAATACTTGTAACCTCCTAACGTAAATTTCTCACCTTTCCTTTTAAATAGTAACCAATTTGTTATATAACGTAAATGGGACGGGCGATATAAAGAAGTTTTCCCATCATTTGTCTTCAATGTTTGAGTTACACGACTTTGACAAATTTCATATTTCAATATGCGGTCGTCATTTAAAGGATAGTATTTCCTCACAAGATTACGAAATAGCCATATTCCATCATTTCCTTCTTCCAATATAAATTTTCTCCACAAAGTTAATGCCACCATATTAACCTGCATCTGTGCCCCATTCTTCATTTTCTGTATTTGGTCTATATTCCATTGAAATTGCTTTAGGCTTTGCAGATTATAAAGCACATCATTGGTATCATTCATTGCCTGCTTCAAATTCAGATTCAAAGCATTGTTGTATAATAGAATTGTGTTGTCCATTATATATCGCCTCCATTTATATATTTTCTACCACGATTATTAGTAATTGATGCATTACTCATCGCTTCAAATCTTACATTGCATCCTTGTACTTATCTCTTTCTTCCGGTGGTAACAAATTATTATTTGAAAACAACATCATAGCCCTTACAATGATATAACCGATTAATAAAATAAAAAATGCTGTAAGTACTAAAACATCTCTGTCAACATGCGCGACCAACGGAAAATTACCCGCAAACAACGTTATTTGACATCCAAATAACATTATATGTCTACTTACTCCTTCATAATCATACTCATTTAAAAGAAAGGCTAATATGAAAGCTATAACAAACATGCAACTAAATAATATTGATTCACGATTTATATCTATCTTATATTTTTTCATGCGTCTTGGAGCTATTAATAGTTAATAATCTGGATTTACAAACCAATCTATCAATCCATAAAAATAGATAGTATACAGAAGATTACAGAACAATAAAATACCTCATAAATTAAGTGCTATTAAAATATCCCTAGCAAATCCACTTTAAACAAAGTGATATAAATACATAAAATTATTGCTATAACAGAAATAATACCAACAACATTCCATATACTCTGAATATACCTAAAATTTTCAGCAGCACTCCAATCTTTCTTTTTCCAAGATAAAAGATTTCCATTAACTCCATAATATGCAGAAAAAACTAACGGTATTATCACCATGGCTGAAGCTTTACAGAAAAAGAAGTCATCATCATATTCACTAAAAAGTATAATTAAAATTTCAAGGAATACTACAAATATACCCAATATAAATGTATAAGACATTTTATTCCCAAATCCCCAAATAGGCCACAACGCAAATGCTCCCCAATTAAAAGAATTAATATTACTTGGGAAAACATCCTTTTCGTAAGTAAATACCTTCTCCAAATTACAATGTTTACATCTCATAACCGCCTGCCTTTCATTCAGTACCTGCACCAATTCCATAGGACGGTTACAGATTGGACAAAATTCCGTTTTCATTAGCTATTTTCTTCTTTTCCCACCAGCCCTTAATGGAATTAATAAAAAGAAAAAGCGCAGGACTGCGTGCTATTCATCGTTCTTGAAGGTCCTGAGAAAACCCGACACACTAATGGAATAGACAGCAGACCCACGCTGGGAAACCAGCGTAGGAACCGACTGTGCCATTCTTGTACGTTTTTGAAAATTTCCTAGGTTTTCAGAAACAAGAATGAAGCACAACGCTTCTTACAATTTTATACCATAAAAAATTGAAGGCAACGCCTTGCGCATCCTTTGCAAAGGAACAGATTTATTTCGGAAAAAGAAAATGTTACGGGGATTTTTTCCAGAAATAGCACAGGATAATTTCGGCTATTTTCATACATCTGCATTTTCCCAATTTCAAACGAAAGCCGGTTGACACGCAGGAGTCTGGCTTTCCTTCAAACTGGCCTATACTATGCTCTTTCAAATAAAGACATCCGATATCCGCGTGCATGCACTATACCACACATTGTTTGGATAGCTTGATGGACCAGGGTCTCAGAAATTAATGAATATATGTCCTGACATTTTTTAGACGCGGATTATTCTTAGCA
The DNA here is from genome assembly GCA_944321495.1 of uncultured Bacteroides sp. GTDB lineage: Bacteria > Bacteroidota > Bacteroidia > Bacteroidales > Bacteroidaceae > Bacteroides. The sequence continues at coordinate 36,067 of CALULP010000019.1, read as the reverse complement.
TAAAATACTGCACCCTACAAATTACAAATCCATTCAACCCGCCTCATCCGCTCAATCCGCGTCTAAAAGATTCATGCAAAGACAAAAATGTAAATATATTAAAATTTTCATACTTCCCATACCAAAATCCATAAATATTTACATGGCGAATTTTAATTATTCTCATTTCCTTACAAAAAATATCTTCCAAGAGAATCGTATTACATTCTAAATCAATACATTACCGCACAGAATCCATATCAACATCATACCTCCTCCGACTCTCCTCCGAGACAAGTCCGACTCAAGTCCGACAAAAGTTGGGCGTATAGGGTCGGAGGTGGAGCGTAGAAAATACGGACATGTCCGGGAGGAAATAGGGAGATGATGACCTTTAAAACAGGTCTTTTTGTAAGCATTTGCTCATCGCACTATCTTGGGGGGAAAGGGGGGATGCTATCCCAAAGTGCATTTCATCAACGCAACCCGCTACGCTCCCCAACGTTTGCCATGCAGAGACGTGCCGCGTCTTCCTATTCGTGCGAATGATTTAATGAGCGAATGCAAAATTCATAAAACAGTTCGATTTAATTTCACATTAACCCCGCCATATCTTTGCGCACCTCCGATTTTCTCCCTACTTTTGCAGAAACGCCCGAACAGCATGGAAAATAATTACGATATGACCTTGCCTCTGGAAGACAGCAACGAGGCAAACACAGTTTCTTCCGTCGACTATACCGACGAAAACATCAGACACCTGGACGACATGGAACACATCCGCCTGCGCTCGGGCATGTACATCGGCCGGCTGGGCGATGGCTCGCAGAGCGACGACGGCATCTATGTGCTGCTGAAGGAAGTGATGGACAACTCGATAGACGAGTTCAAGATGGGAGCCGGAAAGAAAATAGAGGTGGACATCGAAGACAACCTGCGCGTCAGCGTGCGCGACTACGGACGGGGCATTCCCCAAGGCAAACTCATCGAGGCAGTGAGCAAACTGAATACCGGTGGCAAATACGACTCGAAGGCTTTCAAGAAAAGCGTCGGACTAAACGGCGTGGGCATCAAGGCGGTGAACGCCCTGAGCAGTCACTTTGAAGTGCGCAGCTACCGCGATGGCAAGGTGCGCATAGCCACCTTTGCACGCGGCGTGCTGCAAAGCGACGTGACGGAGGACAGCACGGAGGAAACCGGCACCTACATCTTCTTCGAGCCGGACGACACATTGTTCGTGAACTACAGCTTCCAGCCGCAATTCGTGGAGACTCTCCTTCGCAACTACACGTATCTGAACACGGGACTGACGTTCGTGTACAACGGCCAGCGCATCCTCTCGCGCCACGGGCTGGAAGACTTGCTGAAGGACAACATGACCAGCGAGGGACTGTATGACATCGTGCACCTGAAGGGCGAAGATATCGAAATAGCCTTTACCCACACCAACCAGTACGGCGAGGAATACTACTCCTTCGTCAACGGGCAGCACACCACACAGGGGGGCACCCACCAGACAGCCCTGAAAGAGCACCTGGCACGCACCATCAAGGAGTTCTACAACAAAAACTTCGAATACTCCGACATTCGCAACGGACTGGTAGCCGCCATAGCCCTCGACGTGGAAGAACCCATGTTCGAAAGCCAGACCAAGACGAAGCTGGGCAGCAACAACATGTGGCCCGCCGTGCCCCAGGAAGGCAAGGCAGCCGGCCCCACCATCAACAAATACGTGGGCGACTTCATCAAGACCGAGGTAGACAACTATCTGCACAAGAACCCGTTGATGGCCGAAGTGATGCTGCAAAAGATACAGGACTCCGAGAAAGAGCGCAAAGCCATTGCCGGGGTCACCAAGCTGGCACGCGAACGCGCGAAGAAGGCTAACCTGCACAACCGCAAGCTGCGCGATTGCCGCTATCACCTGAGCGACGGCAAAGGCAAAGAGCAGGAAGCGGAATCGTGCATCTTCATCACCGAGGGCGACTCCGCCAGCGGCTCCATCACCAAGAGCCGCGACGTCAATACGCAGGCCGTCTTCTCCTTGCGCGGAAAGCCCCTCAACTGCTATGGGCTTACCAAGAAAGTAGTCTACGACAATGAGGAGTTCAACTTGCTGCAGGCAGCCCTCAACATCGAGGACGGCATGGAAGGCCTGCGCTACAACAAAGTCATCGTGGCCACCGATGCGGATGTGGATGGCATGCATATCCGCCTGCTCATGATTACATTTTTCCTGCAATTCTTCCCCGACCTCATCAAGAAAGGGCACGTCTACATCCTGCAGACGCCCCTGTTCCGCGTGCGCAACAAGAAGAAAACCGCCTATTGTTACACCGAAGAAGAACGCCTCGCAGCCATCAACTCCTTAGGCCCCAACCCGGAAATCACCCGCTTCAAGGGACTGGGTGAAATATCCCCTGACGAGTTCCGCCATTTCATTGGCAAAGATATGCGCCTGGAACAAGTCACCCTGCGCAAGACCGACCTCGTGAAAGAACTGCTGGAGTTCTATATGGGCAAGAACACCATGGAGCGGCAGAACTTCATCATCCAGAACCTGGTGGTGGAAGAGGACTTGGTGAAGGAAGAGGCATTTTAGAGCCTGGACAACAAAGGGAATCCCCTGCAAACAAGCTAAAAAAGTCGGCATCTGCCTTTTACTCTCGGGAATAACCTGTATCTTTGCCGCCCGTAACCCCAACGAAACAGAGTTATGACACGAGCCATATTTCCCGGTACTTTCGACCCCTTCACCGCCGGCCATGCGTCGGTGGTGAAGCGTGCCTTGACGTTTATCGACGAAGTCGTCATTGCCATCGGAGTCAATGAGAACAAGAACACCCACTTCCCCGTAGAAAAGCGCAAACGCATGATTGCCGATTACTACAAAGATAACCCCCGCGTTTCCGTCGATGCCTACGACAGCCTTACCATAGACTTTGCCCGCAAGGTGAATGCCAACCTTATCATCCGCGGCATACGCACCGTCAAGGACTTTGAGTATGAAGAAACCATTGCCGACATCAACCGCAAGCTGACGGGCATTGAAACCATCCTGCTCTTCACGGAGCCCGAGCTGACCTGTGTCAGCTCCACCATCGTGCGCGAATTGCTGAGCTACGGCAAAGACGTCAGCCGCTTCCTGCCGGAAGGGATGAAAGTCAATGAAGAATAAATCCTGAACACCGGCCGGCAGGCCTCACCAAGCCCAAGAAACCACCATGAAGAAAAAAATCCTCCTTCCCTTCTTCCTTTGCCTGGCAGCCCTCACTGCGGCAGCCCAAGGCAACCTGCCTTTGCGCAAATTGCAGATGGCCGAGTTTGCCATCAATCGCCTGTATGTGGACACAGTCAACGAAAACCAGCTTGTAGAACACGCCATTATCGGCATGCTCGAACACCTTGACCCCCATTCCACCTACACCAATCCGGAAGAGACCCAAGCCATGAGCCAGCCGCTCGAAGGCAACTTTGAGGGCATAGGCATCCAGTTCCAGATGATTGAAGACACGCTGCTGGTCATCCAGCCTGTCAGCGGGGGGCCTTCCGAAAAGGCAGGCATCCTGGCAGGCGACCGCATCACCGCCGTCAACGACACGGCCATAGCCGGCGTAAAAATGAGCACCGAAGACATCATGAAGCGCCTGCGCGGCCCCAAAGGTTCGGAAGTGCGCCTCACCATCGTGCGCCGCGGCGTGGGCGACCCGCTGCCCTTCACCGTGAAGCGCGACAAGATACCCATCTACAGCCTCGACGCCGCCTACCTCATACAGCCCCGCACGGGCTACATCCGCATCAACCGTTTTGGCGCCACTACGCCCGACGAGTTTGCCGATGCCCTGAAACGCCTGCAACGGCAAGGCATGCGCGACCTTATCCTCGACCTGCAAGGCAATGGAGGGGGCTACCTCAATGCCGCCATCGACCTTGCCAATGAATTCCTGAAACAAAAAGACCTGATTGTCTATACCCAGGGACGTGCCGAACGCCAGAACAACTTCCATGCCAAAGGCTCCGGACGCTTCCAGGAGGGACGCCTCGTGGTGTTGGTCGACGAATTTTCGGCATCGGCCAGCGAAATCGTGACCGGGGCCGTACAAGACCACGACCGCGGCGTCATCGTAGGCCGGCGCACCTTCGGCAAAGGACTGGTGCAACGCCCCATCCCCTTGCCCGACGGCTCCATGATACGCCTCACCGTGTCGCGCTACTACACCCCCGCAGGCCGCTGCATCCAGAAACCCTACGACGCCGGGCAAGGCGAAGACATGATGGAACAATACAACCGCGACTTGCTGGAACGCTACAACCACGGCGAACTGATGCACGCCGACAGCATCCACTTCCCCGACTCGCTGAAGCACCAGACCCTGCGCCTGGGGCGCACCGTCTATGGCGGAGGAGGCATCATGCCCGACATCTTCGTGCCCGTCGACACTGCCCGCTATACCGACTACCACCGCAACCTGGTGGCGCGTGGCGTAGTCATCCGCAGCACCACGGGCTACATAGAAAACCACCGCCAGGAGTTGAAACAGCGTTACCCGGACTTCGACACCTTCAACCGGGACTTCCAGATAGACGATGCCTTCCTGGCCGACATGCGTGCCCTGGCCGACAAGGAAAAGGTAGAGTTCAACGAAGCCCAATACACCCGCTCGCTACCCCTCATCAAGACCCAGCTGAAAGCCCTCATCGCCCGCGACCTGTGGGACATGAACGAGTACTTCCAGGTGATGAACACCACCGAGGAAACCGTGCTCCAAGCCCTCAAAGTGCTCCGGGAGGGCATGTACGAAAGAATAATCCCCAAGGAATGAAGAATGAAGGGCGAAGAATCCTTTTAAATGAAGAATGAAGAATCGCGCTTCGCGCAAAATGAAGAATTGCCAAGCAGGCATCCTTGAGAATTCTTCATTCTTCATTTTTAGCTCTTCATTCTTCATTTATTTTTCATTTGCCTTACTTCTCGCCGGCAATGCCCTTCCACACCAGCGCGCTGAGGGCAGCCCCCACAAACGGCGCCACAATGAACAGCCACAACTGCGACAGGGCCACGCCGCCGTCAAACAACGCCGGGCCTATGCTGCGTGCCGGGTTGACCGACGTGCCCGTGATGGGGATGCACACGATGTGAATCAGCACCAGCGACAAGCCTATGGCCAGTCCGGCCAGCTGGCCAGCCCCTTTCTTCTCGTCCGTAGTGCCCAGCACCACCAGCACGAAGATAAACGTGAAGACCGCCTCGGCAATGAATGCCTGTGCCATCATGCCGTCCTGATAGCTGTTGGACCCCGTTTCCGTGGGCCCGCCATGCGCCCCCGTGGACACCAGCAGGAACAGGATGGCCGACCCGATGATGGCCCCGATGACCTGGAACAGCATATACATGCCCGCATCCTTGCCGCTCATCCTACCGGACAGGTACACGCCCAGCGTGATGGCCGGATTGATGTGGCACCCCGATATGCCGCCGATGGTGTAGGCCATGGCCACCACCGCCAGTCCGAAGGCCAACGCCACGCCCAGCGTACCGACACCTGCGCCTACCGTCCCTGCCACGCTTCCGGCAAAGACCGCGCTACCGCATCCCATGAGGACAAGTACCATTGTCCCCACCATTTCTGCAATGTACTTTTTCATAACGTCATTGTTTTAAAAGGTTATTCACCCTCAAATTTAGGCAATAAAAGCATACGTTGTACCCGTGCCCCCGCATTTTTTGCCACGCCCGGCAAAAGGGCGAACTTTGGCTTTCATGAAATCCTTACAAACCCGCCACCTGCCCGGTCCTTACCTTCTCCTTACCCGCTCCTTATCTGCTCCTTTTGTCCGCCCCCGCTATGGAAAGGAAAAATAACGGACAAGCCAAGCCGGAAGTCCCTCTCTTTGTGCAGCCCATGCCGCATCCATTACGGAATTATTTCCTTAATCGCTTGGTTTATCAAGGTTTTTCCCTACCTTTGCAGGAAAATGGAGGAATACCGTTGGACAAATACATTTTCTAACTATTAAATAACTTTAATTCAATCATTTATGTGGTTAAGTAATTCATCTGTAGGAAGGAAAGTGGTGATGAGCGTTACCGGCATCGCCCTTATCCTGTTTCTGACGTTTCACATGGCGATGAACCTGGTTGCACTCGTTTCGGCAGAAGGGTACAACATGGTTTGTGAGTTCCTGGGAGCGAACTGGTATGCGGTGGCCGGCACGCTGGCATTGGCCGCGCTGTTCATCATTCACATCATCTATGCCTTCTGGCTGACCATGCAGAACCGCCGTGCGCGCGGTACGGAGCGTTATGCCGTGACGGAGAAGCCGAAGACCGTGGAATGGGCTTCGCAAAACATGCTGGTGCTGGGACTTATCGTCATCGTGGGCTTGGCATTGCACCTGGTGCACTTCTGGTCGAAAATGATGCTTCCCGAGCTGGCAGGCTGCGAGGATTTGGGCGTAATGATGTATGCCGCCGACGGTATCTATCACATTGAGAACACCTTCGGCAACATTGCGAACGTAGTGCTTTACCTGGTGTGGCTGGGTGCCTTGTGGTTCCACCTGACCCACGGATTCTGGAGCGCCATGCAGACGCTGGGCTGGAACAACAAAGTATGGCTCAACCGCTGGCAGTGCATCTCCAACATCTACTCCACCATCGTTGTGCTGTGCTTTGCACTGGTAGTAGTAGCATTCTATATCAAATCACTCATTTAAGGTAACAAGGTGACAAAGGGATAAGGTGACAAGGCGATAGAGAAGCGAAGCAAGGTCCTTGTACCCTCGTCAACTGAAACCCTCGTCAACTAAAAAAGAAAAAACTATGACCAAGATAGATTCAAGAATACCGGAAGGACCGGTAGCAGAAAAGTGGACGAACTATAAAGCCCACCAAAAATTAGTAAACCCCGCCAATAAGCGCCGCCTCGACATCATCGTGGTAGGTACAGGCTTGGCAGGCGCCAGCGCAGCCGCCTCGCTTGGCGAAATGGGTTTCAAGGTATTCAACTTCTGCATCCAAGACTCTCCGCGCCGCGCGCACTCCATCGCCGCACAGGGAGGTATCAATGCTGCCAAGAATTACCAGAACGACGGCGACTCGGTTTACCGCCTGTTTTATGACACCGTGAAGGGTGGCGACTACCGCGCTCGCGAGGCCAACGTTTACCGTCTGGCCGAAGTGTCGAACAACATCATCGACCAGTGCGTGGCACAGGGCGTTCCCTTTGCCCGCGAATACGGCGGCACGCTGGCCAACCGTTCTTTCGGTGGCGCGCAGGTGTCGCGTACATTCTACGCCAAGGGCCAGACGGGCCAGCAGCTGTTGCTGGGCGCTTACTCGGCACTGAGCCGCCAGGTGGCTGCCGGCACCGTGAAGCTGTACACCCGCTATGAGATGCAGGACGTGGTCATCATCGACGGACGTGCCCGCGGTATCATCGCCAAGAACCTGGTGACGGGCAAGCTGGAGCGCTTTGCCGCCCACGCTGTGGTTATCGCCACGGGCGGTTATGGCAACACCTACTTCCTCTCTACCAACGCCATGGCCTGCAACTGCTCGGCCGCTATGGCTTGCTACCGCAAGGGTGCATGGTTCGCCAACCCCGCTTATGTACAAATCCACCCGACGTGTATCCCCGTACACGGCGACAAGCAGTCCAAGCTGACGCTGATGTCCGAGTCCCTGCGTAACGACGGCCGCATCTGGGTGCCCAAGAAACTGGAAGACGCGAAGAAGCTGCAGGAAGGTACTTTGCAAGGCAAGGATATCCCCGAAGAAGACCGCGACTACTACTTGGAACGCCGCTACCCGGCCTTCGGTAACCTGGTTCCGCGCGACGTAGCCAGCCGTGCCGCCAAGGAACGTTGCGACAAGGGCTATGGTGTGAACAATACCGGCTTGGCTGTGTTCCTGGACTTCTCGGAAGCCATCAACCGCCTGGGCAAGGATGTTGTGGCACAACGCTACGGCAACCTGTTCGACATGTACGAGGAAATCACGGACGTATCTCCCTACGAGAACCCGATGATGATTTACCCCGCCATCCACTACACCATGGGCGGCATCTGGGTAGACTATGAACTGATGACCAGCATCAAGGGACTCTTCGCCATCGGCGAGTGCAACTTCTCCGACCACGGCGCCAACCGTCTGGGTGCTTCCGCACTGATGCAGGGCTTGGCCGACGGTTACTTCGTGCTGCCCTACACCATCCAGAACTATCTGGCCGACCAGATTACGGTTCCCCGCTTCTCTACCGACCTGCCGGAGTTTGCCGCTGCCGAAAAGGCCGTACAGGACAAGATTGACCACCTGATGAACATCAAGGGCAAGAAGTCCGTTGACTCCATCCACAAGGAACTGGGCCACGTGATGTGGGAATATGTCGGCATGGGCCGCACCGAGGCCGGCTTGAAGGAAGGCTTGAAGCGCCTGAAGGAAATCCGCAAGGAGTTCGAGACCGAACTGTTCATCCCGGGCGAGAAGGAAGGCATGAACGTAGAGCTGGACAAGGCTATCCGCCTGAACGACTTCATCACCATGGGCGAGCTCATCGCTTACGATGCACTGAACCGCAACGAATCGTGCGGCGGCCACTTCCGCGAAGAATACCAGACGGAAGAAGGCGAAGCCAAGCGTGACGATGAAAACTACTTCTACGTGGCTTGCTGGGAATACCAGGGCAGCGACGACAAGGCTCCCGTCTTGCTGAAAGAGCCGCTGGTTTATGAAGCAATCAAGGTTCAAACACGTAATTACAAGTCATAAATTAGTTAACCAGGTAACGAGTTAACAAGGTTACGAGGAGATAGTGAATGAGCGTACATAAAGAATTAATCGTGTGGCAGAAAAGCATGCAACTGGTTAAGGATTTATACCAAGCAACAAAATTCTTTCCCAAGGAAGAATTGTATGGCATCACTTCACAGATGAGAAGAGCTGCCGTATCCATACCTTCCAATATTGCCGAAGGATATGGGCGCGAACATAATAAAGAGCTGCTTCACTTCTTGTACATCTCATTAGGTTCTGCTTCGGAATTAGAGACACAACTTATCATCTGCAAGGATATAAACTATTTGTCAGAAAATAAGTTCAATACTCTAAACGAGCAAAATAATGAAATCATCAGAATGTTGTCATCGTTGATTAAGACTCGCAGGTATTCTCCTTGTTAACTGAAAACCTTGTTAACTTGTTACCCCAAAAAATAAAGAAAATGGATAAAAATATATCATTTACACTGAAAGTATGGCGCCAGAAAGGGCCGAAAGCCAAAGGCGCATTCGAGACTTATCAGATGAAAGATATTCCCGGCGATACTTCTTTCCTGGAAATGCTGGATATCTTGAACGAGCAACTTATCAGCGAAGGCAAGGAGCCCGTAGTATTCGACCATGACTGCCGCGAAGGTATCTGCGGCATGTGCTCGCTCTACATCAACGGACATCCGCACGGACCGGCAACAGGTGCCACGACCTGCCAGATTTACATGCGCCGCTTCAACGATGGCGACACCATCACCGTTGAGCCTTGGCGTTCTGCCGGCTTCCCGGTCATCAAGGATTTGATGGTAGACCGCACGGCCTATGACAAGATTATGCAGGCAGGTGGTTATGTCAGCGTTCCTACGGGTGCCCCGCAGGATGCCAACGCCATCCTTATCCCGAAACCCATTGCCGACGAGGCCATGGATGCTGCCAGTTGCATCGGTTGCGGCGCCTGCGTGGCTGCCTGCAAGAACGGTTCGGCCATGCTGTTCGTTTCGGCCAAGGTGAGCCAGCTCAACCTGCTGCCGCAAGGCAAGCCTGAAGCCCTGCGCCGCGCCAAGGCCATGCTGGCCAAGATGGATGAACTGGGCTTCGGCAACTGCACCAACACCCGCGCTTGCGAGGCTGAGTGCCCGAAGAATGTTTCCATCAGCAACATCGCCCGCTTGAACCGCGACTTTATCCGCGCCAAGCTGAAAGACTAACCACGCCTTTCTACATTTGATTAATATCACACTCCCCGGACTCCCTTGCCTGCGCCATGCAGGCAGGGGAGTCTTTTTTGTCCGGGCTGTCAAGGGCGGTAAGCTTTGCCTGCCAACGATTATTATTTGTGAAAGGATTCTAAAAGAGTTGATAAACCTGCGCCCGCATTTGGAATTTCATCGGGGAAAGCCTAAGTTTGCATCGTGATTTTTTTCATAGTATTAGATTTAAGGTTAAACAAAGGCAGGGCTCAGCGGAGCCCTTTTTTCGTGTCCGTACCCTAACCGACGTATTTTCCCGCAGCAGGAGCACGAATTCCAGTTTCTTTCCAGATTGTTTCCCGTACTTTGCCTTCCGAGAGACAAACAACATGTATCAATCCCTTAAAAAGAAACGCCTTATGAAAAAGTTACTGCCCTTATGCGCACTACTGACCGGCATGTGCTGCACACTGGCATCATGCAGCAACGACACGCCCAACGATAACCCGCCCGGAAGCGGTGAGGTGCCGGAAGCCATCATTGAAGAATTCAACAGCCAGTTTCCCGATGCTACAGATGTAACGTGGAGCAACGCGGGCGACGGCTATTACACCGCCAGTTTTACAACGCACGATAATCCGCAAGGGAATAATACCGCCTGGTTCAGCGGACACGGCCATTGGGACATGAGCAGCTACGAGATTTCTTTCCAAGCTTTGCCGCAGACTGTAAGAGAGGCTTTCAACGCCAGCGATTACGGGCAGGAAGGTTCCGGCTGGCGCGTCGACGATGAAGTGGATGTATTGGAGCGGAACGGCAATGAAACCCTCTACATCATCGAAGTGAAGAAACAGGACAACGGGAAAGAAACGGAGATAGACTTGTATTTCACGGCTGGCGGCATCCTGGTCAAGGAGCTCTCGGACGGCGACAACCGGATTCCTTACGAAGACTACCTGCCCCAACAGCCGACAGGCAGCATACAAACGTGGCTGGCGGAAAGCCCTTATAAGGACGCCGGCATTGTGGACATCGAACGGGAAGACGGAGGAACGGAAATAGAACTCATCTACAACGGGCTGAAAGTAGAGATTTTGTTTGACCGCAACCAGCAATGGGTGTACACCAAGACCGAATATAAACGCCGCGACCAAGAACGGGTGCCTGAAGCCATCCGGAATGCCATACAGGCCAGCGCAGCCTGGCAGGACGGCTACAACCGCATGGAAGACATTGAATTGTATGAGACAGCCCAGGCCGGCACATTCTACTGCATCGAGCTGGAGAACCGCCGCGACGAGGAGGTGAAAATCTATATGGACGAGAACGGGAAGCTGCTGGAGCAACGCCCCGACATGGGCAACGGCAGTGAAAACCCGGGCGGAATACCCGTGGAAAGTGATATCAAGACATTCATTGAGACAAACTATCCCGGAGCCGTCATCTTGGAGAAGGATTACGACCACGGGTTGCTGGAGGTGGAAATCCGCCACGAAGGCAAAGAGAAGGAAATCAGGTTCAACGGCAAGAACGAATGGGTCAATTCCGAATGGGAGGTGCGCACCGGTGAATTGCCGGAAGCCGTGCGGCAAGCCCTCAGCGACAACGGTTACCGCCCGGACGATGACGAAGCCACCTACATGGAAACGCCGGACGGACAATGGTATGAAATAGATGCCTACAAGAACCGCCAAGAATGGGAGGTGCGCATCAGTGCGGACGGCACCCTCATCAGCGAAAGGCTGGACGATTAAACCAACCGGTACACGCCGCCTGCCAGTGCCCTGACTACTCCTTTCATCTCGAGTTCAAACAGCAGGGCGCTCATGCGGTTCACCGGGATATCGGCAGTCACGACCAGCGTATTGATATGCAGTTCACCCCGCTCCATAAGGATGCGGACGACCAATGCCTCTTCTTCGGACAAGTCCAGGAAGAGGCTTCGTTGTACATTGCCCACCGTTTCCCGGGCATTGCGCGGTTCCCAACCCATGGCTTTCACCAAGTCGTCGGCAGAGAGCAACAGGGCCGCTTTGTTGTCGTGAATCAGCCGGTTGCAGCCCTCGGAGCAACTATCCCCTATACGACCCGGGACAGCAAAGCAATCGCGGTTGTAACTATTGGCAAGGTCGGCGGTAATGAGCGAGCCTCCTTTGGCGGCAGACTCTACGACGATGGTGGCATCACTCATGCCTGCCACGATGCGGTTGCGCTGCACAAAGTTATACCGGTCGGGCAGGGATCCGGTCAGATATTCGGTCAGCAACCCTCCCTGTTCCAACATTTCTATTGCTGTTCGGCGGTGGGATGCCGGATAGATGCGGTCCAGGCCATGCCCCAGCACGGCTACCGTAGAGAGGTTGTTGGCCAACGCTCCCCGGTGGGCACACACGTCGATGCCGTAGGCCAGCCCGCTTACCACCAAGGCGTCGGGGCACAATGCCGCCAAGTCATGCAGAAAGTTCTCGCAGAATTGCCGCCCGTAGTCCGTGGCACGGCGGGTTCCTACAATACTGATGACGTGCAGGCGGTTCAGGTCGGCATTCCCCTTAAAGAACAATGCCACAGGGGCGTCCTCACAATTCCGCAGGCGGGACGGATAGGCTTCGTCCATCAACGTAATGCAAGTGATGCGGTTTTTCTCGGCAAATTCCAGTTCCTGCTCTGCCCGCCGGAAGGCTTCGGGGTTGTCCAGGACGGACACTACAGACTTAGACAGGCCGGGAAACAGGGCTGGCAGTTCCTCGCGGCGGTTGAAGACAGCCGTAGCACTCCCCAATTCCTTCACCAGCCGGAAGGCAACTATTGTGCCTATACCCGCACATTGCGGCAACACCAGGCTGCATAGTCGTTCATCGGTATAAGTATTCATCGGTTAAGAGATATTAGTAAAGACAGTGCCCCCAGGACTTTTCCGCAGTCAACTGAAGTAAGGGGCAAAAAGTTTGTCGAACAATTCGCTGCCACTCAGCCGCCCGTTTACCACACACACGGTTTCCACTACTGACTTGATGGCTACTTTCCCGTCGCTCTTGCGGAAAATGTCCTGGTAAAAGACATATTTGATGCCTTCTTTCTTCAAGTAAAGCTTGGAGAGGAATTCATCCCCGCTGCGCAAGGGGGTCTTGAAAGCCATGCTGATGCGCGCCACTACGGGGTCTACCCCCTGGCGGTGCAGTTCGGCAAAGCTGACCCCTACGGAGAGCAGGAATTCGTGCCGCGTATGCTCTAAGTAATGCTGGTAGTTGGCATTGTTCACTATGCCTTGCAGGTCGCACTCGTAATCGCGCACCTTCATGGGCAGTTCATAAATGTATTTGTCTGTCATAAGCGTTGTGTTGGTTCGGTAGGGGTTGCATCATTTTCTTCTGTGGCTTCGGAAGGATGCGCCACCGGCATGTTGAAACGCGCGCCGCAACTGTTGCACACATATTCCCAATGTTCCGACCCGGGCGGCACTGCCGTAAGCATGGTTGCCACGGCAGCCAGGGCTGCACGCCACCGCCCTCCTTTCTTCAAGCGGAACTTGATGTCCTCCGAACCGCATCGGGGGCAATATTTCAACTGCTCGGGCAGCATCTGGTTGCGTTCCAACAGTTGCACGGCTGCCTCGTAATCGTCCTCGTAGACAAAGACATCCACGCCGGACACATTGGACACGAACCCGCGCAGCACATTGGAAGCATTCTCGTTGTGCAGGACGGAAGGAATGCCTTCATTCTCCAGCGCGCCTTGTATCAGGCGTGCCCGGAAGGCATCGTTGCAAGTTATCAGTTTGCGTGTTTTCATTCCTGTATTTTTTATAACCCTTTATCTGATGGTTTCAGCCCCGCTGGTGTTCCACATCCAGGCCTTTGAAACGTTTCAGTTCCTCGAGGGACACCAGCTTATACAGCTTGTCGCTGGGGCGTATCTTCACGCATTTCATGGAGAAATGCTCGCCTTTGTGCACGGTGGGCACGGGTTTCAGGTCGACGCGCGCCTCGTCCAGCGTGACGTATTCCGCGCCTGTCGTCGGGCCGGTGATGAGCAGTTTGTCGCCCACGTTCACTTCGGCAGCCTCTACCAGGAACTCTGCCACGCCTATCTTCGAGAAGTAACGGATGCCTTTGCCCACGTATATTTTACGTTCGGTAGCCGCCGAACCGTAGTTCTTTGTCCACTCGCCCAGCCGTTGCCCCAGGTAGTAGCCGTCCCAGAAGCCCCGGTTGAACACGGTGGCCAGCCGGCGGTTCCAGGCTTCCACCTTCTCGTCGTTAAAGGTGCCTTCCACATAGGCGCGTATAGCCTCCTTGTAGCACTCTACTACTGTGCGCACATACTCGGGGCCGCGCGCACGGCCTTCTATCTTGAATACACGCACGCCGGCATCCATCATCTTGTTCATGAAGTGGATGGTCTTCAGGTCTTTGGGCGACATGATGTACTGGTTGTCTATCTCCAGTTCGGCATCGGTTTCCTTGTCGCGCACGATGTACGAGCGGCGGCATACCTGCATGCAGGCGCCCCGGTTGGCGGAACTGTTCATCTGGTGCAGAGAAAGGTAGCACTTGCCGCTGACGGCCATGCACAGGGCACCGTGGCAGAACATCTCGATGCGCACCGGTTGCCCTGAAGGACCGCAGATGTTTTCCTCCACAATGGCACGGTGTATCTCTGCCACCTGCTCCAGGTTCAGCTCGCGCGCCAGCACCACCACGTCGGCAAACTGGGCATAGAAACGCAGTGCCTCCACATTGCTGATGTTGAGCTGCGTGCTGAGGTGCACTTCCTGCCCGATGCTGCGGGCGTAGGTCATCACAGCCACGTCGGCAGCAATGATGGCGCTGATGCCTGCGTTCTTGGCCGCATCCACAATGGTGCGCATCAACGGCAGGTCGTTGTCGTAAATGATGGTATTGACGGTGAGGTAGCTCTTCATGCCGTGCCCGTCGCACGTGCGGGCTATCTCCTTGAGGTCGTCGATGGTAAACGTATTGGCCGAGCGGGCACGCATGTTCAGGTTCTCTATGCCGAAGTAGATGGCATCTGCCCCGGCCTGTATGGCCGCCGCCAGCGATTCGCGCGAGCCGACGGGAGCCATTATTTCAAAGTCTTTTATGTTCATGCTTTCAATCAGATTAGAGAGGCTTGTAGAATTTGGCCTCCTCTTCTATTTCTTTAGCCATTTCCATACCTAACTTCTGCCCCATTTGTACACCTTCTGCCGTGATGTAAGGAACGACTTGGGCAAATTTCTTTCCGATAGGCTTTTGGTAAAATTCAATGAGCTGCTTCAGGTCGTCTAAGGTCAGGTATTTCTGATAGATGGGTATGTAGCCTTCGATCATCCGGTCGATGAACTTGCCTTTCATCTTCTTTTCCAGAGTTTCCCAAAAGCTGTCGGGCACAGTGGGGAAGTTTGACTTGCTGATACCTATCAGTTGCGGAATGAGCAGGTCGGCACTCTGTAATCCTCCCGATGTAAGCATCAATTCTTTCAAGGCTTGCTTGTATGCATTGTCTGTGTTTTGTGCCGTGGCATTCGGGATGCAGGTAAAAAATGAAGATATCAATATAAGAACTCCTATTGCCAACCGTTTTTTCATATTTGTCGGATTTTAGTGATTGATTGGACAAAGATACGTCTTTTCCTCCGTGCAGCCATACATCCGCTGTGGATTTTCCGTACCTTTGCCGCCTAAACACTGATTTTATGAAGATAGCCTCGATAGACTTGGGTGAGCGTCCCGTGCTGCTCGCCCCGATGGAAGATGTCACCGACCCGGCGTTCCGCCTGATGTGTAAAGAATTTGGCGCCGACATGGTGTACACCGAGTTCGTCTCGGCCGATGCCCTTATCCGGGCCGTTAGCAAGACGGAACAGAAGCTGGCCATCAGCCAAGAAGAACGTCCCGTGGCCATCCAGATATACGGGCGTGACGTGGACACTATGGTCGAGGCGGCTAAGATAGTGGAACAGGCACACCCGGACGTCATCGACCTGAACTTTGGCTGCCCGGTGAAGCGTGTGGCAGGTAAGGGCGCCGGGGCAGGCATGTTGCAGAACATTCCGCTGATGTTGCAGATTACCCGCTCCGTAGTCCAGTCCGTCCACATCCCCGTCACCGTCAAGACCCGCTTGGGTTGGGATGACGGACATAAAATCATTGTTGACCTGGCCGAACAGCTGCAAGACTGCGGCATTCAGGCCCTCACCATCCACGGGCGCACCCGCGCACAGATGTACACCGGCGAGGCCGACTGGACGTTGATAGGTGAAGTGAAACGCAACCCCCGCATGCACATCCCCGTCATCGGCAACGGCGACGTCACCACCCCCCAGCGCGCCCGGGAGTGCTTCGAACGCTACGGCGTGGACGCCATCATGATAGGCCGCGCCAGCTTCGGCCGCCCTTGGATATTCCGCGAAGTAAAACATTATCTGGAAACCGGCGAAACGCTGCAAGACCTCACCCCTGCCTGGAAGCTCGACGTGTTGCGCCGGCAAGTCATAGACAGCGTGCGCCTGCTCGACGAACGCCGGGGCATCCTGCACGTGCGCCGCCACCTGGCCGCCAGCCCGCTGTTCAAAGGCATCCCCAACTTCCGCGACACGCGCATCGCCATGCTCCGCGCCGAAACGCAGGAAGAACTGTTCCGCATCTTCCGGGAGATAGAGCCGTTGCTGGGAATTTAAAAGATATAATGACATGAATTCACCACATATCTCACATTGCCTCACCTGAAAATTTCAATTTAAATGGAGAAGAGTCAGCCGAACAATATACGATAATCGTCTTATTAAAATAACCAGGTTGATCTGCTTTATACTTTACTTTGAGAATAGCTTCATGTAAAGGAGGCACTGGTTCTTTAGGATAATCTACTGTAAGACAACCACACGATGTGATTACATTTTGAATGGCCAAGGGAGCATTTCCAGTATTCTTAAACACAAAAGAAGTCGTTTGTTCCTGCTCCCAGTTAAAAGAGCCCAAAGAAATATCCGTAGTACTTACCGAAACTTTCGTTTTAGTTTGATTTAGGTTTTTCTCTCTTCTAATTACTTTCCCCTGAATAATATCCATATACAATTCCCGTACACCCGGGTTATAAATAGGATTACCTATAGAAAGAACTTTATTATTTCGGTCTAACAAAAATGTTTGATATTGAATATCTGTAGGGAATCCATTTAAGCTATCAAAGCTGTTTTTTGTATCTATGAATAATGGATACTCAAAGCCTACTTTTTTAAGAAAATGAATCAAATCGGACTTCAATGCAGACTGAAACACAAATATGAACGGAACTCTATTAGAAGATATGGAATCTATCTGATTTATAAATTCCCCCCATTTATCAAGTTGCAATTTACAACTCATACATCCCGTTGAATCAACATAACAAAATATAGAATATTCCCCTTTAGGAAGCGACATTTTCTTTTCCCCGTACTTTCTGCTATAACTGACAAATACTGTATCACTTGGAAATAAAATCTCCCGCTTTTGCCAATATGTCACTGTTTCTTGGATCTCTTTATAATGCAGATTCCCACACGCTGAAATAACACAAGAAATGAGTATGCAAAGAAATTTATTTATCATCGCAAATAATACTTCAAAATAACAGGATTATCTTCATCTTCCAATTGACGGATCTTTTCTATATCCTCTTCAGACATTAACTCTTCATTGATATATCCTTTCACATAATAAGCATCACAGATAGCCAGCAAAACATTATCGGTTATTCCAAAGCACGGCCATATATAAAAAGGGTGGTCATCTCTGCTTAAAAATCCTTTCTTTTGTTTCCGATTATAGATATAAGTCCCTGCCAATTTCTTTCCTTCGGAAAGAAGAATATATACGTAATTCTCATTAAAAAACTTTACTACGGGAACAACCAGTTCTTTCTCCCGGATATATTCGCCCCTTTCCCGTATTTCTCTCAGCATAGTTTCTACTTTGCGGCCATCTCTTGCACTGCCACTATTTTTTATTCTTTCTCCTGTTCCCACTCCGGGCAATCGGTCCGCTTGTATTTCGTCCTTGCCAAAATCCAAATAAATGACGGGTAAAAGTTTCTTTTGTTCCTTATCTATTTGATAAAAATAATAATTGATTCCTCTCGGAACAAAGTAAAAATCATCGCCCAACTGATAAAAACGTTCTTTATCTGCCGTGTTATCACCGGAAATTGTCCCATCAAAAGCAGCCGGTTGCATTTCCTTTGTTTCAAAATTTACAAAAGAGACTTCTTGTCCTACCCAAGTGTTCGGAACAGAAAATATATACTCGTGCTCACTCAAAGGCATTAACGCGTCAAAGAAGAATTCCGGCTTGATGGTTTTCTTTTTTATAAACTCAAAGGTCGGGCTATAAGTATATACTGTCCCGTATGGGCTAAGCAGATCTATCCCATGCTGAAAGGGATTAAATTTCACATCCACAGCCATATAATATTCTTCAGGACCCTGCCCCTTCATTTTTTGAGAAGAAGCAATGAAATGCCCTTTGCCATCAAAATTATATACTACCTGATTCCTATTATAAATAGAATAAATATCCATCTCTTTATTATACATCACCTTTCGTCCCATACTGACAAAAGAAGAATCATTCGTTTCCAAAGGAAGCACCTCTATTCGCTCAAAAAAAGACAATGCATCTTTTGATGTAGTATGCGCATCGACCGGAATGACTTCAATATTAGCTGGAAGCTTATCGCGCGTATTAGATGAACATGCGCAGAAAAATAGTCCGACAAATAAAACAACTGGCTTCATTATAATGTTCTCATCCTCACAAACTTCCTTTTCATTAAAATAAAACAAACAATCAAGAAAGCTTGTGAGGATATAATTATTCTATTACTATGGGATTTTAATTATAGTATAAACAAGGAGATGTACATGAGGTCCATGTATGTCCATCGAACATACAATCTTCATAGTGAACAAAAGCATTCACCCAACAATCACCATTTTCTATCCAACAAGTACCACCTGTGCTTCCACAATTTACATCCACTTCTGGCAATTCATATCTTGCCAAGGCTTCCACATTTGCCAGCACCAACTCATCCATTTCAACATTCTTTTGTTGAGATTGGAATACTCCGACTCCTGCAATAGCAACAATACTTGCAACCATCGCAATTTTCATTTTTTTGTTTTTCATTGCTCTATAGTTTAAAGATGTTATTAAAACAAAAGTAAGAAGAACTACAATGAAAGCAAAACTAATTGGTAAAAATAAATCAATATTTAATATTTTTTTATCTCATGATTACGAACCACCGCTTGAACACCCGCGTCGTCAGCACATACACTCCGAAAGCGGAAGCAAAACCAGCAAAGACATCTATCACGTAGTGCGCCTGGATATACACCGTGGCCGTGCAGAGCAGCAGATAGAAAGGCATCAGGCACCAGAACAGTTTCCGGCTGCCGCGCCACGCCATAATCATCAGGATGGTGGACATGCCCACGTGCGAACTGGGGAAAGCTGCCGTAGGCCGCTCGCCCACCTGCTGCGAGCCCTCCACCAGACTGTAGAAAAATCCCTTTTCAAAATCGGGCTTGGGCAACAGTTCCTGGTTGTGGTTGAAATAATCGCCAATGGCCGGGAAGTTCCCCGCCTCCACGCTGTCGAAGCCTATCGCCGGGAAATAGAATTGCGGGCCTGCTACCGGCACGAAGATATAGAAAAGGTAATACAGGAAAAACGACGCCACAATGACGAACGACACCTTCTCGAACAGGTCAAACCGCCGCAGGAAATACCACAGTACCACGACCAATATCATGGGGTAGTAGAAGAAATAACCCATGTTGAGCGCCTCGCTCACCCACAGGTGCGGCCACCGTTGTGCGAAGCTCACGGCGGGCTGCCCGCCAAACAGTGCCTGCTCGACGGAGGCGAACACGTGGTCAAGGTTGGGAAACACCCGGTTGAATTCAAACGTGTCCGGATACCAATACGACAGCAGCGACATCTGTACCACCACCCGCACAAATGCCGCAAAACGGCTCGGCGCCAACCGGTAAAGGTACATCAGCAGGAAAGTGGTGCCCACAATGAGCACACGGTCGGTCAGCATATGCCAGGGATGGTCGAGGCGCGGATACAATATGAGAATCAACACCGACGTCAGCCCGCTGTAAATCAGCGTAGCCTTCTCCACGGCGAACAGCCCCTTATGGGTTTCCACCCGTTTGAATAATTCTCGTATTGAAGTCGTATTCTCCATATTGCTGTTTTCTAAATAACTTACCGGATTTATTTTAATTTATCAAGGAATTTTTCATCCGCAGATGACACAGATGACGCAGTTTCTTTTCTTTCCTGCAAATAAGCACATGGGCGAAGCCCCTTTGAAATCTGCGTTATCCGCGTCATCTGCGGCTGAAAAATCTCTCGCTTGCGCGCCAGATTCCGCTTCTACAACCAACCGTTCTCCCGATACCACACAATGGTTTCGGGAACGCCGCTCGCCAGGTCGTAAGCAGGCGCGTAGCCCAGCTCCTTGCGCGCAGGCTCTATGTCGCACTGCCAGTTGCGCTGCTTCATAATGTTATACTTGTCGCGGTTCAGCGTGCTGGTGGCATGCCGGCGCTTCGCCCACGCCTCCGCAAAGGCAGACACCACCTTGAGCATCCACAGCGGAAACTTGATGCGCACCACTGCCGGATTGCCCAACTCCCGGCGTACCAGGTCGGAAAACGTGCGGCTGCTGTACACCTGCCCGTCGCTCAAGAAGTACGCCCGGTGCACCACGTCGCGCTCAATGGCGCGGAACACCGCCTGCACCACATCCTTCACATACACAAACGTCAGGTCCTGGCGGCTCCACCCGGCGGCCACGTCCACATGGCGGGCTATGCTCTGCACCATCAGGAAGTAGTCGCGCTCGCGAGGGCCATACACCCCCGTGGGGCGCAGAAACACCCACGGAAAGCCAGCCAACCCCTGCAGATACCGCTCGGCCTCCAGCTTGCTCCGGCCATAAGCCGTATTGGGTTGCGGCGTGTCCGTCTCCCGGATAGGCTGGAAGTCCTGCTCATGAATGGCGCCAAACACACTGAGCGTGCTGACAAAGATAAAGCGGTGGGGCACCATGCCCAGCCGGAGCAGCGTGTCGGCAAAGAGTGCCGTCTGCCCGTGGTTCACCCGGTCGAACTCTGCCGGGTCAATGCATTTCGTCACCCCCGCGCAGTGCACAATGTAATCAAAAGCCCCGTGCGCCTGCCGGTGTTCCTCCAGCTGGCGGCACAACACGTCCGCGCGGCTGAAGTCCAGTTCCAGAAAATGCGTGCCCGGCTTTTGCAGATACTTGCGGCTGCTCGTGGCGCGTACACCCGCCCACGTCTCAAAGCCCTGCCGCAAAGCCTCCTCTACCAGGAAACTGCCCACAAAGCCGCTGGCGCCTGTTATCAAGATACTTTTCATAAAATGCTTTTTAAATGAAGAATGAAGCACGAAGAATGAAGAATTTGCCGCGCAGATACGGCAACCTCATGCGTAAATTCTTTATTCTTCGTTTTTCATTTCATTGGTTCCACATGAATGCTGATGTACGTGCCCTGCCCGAACGTCTCGCGCAGCTTATGTTCGATGGCGGTAGCCGTGTGGTGCGCTTCCTCCAGCGAGATGTTGCCGTCCATGCGCACATGCAGGTCGATGGAATAATGCGTGCCGATGCGGCGTGTACGCAAGTGGTGGGGCGACGATACGCCGGGAAACGACAAGGCTATTTCCGTCACTTTGTCCTCCACCTCGGCAGGCAGTGACTTCTCTAACAGTTCGTTCATGGAGGGCACCAGCAGTTTGAACGACACCTTGATGATGAAAAAGCTCACCACCACTGCAGCAACCGGGTCCAGCACCCGCCAGGCATCGCCCAGCAGGATGGCACCCCCGATGCCCACCATCGTGCCGATGGACGAGAACGCATCGCTGCGGTGGTGCCAGGCATTGGCCACCACTGCCTGCGAGTCGAGCTTCCGCCCCTTGTAGGCCGTATATTGGTACAACACTTCCTTGGAAACTACGGAAACCACGGCTGCCACCAGGGCCAGCATGCCCGGCTCGGGCAACGTACCTCCTTGTACCACGTGCCAGATGGACTGCGCCCCGTTCCACAGGATGCCCAGCCCCACCAGGCAAAGGCACACGCCGATGATGGCCGTGGCCAGCGTCTCATACTTGCCGTGCCCGTAGTCGTGGTCGGCATCCTCGGGCTTCGACGACAACTTGACGAATACCAGCACAATGATATCCGTCACGAAGTCCGACAGCGAGTGCACCGCGTCCGCCAGCATGGCGGCACTGTGTCCCGCAATGCCCGCAAAAAACTTGAATACCAGCAGCACCAGGTTCACTACGCTGCCCACAATCGTCACGCGGTAGATTTCTTTTTCGCGCGAGACGTTTACATCCGATTTATCCATTCCTGCCATATTCGGAAAACCTTTCAAACCATTTGCCCCAATCCGGACAAACGTTGCAAAGATAACACATTCGCTGGAAACAGGATACATTCAGTTCCTACAAAAGTACAGTATGCATTCTTCAAGTTCAGGTTTATGTCTTACTTTGCAATGATGCGCCTGCCCAAAGTGATTTAAAGTCCCCGTTCAATCTTCTCCCTCAGCACTTGGCAGATTCCGCCCTTCTTCGTCCGCCACAGCAGGGTGGGGAATGCCCGGTAGGACAAGTTGTGGCGAAGGATGCAGCCGGCCAGGTGGAGCGAATTGGCGCCGTGCTCTTTTTTCAGGGCATGGATGCGTCCTATCGTCAGCCGTCGCTTTTCCGAAAGTTCTTGCAGGAGGGCTTGCTCGAAGGCTATGTTGGGCGGATAAGTGGATAGATATGACAGGTCGTGGCGGCCGTTAGTCAAGAGCACTCCCCAGCCCCGCTCGCGGCAGTATTCGTATAGGCATTGGAATTTCCACTGTACTTCGGTGTCCACCATAAGGTCGAGCGGCTTGATTTCTACGACTATGCATCGGCCATCCTTCAGGTGTATCCATACGTCTGGGGTATAGAAGTGTTTTTTTCCGCCGATGTCTATGGAGAGGGTGAAGGGTTGTTCGCAGTAGGAATGTACCTCTGGGCGTTCCAGCGCTTTGAAGAACGACCTTTCTAAGGCGGATTCATAGAATACCTGTCTCTGTAGCTTGGGGCTGAAGTACTCCCCTGTTATCGATAGGTCGCTTTCCCGTTCGGGAAGGAGTCCCCGTTGGGGCGAGAAGGTAGGCTGGCCGGATGCCGGTTGGTACATGATTTCCGGTGGCCAGATGATTTTGTCGTAAAGGGATTTCAGCTTGTCTTCGGGCTCACGAACGGGTCTCGGGCTTCTCTGTGCTTTCTTGATGGCGTTTTCCAACTTATCCACTCCGAGGAAATACTCTGCAAAGCGGAAGAAGCGTGCCTTGCTCCATTCGGGCAAGTGGGCTTCGTGGAAGTTGTGCAGGTGGCAGGCCAGCGATGTTTTGTCTGCCGTTGCCTGTGGGTTGTTGCTTGTGAGCAAGGTGTATAACCGGCCCGGTGGAGTATCGCTTTGCTTTTTCCGATAGGCCAGCTTCTTGAAAGCCTTCATTTCCATCTGCCTGATTCTCTCGCGGGTAAGGTGCAAAGTGTCTGCCACTTCTTGGTGCTGCCATTCCCGTTCATCGTCCCACAAGGCGTAGAGTTTGATGAAGGTGTCTCTTTCCCTGTCCTTCAGCAGGAAGCGGCAGCCGTCTTTGGTGCGTACCCATAGGCTGAGTTGAAGTTGGTCGATGAAGTAACATCCGACAGAGTCCATGGGCTGTGTGTTGGAGTGTGTTGGTAAGGCTGATTGTTTCTTTTTCTCACTGAATCGCTTTGATGAATGCGCGGCGCCGTTTGTGCTGTTCGGTCTTGAAGTATCCCCACTGCGCCTGCACCTTGTCGTTCAGTTCCAGTTCGGGGTTGCTTTCGGCGTACTCGAAGCCCAGTTTCTGGTAGACGGGGATGAGGTCGGAGAAGAGCAGGGCGTTTACCCCCTTGTTCTGGTACTCCGGCTTCACGGCCACCAGCAGCAGGTCGAGGATGTGCGAGCGGCGCTTGAAGAACAGGGCTTTGAGCAGGTAGTACCACCCGAAGGGCAGCAACCGCCCGTGGGACTTTTGCAGGGCGCGTGCCAGCGAGGGCATGGAGATGCCTACGGCCACCAGCCGGTCGTCGGGGTCGGTGATAAGTGTCACCATGCGCAGGTCGAGGATGGGGAGGTACATCTTGACGTATTGGTCAATCTGCCCTTGGGACAGGGCAGAGTAGCCGTACAGGGGGGTGTAGGCCTCGTTGACCAGTTCGAAGATGGCCTGGCCGTAGTCTTGGGCGATTTTCTTGCCGGAGGTATATTTCTTTATCTTGAGGTTGTACTTGCGCTGGATGAGGTCGGAGATGCGCTGGTGCTTTTCGGGGATGGCGTCGGGGATGTAGATTTTGTATTCCACCCAGTCGGCGTCTTTCACGAAGCCCAAGCGTTCGATGTGGCGGGGATAGTAGGGGTAGTTGTAGATGGTGGCCATGGTGCCCAGTTGGTCGAACCCCTCTACCAGCATGCCTTCGGCATCCATGTCGGTGAAACCCAAGGGACCTTGTATGTGCGTCATGCCGCGCTCCTTGCCCCATTGTTCCACGGTGCGGATAAGGGCTTCGGACACCTCGGTGTCGTCCACAAAGTCTATCCACCCGAAGCGCACTTCCTTCTTGTTCCATGTCCGGTTGGCCTTGTGGTTGATGATGGCTGCCACGCGCCCCACCAGCCGGCCGTCGCGGTAGGCCAGGAAGTAGTCGGCTTCGCAAAACTCAAAGGCGGCGTTCTTCTTGGGGTTGAAGGTGTTGAGCATGTCGTCGTAGAGGTCGGGCACAGAGTAGGGATTGCCCTTGTACAATTCGTAGTTGAAGCGGATGAAGCGTTTCAGGTCGCGCTTGTTGCTGACTTTGCGGATGGTGATTGCCATGGCTGTATCTGTTGTTTAGCGGGGGCAAAGATAGTGCAATTAAATGAAGAATGAAGAATGATGGATAAAGAAATGTCCTGAAATCGCCCTGCATGGGCATAAAAGGAAAGGGAAACACCTTTACAAAGATGCTTCCCTCCCCCCCCCCCCCCCGATGGGTCTTGTGCGGAGCACGAAGGTTACTTCGTGCGTGTCACGGTGTGCAGCACCTGGCCATGCTTGTCAATCATGCGCAGCTCCAAGGCCGTGGGCGAGGCGGAGAGGATGGAGAAACCCGGCTCCGGACTGCAGAACACGGTGCCATCCGTGGGCTTCACCTTACGGCTGAGCGAAGCGGAGGAGTTGGTAATGTAGTCTATCGTGCTGCCCGGCACGCGGATGTGCTGGAAGTTGTGGATGTGGCCGTTGAGGTACATGTCCACGTGGTGGCGGCGCAGGATGGTGTCCACACGGCGTTGCATGTCAAGGCGTTCAATGTCATCTTTCGAGGTCTCGGCATAGATGGGATGGTGTCCGACAACGATTACCCAGTCCTCCTTGGCGGCGGCAAGCGTGGCGTCCAGCCACTCCAGCTGGGTGTCGATGTCCTGCTGGCAGGCATCGGGATACTTGGTGAACTCCTGGCGGTACTTGTCGATGAGCGGGGTGGTGTCTATCCACACGATGCGCACGGTGGTGCCTTCTTCGCTGAAAGCCTTGGTGTAGTAGCGTGCGGGCATCTCCCAGCGGCGGCTCACGCGGCTGTAGTCGATGACGGCCTGCGTGTTGCCGCGGTATTCGTGGTTGCCGCAGATGGGATGCCAGGCAATCATCAGTTCGGGGTGGGTGTAGATGAGTTCGAAGTTGGTCATCCACAGGGGGTCATCGACAGAGGCGATGCCGTCGAAGTGGTGCACGTCGCCGGCGGCGATGACGCACTCAGGGCCTACCTCCTCGGCCATCACGCCCATCAGTTCGGCAATGGGCTTCTGGTCGTAGTAGCCGTTGCGGCCCAGGTCGTTGGCCATGTAGAAGTTGCACTTGTCGTCGTAGACGCTGTAATCGATGTTCTGTTGTGCCAGTGTCCAGTTGCTAAGGAGGGCAACGACGAGTAGAAGGAATAGATTTTTTACTTTCATTGTTTTGCTTTGATTTAGTTGGATATTCTTGTTTTCGCAGGCAAAATTATCCTTTGATTTTGGAATATTTTTGGAGAAAACACAATAATGGGTTGACGAGAA
Organism: uncultured Bacteroides sp.; assembly: GCA_944321495.1. Classification (GTDB taxonomy): domain Bacteria; phylum Bacteroidota; class Bacteroidia; order Bacteroidales; family Bacteroidaceae; genus Bacteroides. Next base: position 9,926 of record CALULP010000019.1, on the reverse strand, counting down.
GAAGAGTTGGCCAGGCTTTGGACACCCCTATCCAGTTGCATGAAGCCTTGCCAACTCGTCTATGAATGATATGCCTGTCGGCTCTCTGTTTTTAGAAGCTAACCTTCACGCCGGCATTGAAGCGCGTGCCGTAGTATTCCACCTGTGCGGTGCGGTCCTTGGTGCCTTGGTAGTAGCGCAAGGGCTGGTTCAGCAGGTTGGTTACGTCGGCGTAGATTGTTGTCTTGACACGCTTGCCGAAGGTATAGGTGGCGTTCAAGTCGAGGTAGTTCACCTTGTCGTAGTAGCGGTCCAGCTGGGCCACTTCGCCCATCTCGTCTACGAAAGCCGAAGCGAAGTTGTAGGAGAGGCGGAGGTTGAAGCCCCATTTTTCGAAGAACAGAGAGGCGTTGGCGGTGTGTTCGGGCGAACCGATCATGTCGATTTCCTCACCCTCGCCTACTACGCGGTGTTCGAACTTGTAGTTCTTGGTGTCGTTGGCGGTGTAGGTGTAGTTACCGTAGAAACCGATGCATTTCAGGGCGGGGGCTATGAAGCTGAAGTCGCGTTGGTAGGCCACTTCCACGCCGTAGAGGTTGGCATCGTAAGCGTTGATGGGCTTGGAGATTTCGTACTCATACTCTCCTGTGATGGGGATTGCAGGATCCATGCCTTGCCATACTTCGTCTACAATCACATTGTTCACGCTCTTGTAGAACAGTCCTACGCTGACCAGGCCGACAGACTTGAAGTAGTATTCGGCGCTGAGGTCGAAGTTGTAGGAAGTGGTCGGTTTCAGGTCGGGGTTACCGATGGTGGCTTCCTCGTCGGCGCGGTTGTAGTTGATGCTCGGAATCAAGGCAGAGTATTTAGGGCGGGAGAGTGTTTCGGTGAACGAGGCACGGAGCTTGAAGTCGTCGTTCACGTCATATTTCAGCAACACGCTGGGCAACCAGTTGGTGTAGTTGTTCTTACGGTTGCCGGTCGATTCCAGGGTTTCGTTTTCATCTTCGTCTACCACCCAGTTCAAGCCGCGGTAGTCCAGTGCGGTGTGTTCCATGCGCAGGCCCAGCATAAGGTTGAGTTTGTTGCCCAGTTTCTGGTCGAAGCGCAGGTAGGCGCTGCTGATTTGCTCGTTGGCGTGGTAGTTGCCGGACATTTCTTCGTAGTCGGGCTCGCCTTGCATGGCGCTGAAGTCGATGCCGCCCAGGTATTTGTTGCTTACGAAGTGCGTGCCTTCGGGATAGTGGTTGCCTACCATGAAGCCGTTGCGGATTTGCGATGCGCCGTGGCTGCGCCATGCGTCGCCGTCGTCAAATACTCCGTCATATTTGTACATTTCCGTTTCGCGGTCTTTGGTCTTGTTGGTGTATTTGCCGCCGAAGCGCAACGTGTTGCCGAACAGGCCTTTGGCGAGGGGTACCTCGAAGTTGAGGCGGAATTTCCACTCGTTTTCGTAGATGCTTTGGTCGCTGTTGGTCAGTTCATCCAGTTCCCAGTCGGTGTTGTCCAGTCCCGGGATGGCGAGGGTGGAGTAGGGAGTGCGTCCGCCTACGCCTTGGAAGGTGCTGAGCAGGTTGCTGCCTGTGTTGTTGTCCATTTTCAGGCCGAAGTAACGTTCGTTGGGGCGGTCTTCGCTGGCGCGGGAGTAAGAGGCTGCCCAGTCCATGATGACGCGTCCGCCCAGGTTGTGGTCGCCGTCCAAGGTGAAGTCCATGGTCTGCTGGCGTTCCAGGCGGGCATTCTTCGTGTCGTTTGCGCCACCTTTGGTTTGCAGCTCGAGCGATTGTTCGGCGGGGTCGCTTTCGTCCAGGTCTTTATAAACGGCGCGGTAGCGGTTTTCCCAGTCGTTGCGGCGGTTATAGATGCCTTTGAACGAAATCTTGTGGTCGGCGTTGAATTCGTAGTCGAGGGCGAGCGAGTAGCTTTGGCGTTCGCGAGTCACATAGTATTGGCGCACTTGGGCTTCTTTCATTACTACTTGGTCGTCGTCTACGTCATATTCGAACTCTGCGTTGTCCGAGCCGCCGGGGGCATATTGGTAAGAGCCCGAAATCATCAAGCCCAGTTTGTCGTTGAAGAAACGGTCGCCGTAAGTCAGGCCCAGGTTTACTTGTGCCTTTTTGCTCACAGCGTTGTAGCCGCTACCGGCTGTGGCGTTGAAGATGCGGCTGTACGGGGTGTTCTTGGTGACGAGGTTGATGCTTCCGCCGATGGCATCACCGTCCATGTCGGCTGTTACCACTTTGTTTACCTCAATGGTCTGCACCATGTCGGCGGGGATGAGGTCGAGCTGTACGTTACGTGTGTCGCCTTCGGCAGAGGGGACGCGGTTGCCGTTGATGGTTACGGAGCTGAGGTCGGCGCTCGTGCCGCGCACCTGTCCGAAGCGGGCCTCGCCTTGGTCGTACTGCACGTTGATGCCGCTGATGCGCTTCAGGGCGTCGCCGATGTTCGAGTCGGGGAACTTGCCCACCTGGTCGGCAGACACCACGTTGGTAATACCCAAGTTGCTCTTTTGCGAAGAAAGGGCGCGGCGTTGGCCGGTGAAGGCGCCGCCTACCACGACTTCCTGCAGCTCCAGGCCTTCGTTCAGCATAAAGTCTTTTTCAACCGTCTTGCCTTCGGGGATGGTGATGGTCATTTCCACGGGCGAGTAGCCTACGTAAGTCACCTTTACCTTATAGGTGCCCGGTTCCAGGTTGGAGAAGGTGTAGAAACCGTTTACGTCGCTCGTCACGCCGGTATGCAGCTTCTCGATGTAGATGGAAGCACCCGGCAGGATTTGCTTGGCGTTGTCCACGATGCGGCCGCGGATGGTCCCTTGTTTGGATTCGTTGTCGATTTCGTCGGCCCACAGGGTCGGGCTGACGGTCAGGATAGTGAAAAATAGCAGCAATGCTTTTGCAATAATTTTTTTCATACGTTATGAATTGTTGGTTTTGCGCTGCAAAAGTAGAGCTGCCGTGTTATGTAAAGTTTGCAAACTTTTGAAGAAGGGGTAACAAAAGGGTTACGGTTGTGTTACAATCGGGCGGGCGCCCCGTAGAAGTGCCTGTGAGGCCGCCTTCCTGGCGCCGTATCGCTACCGCGGTAGCACTGGGACGCTACCGCGGTAGCGATACGGCGCTAAAAAGGTGGTGATACGGTGCTACCGGCAGGCTATGAGAACCTTCTGTCCGTCGGCAAGGGTGGTGGCGAAGAGGTAGCGGTCGCCGCCGTCGGACAGGCGCAGGCGCTTCCGCAACTCGGCCACGGTGGCGGGGAAGTTGCGCACCGTGAGGTTGGCTTTGCGGTCGGGACCGAGCAGCCGGGCGACTTCTTTCTTCCCGAAGCCGCAACATCCTTCCACGCGGAACTTGCGGCCGGGGAAGTCGGGTACAAGGTGGTCCGAGGTGTAGAGGTGGCTGTTGGGGTGCAGCTTTTCTACCTTATATATAGTAGTCAGGCTGCGGAATGCCCCGGCTTTCAGCAGCGAGGCGTTCGGCTCATAGAGGTACGCGCGGACGGCGGGGGCAAGCGGGCAGGGACTGGCCTGTTCTGCCTGCCGGGTGAAGGTGAAGGCGGGCTGTCCGCTCTGCAGGTTGGCGCAGTGCAGGGGCACCCGCTCGGCCGGCAGGGTGGCTTCCCGGCTTAATACCAGCAGCAGCTCCTTGCACTCGTTGGCTACCGATACCACATGGGCTTCCTGTACGTGTTTCAGGGTGTGCAGCGCCTGGGCAATGTCGAGCATGGGCGAGAGCTTGACCCATACCTGCCTTGCCTTTTCCAGCAGGAGCGGTTCGAGGGCTGCCACGTCCGGCTCGCAGTCGCCGATGGCGACGGTCTTTCCCCCGTGGTTGTCGCGGCGGGCGGGGTCGATGAAAATCAGGTCGACGGGTTCCATCTGTTCCAGGTACTCCACGCTGTCCGCGTGGCGGATGTCGATATTGTGCAGTCCCAGCAGGGCGAAGTTGTGGCGGGCTGTCTCGCAGAGGGACTTTTGCCGTTCTACGTAGGTTGCCCTCCCGAAAAGCGGGCTCAAGAATGCGCAGTCGATGCCGAACCCGCCTGTCAGGTCGGCCATCGTGTGCCGTTCTTCGCCCGTTTGTATGGCCAACTCGGCTTTGTAGCGTGCCGTGGCTTCCGAGGAACATTGTTCCAGCGGCAGGTGTGCCGGGTAGACGATGCCTTCCGTCGCTGCCCAAAGGGGCACTTTGGCGCGCATCCGCTGCCGGCCGGCTATCTGGTTCAAGGCGGCGGGCATGTCCACGTCCGGATATTTGGCGGCTTGCAGGGCAAGGATTGCCACGTCATCCATTGCGTGCCGGCGGATAAAGTCTGCGGTTGTCTGGTCTATCTCCATGAGGCTTGCTTCTGGGTGGTTACACTTCACTTGGCGGGATGCCGAACTGCCGCTTGAAACTGCGCGAGAAGTTGGCAAGCGATGAGGCTCCCACCTTGTAGCATACTTCGCTCACCGTGTATTGTCCGGTTTTCAGCAGTTGCATGGCCTTGTTCATGCGGTAGGTGATGAAGAAGTTCTGGGGCGTTTGTCCGGTCATCATCTTGATGCGCGCATAGAGGCTGCTGTAGCTCATGTTCAATTCCTTTGCCAGCGCGTTGATGTTGAAGTTCTCGTTGTCCAGGTGTTGGTCCAGCAGCGCGTGCAGGTTTTCCAGGAATTGGCGGTCTTGTTCGCTGAGCAGGACTTCTCGGGCTTTCTCTTTGGGGATGCTTCCGGAGGTGAGGTTCTTCACGATTCTTTGCATGCGTTTCCTGTTTTCCAGCAGGTTGCCGATGGCGGCTTTCAGGTAGAAGGGGTCGAACGGCTTGTTTACGTAAGCATCTGCGCCGCAGTTCAACCCTTTGATGCTGCTGTCCGTGTCGTTCTTTGCCGTCAGCAGGATGACGGGGATGTGCCCCCAGTCGGTGTTGGTCTTGACTGCCTGGCACAGCTCGTAACCGTTTTTGAGGGGCATCACGACATCGCTTACAATCAGGTCGGGCGGGTTCATCCCCAGCCATTCCATGGCTTCCTCCCCGTTTTGCACCGCAATGACGTTGTATTCCGGCGCCAGCAGGGAACGCAGGTATTCGCGTACCTCCAGGTCGTCTTCCGCTATCAGCAATGTGTGTTCCTTGGGGGACGTCTGTCCGGAGTGTGGCGAGCCGCCCACGGAGGCCGGCATGCTGTATTCGTTGGCTTGTGCCCGTTCTTCGGGGCTGTAGGCCTCCTGTGCTTGCGGTATGCTGAGGGTGAAACAGGCTCCTTGGGGCCGGTTGGGCGTGTAGGCGATGTTGCCTTTGTGCAGATGTGCCAGGTATTGCGCATAGTTCAGCCCGATGCCTTGGCCGTTGACGCCGGGATATTTCTTGTCGGCATCCAACCGTTCAAACCTGTCGAACAGGTGTTTGCGCTTCTCGGGCGGAATGCCTTGGCCGGTATCGGCTATCCGTATGCAGGCCGTTTGCCCGTCGCTTTCCACGGAGATGTCGATACTGCCTTTTTCGGGGGTGTATTTGATGGCATTGCTGAGCAGGTTGTAGAAAATCTTTTCTACCTTTTCTACATCGAAGCAGGCTGTCGTTTTCCGGTCGGCATGCAGGTTCACGGTCAATCCTTTTTCCTGGATGAGGAAGCGGAAATTGTCGGTCAGCGTACTTACGAATGCGCTGAGGTCTGCTTGCGAGGTCTGCAGCCGTTTGTCGTCTTTCTCCCCCTTCCCGGAGTCCAACAGTTGCTTGACGAGCCGCATCAGGCGGTCGGCATTGCGTTGCATGATGTCTATCAGGTTGCGCTCGTGTTCGTTCAGGTTGTTTTCTTTCGCCAGTTCTTTCAAGGGGGCGTAGACCATGGTGAGCGGGGTGCGTACTTCGTGCGAGATGTTGGTAACGAAGTCGATGTGCTCCTGGTTGATTTCCTTTTGCCGTTCGGTCAGTGCCAGCCTTTCCTCTTGTGTCCGCCAGCGTATGATCAGCCAGAGGACAAAGATGAGGACTGCTATGCCGGCCAGCCAGTAGAGGGCAATTGCCCAAGGTGCCGCCCAAGGTGCCGGATGGATAACTATCTCCTTTTTCAGCTCGTTCAGTCCCCATTCGCCGTTCAGCATTCTAACCCTTACCTTGAAGGTATATTTGCCGCTGGGCAGGTTGAAGTAGGCCACCCGTTTGTTGTTGCCGGCGTTGATCCAGTCTTTGTCGAAGCCTTCCAGTTTGTAGGCATAATTCAGCAAGTCGCCCGATTCGAATGTCAAGGCCGAGTACCAGAAGGTAAGCATGTTTTCCCGGTGCGAAAGGGTAAGGGTTTTCCCGTCGGTGGCACGCGCTTCGTCGTTCACTAATATCATGTCGAAGTTCAGCGGGATGTTCTGCACCCCTTCGAGGGGGACGTCCGGATAGATTGCCGTGATGCCTCCCGAGCCGCCGAAATAGAGCGTGCCGTCGGGGGCGAGGGCGGCGCTGTTGATGCCATACAGTTTCCCTTTGCTGAAGCTGTTGTCGTAGATGTACGAGAAGGTTTTTTCCGACACGTCATATTTGGTGATGTGTGTGGGCGAACTGAACCAGATGTCCCCGTTCTTGTCTTCTATCACCGACTTCAGGCTGTTGTCTACCAGCCCGGAGGAAGTGTCGAAGCATTCCATCTTGCGTTTCTTGGGGTCGTAGTGCAACAGTCCTGTATTGTACGTCCCTATCCAGTAGTTGCCCCTCCGGTCGATGATGATGGAGCTGGGATTGGACAGGTGCAGGGAGTCCAGCGGGATGAATTGCCGGTCGTCGCTGAACTTGTAGATGCCGTTTGCCACGGTGTACAGGAACATGTCGCGTTGGGCATTGACCGTGCGTAGTTGCGAGAACGAAATGCCTTGCGGGGGGTAGTTGTACGAGATGTCGCCGTCGGGTGCCAGCACGGCAAACCTGTCGGGCAGCGTAATCCATATCCTGCCCTGCTTGTCTTCGCTGACGGAGAATATGTTGGCCGGGAAGGTGATGCTGTTTTTCAGGCGGGTTATGTTGCCGTCCGCGATGGCGAATTGCTGGACCTCCTGGCGGTTTCTAATCACCCACAGGTCGTTTCTGGAGTCGATGAACAGGTTGCCGTAAGTGTGGCCGCCCGATTGGTGGAAAATGATGTTGTCCGTCTGTGGGGCATAGCTGGCGATGTCTTTGCTGCTGCGCATCCACAGGTAGCCTTCGCGGTCGAACATCAGGGTTTTCACAAAGGGGTCTTCCAGGTGGTCGAAAACGGCCGAAAGGTTGTTGAACGCCGATCGTTCGGGGAAATACTGGACGTCGTTCTTCTGGTCGGAAAGCCATATCCCGTTGTGTGAGTCGATGAAGCAGACGTAGGTTTCTTCCGCCAGCTTCTGCCGGGTATGCATGGGGATGAGCATCTCCAGGGTCATGTCGTAGCGGTACAGCCCTTTGCCTGCGATGCCTGCCAGCAGGCAGTCGTTGCGGTAGGGCAGCAGGAAGTGTATTTTTCGGTTACGGGTGGCTTTGTCGAGTTCGGGCGGGATGCCGACGGGCTGTCGTGTCGCCACGTCGAAGCAAAGCAATTGTTTGCCGGTTATTACCCACATGTTCCCTTTCCGGTCTTCTATGATTTGCTTGATGCCGGCAGCCTGCGGGCACGCTATTTTGTCCAGCAGGTTCAGGTCGGGGTCGAGTATGTAGATTTCGGTGGCGTGGTTCACCGAATTTGCCGTCCAAATCTTGCGGTCGCTGGCTATGGTGATGGCTTCCACCATGTTCATGCCTGCCTGCGGGAAGTATTTTTCGGGCCGTAGGGTCTGCTTGTTTACTTTGGCGATGCCTTTCCGGTCGGTTATGATGAGCGATTCCCTGTCCAGGTCCAGCAGGCGGGCTATGGGGTCGAAGCCTACGTTTTGCAGGTGCCTGAAAGCGCCGTTCTCCCATACGCACAGGCCGCATTCGTTGGACATCCACAGGCGGTTGTCCTCATCGGACAGCAGGTTGCTGATGTAGTCGCTGTTGAGCGCCGTGGAGTCTTTCTTCGAGTAATATACGGCGTAGTTTGAGCCGCTGAAGCGGTTCAGCCCGTGGTTGGTGCCTATCCAGATGTAGCCTTGGGGGTCTTCGGCAAAGGAGGTGATGAAGTTGCTGGATATCTGGTCGGTTAAAGGGAGCTGGGCAAGGAGTTTTGCCGGCAGTGCCAGTATGAGCAAGATTGCGGCAATGGGCATTATGTTTCTCCTCGCGTGGGTATGGTGCAATGGCATGTTTTTCATACAAAATTTTTTCCGGCGTAATTACTCGTGCAAAGGTAGGGAAAAGGGGCGATAATCGAAATACTTTCCGCCTTTTTTGCCTTTGGCGGGGCGCCGTCAGGCTGCTGTGGGCCCTGTTTCCTGGCGATACAATGCTACCGTGCTGGCGATACTACGCTACCGCGCTGGCATTGGGACGCTACCGCGCTGGCGATACTACGCTACCGCGACGGCCTTGGAACACCGCTCAGCGGGCATGTCAGTTGTATGTCAGTTCGGATAGCCCGTCTTCTGCCAGTACCTCGTTGGCTACTTCCAGCAGCAGCCCGGGGGTGAGGTTCTGGATGCGCCGGTACAGTTCTTCAAGGGTGTCGTAGCGGTCGTAGTGCAGGAAGGTTTTGGCGGCTCCCAAGGCATTGTTCTCGTTGTTGTCCGAAGCAACGCCGATTTGTCCTATCAGTTGTTTTTGGGCGGCGGCCAGTTGGGTGGCGCTCAGGCGTTGCTGGCATAGGCGTTTCAACTCTTTGTGTACCAGCCGGATGCAGCGGTCGGTGTCTTCGGGGTCGCACCCGAAGTAGATGCAGAAGGTTCCGGTGTCGGTGTACGACGTCAGGTTGGCTTCCACGTTGTACACCAGCCCGCGGCGTTCGCGCAGCGCCACGTTGAGCCGGCTGTTCATGCCCGGGCCGCCCAGCAGGTTGTTCAGCAGGTAGAGGGCGGTGCGCTTCTCGTTGTAGGCGTCGTAGCCGCGTGTGCCTATCATGACGTGTGCCTGGTGCGTGTCTTTGCGGAGGGCAAGCCGTCGGGGCATGTAGAGGGGCAGCGGGTTGCGCCGGTTTTCGGCCTTGGAGGCGGGTATGTCGGCAAGGAATTTGTCTGCCAGCCGTTTCACTTGCCGGAAGCCGATGTTTCCCTGCACGAAGAATATCATGTTGTCCGGGGTATAGAGGCGTGTGGTGAAGGCGCGGGCGTCTTCGCTGCGGAAGGTCTTCAACCGGGCAGGGTCGCCCAGTATGTTGCGCCCCAGCGGATGCCCCCGGAAAATGAGGTCTTCAAAATCGTCGAATATCAGTTCTGAAGGGGTATCTTCGTAGGACTGTATCTCGTCGATGATGACTTCGGTCTCTTTCTCGATTTCCCGTTGCGGGAAGGTGGAATGGAATACAATGTCGGTCAGCAGTTCGAAAGCGCGGGCGAAGTGTTCTGTCAGGAAGGCTGAATAGATGACGGTTTCTTCCTTGTTGGTATAGGCGTTAAGGTCCCCGCCTACGTTTTCCATCCGGTTCAGGATGTGCCAGGCCTTGCGCTTGCGGGTGCCTTTGAATAACAGGTGTTCTACAAAGTGCGCCATGCCTTGTTCGTGCTCCTGCTCGTCGCGTGTGCCTGCGTTGACGGCAAACCCGCAATAAGCCACCGGCGATGCCGACGGGATGTGGATAAGGCGCAATCCGTTGGGCAGGATGTAACGGTTGCAGGCGGGTGTCGTGGTCTCTATCTTTCTCATACGGAAGCGGCAAAACGGTTTGCGGGCGCAAAATTACAACAAATTCCGGTTGCCGGCCGTGGGAAAGGCGGATATTTGCAAGGGATGGCTCCTGTTGCGGATGGGGCAGAGTCCACCAGCAAGTGCAAAGTTATCATAGATTGTTGAAGAAGCATAGCTTTGGTGTGAAGAAGTCCAGTTTTTCCCTGGGTCTTTTGTTGAGTTTGTGCTGTATAGCCTTGATTTTGGCG
>CALULP010000018.1 GCA_944321495.1 uncultured Bacteroides sp. | reverse complement strand
AAAGGACTGACCTGCGGTCGTTGATAACCAAGCTAGACTCATCAATCATTTCAAACCAAAATGTCAAAGAACTCTCGTTATTTGATGAGATTTAAAACTAATGCGATTTTATCGCACCAGTAGTATTTAGTGATTAGTGATTAATGCCAGATGGTTGGCGTTTGCTTCCTATTAATCACTAATCACTAACCCGCTAATCACTAATCACCAATCACTAACCGCTATTTACAGTTTCAGTATGGTTTCCAGTTCCACGTCGGGGCCGAATACATCGCGGCCGTGCAGGGCTTGCAGCTCGATGATGAAGTTGACGTACACCTTCTCCGGGCGCATGCTTTGCACCAGCTGGCAGGCGGCCTTCATAGTGCCTCCGGTGGCCAGCAGGTCGTCGTGCATCAGTACCACGTCGCCCGGCTCGATGGCGTCTTTGTGAATCTGTATGGTGTCCGTGCCGTATTCCTTGGCGTAGCTGATTTCGATGGTCTCGGCGGGCAGTTTGCCGGGCTTGCGCACGGGCACGAATCCGGCGCCTAACCTCGTGGCAAGCAGTCCGCCCATGATGAACCCGCGCGACTCGATGCCCACCACTTTGGTGATGCCCTTGTCCTTGTACATTTCATACAGCGTGTCCGACAGTTCCTGCATGGCGGCAACGTCCTTGAACATGGTGGTCACGTCGTAGAACAGGATGCCGGGCTTGGGGAAATCGGGGATTTCGCGGATGCTTTTCCGCAGTGTTTCTTTGCTCATAATCAGTGTTTTTATTTTGTTTATTAAACGTTTTGTTTCACGTGGAACGTTGCGCCATTCCTTCGCCTTTACCGCTTGCAGAGCACCAGCAGCACGTTGACGTCGCTGGGCGAAACGCCGGGGATGCGGCTGGCCTGCCCGATGGTTTCGGGGTCTATCTTGACTAACTTCTGCCGGGCCTCGGTGGAGAGCGATTGCAGGGAGGCGTAGTCGAATTTGCCTTTAATCTTGATGCTGTCCAGCCGTCCCAGCTTGTCGGCAATCTGCCGTTCGCGGGCGATGTAGCCTTCGTACTTGATGAGTATTTCGGCGGCTTCGATGACTTCCTCGCGGCGGTCGGAGAGCTTGTCCAGTTCGCGTTGGAAGGCTTGGATGTGCGGCGCCAGGTTGTCGATGGTGATTTGCGGGCGGTTCAGCAGGTCGATCAGCTTGCAGCCTTGGCGCAGCGGGGTGGTGCCCAGCGCCTCGAGCGCGGGGTTGATGAGCGCGGGCTTGATGGAGAACTTGCGGGCGAAGTCTACCAGGCGGCCCACGGCCTCACGCTTGGTGGCGAGCAGCCGGTAGCGGTGTTCGTCGGCCAGGCCGAGGCGGTAGGAGCGCTCCGTGAGGCGCATGTCGGCGTCGTCCATGCGGAGCAGGATGCGGTATTCGGCGCGCGAGGTGAACATGCGGTAGGGCTCGTCCACGCCTTTGGTGACGAGGTCGTCTATCAGCACGCCGATGTAGGCCTCGTCCCGCGCCAGGGTGAACGGTTCGCCGCCGTGGCAGTTGATGTGCGCGTTGATGCCCGCCACGATGCCTTGTCCGGCGGCCTCCTCGTAGCCCGTGGTGCCGTTCACCTGTCCGGCGAAGAAGAGGTTGCGCACGGCTTTCGTTTCCAGCGTATGCTTCAGTTGCGTGGGGTCGAAGTAGTCGTACTCTATGGCGTAGCCCGGGCGGTAGATGACCACGTCGCGGAACGCCGGCATCTGCCTGAGGGCTTCTATCTGGATGTCCATCGGCAGGGAGGAGGAGAAGCCGTTGAGGTACAGCTCGCGGGTGTTTTCGCCCTCCGGCTCGAGGAAGAGCTGGTGTTGCGGCTTGTCGGGGAAGGTGACAATCTTCGTCTCGATGCTGGGGCAGTAGCGCGGCCCAATGCTTTGTATCTGCCCGTTGTACAGGGGCGAGTCGGGCAGGCCGCGGCGCAGCACCTCGTGCACGGCCTCGTTGGTGAAGCACGTCCAGCAGGGCAGCTGCCGCAGGGGGCGTTGCGGGGTGTCGAGGAACGAGAATTTGTGGAAATCCGCCTCGCCGTCCTGCACCTCCATGTCCTCGAAGTGCACGCTGCGGGCGTCTATGCGCACGGGCGTGCCCGTCTTCATGCGGCCGTAGCTGATGCCGTTCTTGGCGATGCTTTCCGTCAGTTCGTAGCTGGCAGGCTCGGCCATGCGCCCGCCGGGCACCATGGCGCGGCCCACGTGCATCAGTCCGTTGAGGAAGGTGCCTGCCGTGAGCACCACGCACCGGGCGAAGAAGGTCACGCCCCACACCGTTTCCACGCCCTGCACCTCGCCGTCTTTCACGAGCAGTCGGCGCACGGTGTCCTGCCAGATGTGCAGGTTGGGGGTGTTCTCCAGCACCTCGCGCCATGCCCAGATGAACTTGTTGCGGTCGCACTGCGCGCGCGGGCTCCACATGGCAGGGCCTTTCGAGCGGTTGAGCAGGCGGAACTGTATGGCGGTGCGGTCGGTCACCAGTCCGGTAAATCCGCCCAGGGCGTCGATTTCGCGCACTATCTGCCCTTTGGCGATGCCGCCTATGGCGGGGTTGCAGCTCATCTGTGCAATCTTGTTCATGTCCATCGTGATAAGGCACGTGCGCGAGCCTAAGCGCGCGGCAGCGGAGGCGGCTTCGCATCCCGCGTGGCCGGCGCCGATTACTATGACATCGTAAGTAAACTTCATTCTCGTATCGTTCTTTTTTCCTTTGCAAAGGTACTAATTAATTGAGAATTGACAATTAACAATTAACAATTGAGAATTGATAATGGACAATTGACAATGGACAATGGGTTCCGTGAAACCTTATGAAATGTTAAATAAGGCGTGTTTCCTGCCGTTTTTTCCGGCCGGGGGGCGGGGAGGCGCGGAAAATCGGCGGGAAAAGGCATTATGCAAGGGACGCGGTGTAAGCAAAGATGGGGATATTCTGCCGTTTGTTTGGCTAAATGGGTGGAATTTTGTAGCAAAATCGCTCCTTGCCGGGTGTTTCCCTTTGTTTTTTGCAACAAAATGCGAAGTATGTTTCCATCGCCGGAAAACGGCGGAACAGCGCGGCGCGGAGCGGGTGGGGCGGAGGAAGTGCTATTTACGCTTAAAAATGCTTACCGCCGTTTGGAAAGTCCTGCCTGCTTGCTACCTTTGTCAGAGTCAAAGCCCTTTTGCCTATGAAACGGATTTTTCTTCTCGCCGTCCTTGGCGCCGCCCTGCTTTTCGCCGCCCCTTCTGCCCGGGCGCAGGAAGACCGCGTGCCCGAGGTGCCCGATTCGTTGCAAACGGTTCCCGCGGGCGCCGGGCTGCAACCCGTGGGCGCGCAGGCGGGCGCCGCCGCCTTGCCCGACCTTCCCGCCGGTGGCGTGGCAGCGGACGAACACCCCATGACCTTCACCCCGCCGCCCGTACCCCGCCGGTACATCCCGCCTTATTACAAGAATCCCTCGCCCCTGTTCAAGGGCGATTACAGCACGGGCGGCACCATTGCCGCCTGGGGCGATAACCGCCTGCTGGGCGCGGGCCACCAGACCAGCCTGCCCGGGCTGGGGATGATGAACGACGCCACCCTGGGCTACGCCCGCCGGCTGAACGACCGCCTGTACCTGCAGGCCACCGTCACCGCCACCAAGCTCACCATGTCGCACCTGACGCGCATGGCGGCCGACTTTGGCGGGCAGCTCACCTACCGGGCGCAGGAGCATCTGTGGTTCAACGTCTTCGGCGGCACCGCCGTGGGCTACTTCCCCAACCGTCCGGACTGGCATTACGGCGGCTCGGTGGGCTTCGACCTGGGCGAGCGGTTCAGCCTGGAGCTGGGCGTGCAGCGTTATTACGACCCCTCCACCGGGCGGTGGACCACGCTGCCCGTGGTGATTCCCACGGTGAAGTTCCCCAAGTTCGACCTGGGGCTGGACGTGGGGCCCATCCTCTACGAAATCATCCGCCGTGCCGTGCACAAGGACGGCGGCTTCCGCGCCGGCCCCATGATACGGCCCGATGTGCCCGGGTATGCGGGCGGGGCGTGGAGTAAGTGATTAGGGTTTAGTGATTAGTGATTAATATACTGTATTGCTCTTATTGCGGTGCATTAATCACTAATCACTAATCACTAATCACTAATCACTAAACCCTAACCGCTATTCTCAAATCATCGTATGCCTGCGGATGGAGAACTTCACGATGCCCATCTGGCTGATGTCGCTGACGCGGACGTCCATGGGGCTGTGGTGCTCGTTGTAGCTCACCAGGCGGATGCAGCCCTCCTCGTCGGAGCGGTTGACGTACTTCACGGCCAGGTAGTCGTCGCCGCCGCGGTTGAACGACACGAGGTACATCTCGCCGTAGATGATGTCCCGCAGGTCGTAGATGAACTTGAAGCCCACGATGTCGCCCGACTTCAGGATGGGGTACATCGAGTCGCCGCTGATGTAGACCGCGCCGTCGCACGCGGGGATGTTGGGCACGAAGATTTTGCCCAGCACGTGCTGGTTGCCCTGCTCCAGTATGGTCTTGAGGTTGGCGGCGGCGGTGATGTCGTAGAGCGTCACGCTGCGGTCGTCCATCCCTTGCGAGCATCGGGGCGTGTGCAGCAGCTCCACGTCGCCCTGCACCAGCTCGCTGTCGCAATACCTGCGCACGGGGTGCGGCTCGCCCTTGCCCGTCAGCAGCCAGTTGTAGTCAATGTCCTTCAGCTTTTCCAGCACCAGGGGGAAGTCGATGCTGTTGCGCGCAATCCAGTTGCACAGCGTCGAGCGCGACACGCCCAGGTAGTCGGCCAGCTGCGCGTCGGTGCGGAAGTCCAGTTCCAGCTTGGCGCGCTTCACGATGTCTGCCACGCAGAAAATCGCGTCCCGGTTCGGTTTCTCTTTTACCATAATTTCTTCTGTTTTTTTTCTCCTCTGAAAACCCTGCGGCTCCTGTCGTTTTAACCGCTTAAAACAGAGCGTTCATCGGAGGGGTTAATAATTTATTTTATGAAAACATTTGCTCCTTGTCCGAAAAATGATTTATCTTTGTCGATGCAAAGGTAGGCAAATATTTTAAACTTGCAAACCTTTTGCCGTCAAATTAGTGAACCGTCGCCACCGTGGTAGCGTAGTATCGCTACCGCGGTAGTGTTGGGACGCCCGGCATTGACCGCCGGGATCCTTTCTTTTTGGCAGCTTTTTCTTTCAGACAAGCGAAAGAAAAAGTGCAAGAAAAAAATGTATTCTTCATTCTTAATTCTTCATTGTACTATGGCCCGCATCAAGAAACCCGGATTGGATTATTTCCCGCTCGACACCCAGTTTGTCAACAACCGCGCCGTGCGGCGCATCATGAAGCACCGCGGCGACGGCGCCCTGGCCGTGCTGCTGCACGTGTACAGCGCCATCTACGCCGGCAAGGGCTACTACGTGGAGGCGACCGACCTGTTTTTCGAGGACGTGGCGGACTGCCTCTTCACGCAGGACACCGACGACGTGCGCCAGGTGGTGCGCCTGGCGTTGGACTACGGCCTGTTTCACGCCGGGCTGTACGAGCGCTTCGGCATCCTCACCTCCGAGGGCATACAGCGGCAGTACGTCTTCTCCGCCAAGCGCCGCTCCTCGGTGCAGATAGACGGGCGTTTCTGCCTGCTTCCGCCCGACGAGGTGCCTGTCCCCGCCGGGACAACCGACGCGCAGGGTGGGGATGCAGACCGGACAATGCGTGACATCGGCGTGAAATTGCGTGACAATCCGCGGAAATCCTGTGACATCGCGGGGCCGGTGGCGGACAATCCCGGAAATGTGCCGGAAATCGCCGAAACTGTAACAGAAATGCCGATTAATGCAACAGAAATGCCCATAAATGCCGGAAAAACGTACCCCGGTACACATAGCATAGTACAGCATAGCACAGAACAGCACAGCATAGCACACCCCCTTCCTCCTGCGGCTTCCCCCGCAGGCGGGGGCACCCGTCCTTCGCCGCCGTGTCCGGCGGGAGGTGCCGCCCCGGCGGCGAGGAAGGCAAGGGTTTACACCCAGGAAGACATCGACGCCCTCACGCCCCCGCCCGACGGGCTGCCCCGCAACCTCGACGGCCTGCGCGAGAACCTCCGCCTGTGGCACGTGCCCCTGCCCGAGCAGTATGCCATCGTGCTGAAAAGCAACTTCGGCGCCATCGGCCACCCCCTGTGGAAGGGCTTCTACGCCCTGCGCGCCAGCCACGGCAAGATACGCCAGCCCGGCAAGTACCTGCTGAGCCTGTGCGTGGATAGCGGTTAGTGATTAGTGATTAGTGATTAGTGATTAGTGATTAATGCCATGCGGGCAGGTATATTTTAATTGCTAATCACTAATCACTAATCACTAAACGCTCATCACTAAACACCGTCCTCCCCATTAATCACTAATCACTAAACACTAATCACTAAATACTGTCCTTTTGTTGCATAAACGGGGTTTCTGCTTAATCCTTGTCGCATAAATGCGCGAGAATATGGCTTTTCTTCGCCAAAAATGGCGTTTGTTCTCTCTAAAAGACGGGAAAAACGGGCCTGAAATGTTAAAAATGAGGGGTCAATCCCATTTTTCATTAGATTTTTTTTCCGGTTATTAAGATAGATAAATATCTTTGCGCCCTGTATTTAAAATTACGTAGGTATTACAGGTAACATTTACATTTATTTATTAAGAGAGAATTTATGAAAAGAAGAATCTTGTTGTTGTTGACCGTCCTGTTTGCAGGAATCGGTTTGGTAACAGCCCAGACGTCTGCGGTGTCGGGAGTAGTGACTTCCGACGAAGACGGCGGGCCTGTTGTGGGAGCAACGGTATTGGTACAGGGCACCGAGCTTGGCACCATTACCGACATCGACGGAAAGTTTTCCATCGGCAATGTGCCGGGCTTTGCCAAAAGCCTGCAAGTGTCGTACATCGGCATGGTGACGAAGGAAGTGGACATTCAGCCGGGCACCATGCACATCGTGCTGCAGACCGATGCCGAGCTGCTGCAGGAAGTGGTGGTCACCGGCTACGGCGTCACCCGCAAGGCAGCCTTCACGGGCGCGGCCACCACGCTGGGCAGCGAGACCATTGCCGCCAAGAACGACCCCAACCCCATCAAGGCGCTGGAAGGCACCGTGCCGGGCTTGCAGATGTCCATCGGCTCCGGACAGCCGGGCGCCCCGGCCACCATTTATATCCGTGGCCGCAACTCGTTGAACTCGGGCACACAACCGCTCTACGTGGTGGACGGCGTGCCTTACTTTGCCGATGTCCTGGGCGTTCGTGCCTCCGAGGGACAGGAAGTGTCGCCGCTGGCGTCGCTCAACTCCAGTGACATCGAGAGCATCACCGTGCTGAAGGACGCCACCGCCACCTCCATCTACGGCGCGCGTGCCGCCAACGGCGTCATCGTCATCACCACCAAGCGCGGACAGGCCGGCAAGCCCCAGGTGAACCTCACCGCCAAGGTGGGCTTCGAGACCATGCCGTCCTACCCCGGCAACTACAAGCTGGTGAATGCCGACCAGCACATCGAGCTGGCCACCGAGGCCCTGCTGAACAGCTACGCCGAAAACGGCTCGAACTCCACCTTCGGCTATTATAACGAGGACTACGGATGGGGCCTGACCTACGACCAGGCCGGAGCCGAGGAGTTCTACGACATCTTCACCGGCGGCTGGCTGAGCAACTACCGCCAGACCGGGCAGCAGACCGACTGGATGGACGCCGTCACCCGCACCGGGCTGGTACAGGAGTACGGCCTGAGCGTCAGCGGCGGAGGAAGCTCGGAGCGCGCAGCCAAGTACTACGTGTCCATGAACTACATGAACGAGGAGGCCTTCGTCCTCGGCAAGGACCTCACGCGCTACGCCTTCCGCTTCAACCTGGACCACGCGCCGTCCAAGTGGGTGAAGTACGGCGTGAACACCAGCATGTCCTACACCGAGACTAACATGGGCGCCGGAGGCGGTTACTACACCGACCCCTTGACGCAGGCCTTCATGATGAACCCCATGACCTCGCCCTACGATGCCAACGGCGACTGGAACTGGGACACCACCAACGGCTACAACCCCGTGGCGCTGCGCAGCGAGTATGGCGACAAGAGCACGGCCAAGCAATACCGCGTGTCGCTGGCGCCCTACGTCCAGCTCAACTTCACCGACAAGCTGTTCTGGCTCACCCGCGCCGGAGTGGACCTCTTGCTGATGGACGAGTTCGGCTACTGGTCGTTCCTCCAACCCCAGGGCGCCGAGATGCGCGGCATGGGTGAGGACAACTACACCACCAACATGCAGCTCACCATCACCAACACGCTGAACTACATCGACACCTTCAACGACAAGCACCACGTCAACTTCCTGCTGGGACAGGAAGGCCAGAAGACCAACCAGAAGGTGGCCTACCTGGCCGGTAGCAACTACCCCGTCGAGACGCTGAACGAAGTGACCCTGACCTCCGTGCCGGGCAGCGCTTCCACCGCCCGCTACGACCTGGTGCTGGCCTCGTTCTTCGCCAACGCGCAGTACGACTTCGACAACAAGTACTACCTCTCCGGCAGCTTCCGTTACGACGGCTCGTCGCGCTTCGGCAGCAACAACCGCTGGGCGCCGTTCTGGTCGCTGGGAGCCAAGTACCGCATCTCCAACGAAGCCTTCATGGAGGGCGTAAGCGGCTGGCTGAACAACCTCACCCTGCGCCTCAGCTACGGTACCTCAGGTAACCAGGAAGTGGGCAGCAGCTGGTATGCCTCGCGCAATCTCTTCGGCTTCGGCTACAACTACAACAACCTGCCGGGTATGGCCCACGAGCAGTTTGGCAACCCCGACCTGAAGTGGGAGCAGACCAACAAGTTCAACGTGGGCGTGGACATCACCCTGTTCGACCGCGTCAACATCGAGCTGGACTACTACAACCACCGCACCAAGGACATGGTGTTTGCCGTGCCCGTCTCCATGACTACGGGTCTGACTTCCTACTACCGCAACATTGGCGAGCTGGCGAACCGGGGCTTCGAGGCCAGCATAGGCGCGCAAATCATCAAGACGCGCGACTGGTTGTGGGACATCAACGTGACCGGCTCGTTCAACAAGAACGAAGTTAAGAAGCTGAGCACCGACAACCCCATCGAAAGCTCCATCCAGATTACCGAGGTGGGACGCCCCATCTACCAGTTCAAGATGAAAGAGTATGCCGGCGTCGACCCGCAGACCGGACAGGCCCTGTGGTACCTCAACGAGACGGGCAGCGAAACCACCACCAACTACAACGCCGCCGCCAAGCGCTACCTGGGCGACCCCAACCCCGACTTTGCCGGCTCCATCAGCACCTCGCTGAAGTGGAAGGGGCTCGACGTGGCCTTGCAGTTCAACTACTCCCTGGGAGCCAAGGTGTATGGCAACAACCTGCACTACGACGAGCAGATAGGCGGCTCGTTCTACGAGAACTACACGCAGTACGTCTACGACAACCGCTGGCAGAAGCCCGGCGACGTGACCGACGTGCCGCGCCTCACCACCGACCCCAGCTACGAGAACAGCGCTTCCTCGCGCTTCCTCATGGACGGCGACTACTTCAAGATACGCTCGCTCACCGTGGGCTACTCGCTGCCGCAGAACCTGCTGCACAAGACGTTCATCAAGAACTGCCGCGTGTTTGCCAACGTAGAGAACCTCTACACCGTCTGCGCCGACAACTACCGCGGCTTCGACCCCTCGAACGTCACCCCGGACGGCATACAGGCATGGAACTACCCGCAGCCGCGCACCGTGATGTTCGGCGTCACTTTAGGATTCTAACCACTTAAACCCATTCAAAATACGAATTATGAAGAAATTATATAAATCACTCCTGTTCTCGGCGCTGGCCTTGGGACTGGCCGCTTGCGACTTTGAGACCGAGAACTACCAACAGATACCCTCGGGCAGCGAATACCAGACGGTGCAGGACGTGCAGAACGGCATGCACGGCGCCTACTACGCCCTGGGCAGCTAC
Source organism: uncultured Bacteroides sp. (assembly GCA_944321495.1). GTDB lineage: Bacteria > Bacteroidota > Bacteroidia > Bacteroidales > Bacteroidaceae > Bacteroides. Next base: position 49,557 of record CALULP010000018.1, on the reverse strand, counting down.
AGATTCCTGGGCAACTACGCCGTGGCCTACGGCGACTTCTGCGCCGGCATAAGTGACGGCAGCTCCTCGTCCGGACACTTCTACTACCAGAGCAACTGGATTATCGATGAAACCACCGGCGAGACGGCCGACATCTGGCAATACGGCTTCCAGGTTATCGACCGCTGCACCCGCACCATTGCCGGGGCACAGAAGGTATTGGCCGACGAGTCGCTGCACCTCACTGCCGCCGACGAGGCCGAGGTGAACCTCTACGTGGCACAGTGCTACGCCATGAAGGCGCTGGCCAACTACTACCTGGTGAACCTCTTCGCCTACCCCTATTCGGCCGGTACCGACAACCTGGGCCTGCCGCTGGTGAAGGACGAACCCATCGAAGCGTTTGAAACCATCGACCGCTCCACCGTGGGCGAAACCTATACGCAGATTACCGACGACATCGCCGCTGCCGAAGCCGCCCTCGACGCTGCCCTGGCAGGCGGTGCCTCCGACCCCGGTGCCTTCTACATGGGCGCCATGGGCATCGAGGCCCTCAAGGCGCGCGTCTACATGTCGATGGGCCTCTACGACCAAGCCGAGACCGCTGCCAAGAACGCCATCCGGCTGAAGGGCACGGGCGACGGGACGGGCAGCGACAACACGCCCAACAAGGACACGTACCTCTCCATGTGGACCTCGCTGGCCGTGACGGACGAAGACCTCTTCACCATCGCCAAGAACGAGTCGGACAACCTCTCGGCCAACGCCCTGAACACCCTCTACGGCTCTTACCTCTGCACGCTGAGCAACTACACCCTGGGCCTGTACGACGATGCCGACTACCGTCTCGAGCTGGTGAGCCGCCCGTCCATCGGCAAGTACCAGGGCCTGTCCACCTCGGCCGCCACGAGCAACATCCCCATCTTCCGCAAGTCGGAGATGAGCCTGATTATCGCCGAAGTCGAAGCCCGTATCGGCACCATCAGCGAGGCGCAGAAGTACCTGTACTACACCGCCAAGCGCAATGAGGCCATCACCGGCGCCGACCAGTTGCCCGACAACACGGCCGACCTGCTGGCCTTCATCTCCGACGAGCGCGTGCGCGAGTTTGCCGGCGAAGGCCACCGCTTCTACGACGCCCGCCGCATGGGCGACCAGGTAGAGCTGGCCATCTCCGCCCAGCCGTTCGACATCGCCAAGTTCGTGTTCCCCATCCCCGCCGACGAAATCAATGCCGGCTTCTGCACGCAACAGAACGAGGGCTGGAGCGACGCATTGCCTCAATAACGTGTTTTAAAGACCGAGGCAAGGCTCCCGCGGGAAGCGTCCTGCGGGGGCACCTCTTGCCGGGTGTTTTTTCGTAAACCTCCCGGCGAGTTTAACTTTACATTTGGTTTCTTTACTCTAACAAGAAAGAAACACAGGGCGTGGCGTCTTCGTGAGAAGGGGTCACGCTTCCTGTTTTCACAAGTCCCCAGCCCCCTCCCGGCCTCCCCCATGAGGGGGAGGGGGCCGTGCGGATGAAGGGAATTTCACGGATTAGTTTTTATTTTTTTAGACGCGGATTGGGTGGGTTTAGCGGATTAGGGTGACGATGAATGAATTCAAGCCAAATCGCAAAATTTGGCCGAATTTTGCGATTGTATTCTACAATTTCGGCCGAATTTTGCGATTTGACTTTTTTTAGGTGCAGATTACGCGGGCACCTCATCCTAAGCTCCCTCCCTACGGGGGAGGGTTGGGGGGCTTTGGGGAGGAGCCAATTCCCGCTCCACCTCGCGGGCGAAGTCGTGGAGCCGGGCCACGAGGGCGTCGCGGTAGGCGTCGAAGGTCTCGCCCTCGCCCTCGTAGAAGAATTTGCCGCGATGGGGCATCCACTTCAGCGCTTTCCAGTTGGCTTCGGACCAATATCCCTGGGGAAGGGGGTCGGGCACGGGCAGGGGGCTGTCGGCGGGGAGGCCCACGTGGATGTCCTGCGGGGTGAACCTCACCCCAAGCGGGCTGTCGGACAGGGGCAGGACGAACGAGCTTTTGCCGTGCGTCCGTTCGCGGGGCAGGGAACACTGCGCCACGGCTTCGATGATTTCGTGCCGCTTGTTGCTGATGAGCATATCCCCCTCGTTCTTGTAGGTCTTTCGGTAGAGCCACACGGTGCAGTAATCATACTTCTCATTGATGCACCGCACTTGTCCGTAGTCCGACGCTTCGTAGGCGCGCCCCGCCTCGCCGTCCCGGTCGCGCAGCAGGTAGTACACCCAGTACAGGCCGTTCTGCTCGGCGTAGGGGCGTCGGGCGAAGCCGTCGAGCCACTCGTCCACCCGTTGGCGGAAGAAGGCTTCCAGCGGCTGTGCTGCGGCCTGGGCGGCTTCGAGCAGGCGGTTGAGCCAGGGGGTGACGTGGAGGGCGGTGCGCAGGTTGTGGTACTTCCAGTAGGGGTTGTCCCACGTCTTCAGGTAGAGGACGTCGCCGAAAGGTTTCGGCAAGTCGGCAAAGGTGAGCAGGGCTTGGACGAACAGCCAGCGGTTGGGCAGGAACCAATCGGCATACAGCTCGTCGAACAGCTCTAAGCGCTCCTGCATCTGCCGCAGTGGCACTGGGACGCTACGGCGGTAGAACCCCAGTACTCGGACGGTAGCGTCGAAGCGCTGGTCGGCTTCCGTCGTAGTGATGAAATCCTCGTAGGCCTCGTCCACCGTGCCGTCTTGGCGCAGGGCGCGGATTTTGGCCTGCTCCTCCTCCTGTTGCGACAGGTTGAAGGCGCGCAGGAAGGGTTGCTGCTGCACGTAGTCGTAGAGGCCTTCGCGCGGGGCGCGGTGCATGGCGGCGATGACGTCGGTGAGGTTCTTCGCGTCGACGGTGGTGGCGTTTATCAGGTTGAAAAAGACGCGCGTCCAGCGGAAAAGATGGTCCAGCCCCCCGGCGGCGGGCACGTCGGGACAGGCCTCGCGGTAGAGCAGCAGGGCGGCGAAACGGGCGCGGTGGGCGTAGGTGACGGCGTCCGAGGCGATGGCTTTCAGCGTGCCGGTGAGGCGGGCGGCGCCCAGGCGGTGCAGGGCGCGGGGGGCGTGCAAGGTTTGTTGCAGCAGCGGCCACAGGGCGCAGAGCCAGTCCATCAGCGGCTCCAGGTAGGCGGGGGCGAGGACGTCGTAGGCCTCGAAGGGCACGAAGCCCACGTCGGTGCGCTTCTCCTTCTGTCCGGGCTTGCTGGCGGTGATGGCGCGGGTATGGTCGTCCTCGGGCCCGTTGCGGCGGATGAGGAACAGGGTGATTTCGTTCAGCAGGTTCTGGTACACCACGTCCGGCTCGACGAAGGGCTGCCCCGCGCCTTCCGGCCGTGCCAGGGCGAGGGCCAGGGAGAGCCAGGCGTTGTCCATCTTCTGCTTCAGCGCGGTGTTGGGACGCACGTCCGGCCGATCCTGGTACTTGGACTTGAACTGCTCGTAGGTGGTGAGGCTGCGCCCGCGCGAGTTCATCTTGAGGTACTGGAACTCGTCGGTGCCGTCGGCCAGCGGCAGGCAGTCGAAGCTCACGGGGCAGCGGTCGCCGCACAGCCGTCGGCGGAAGGCGGCGGCATCGGCTCCGCGCAGTTCGCGGTGCAGGCTGTCGAGCGTGCGCAGGATGGCCTGTACCGAGGGGTCGCACAGCCAGACGTCGTGGAAGCCCGTCTGCTGCCTGAGGTACGTGCTGAGCGCGCCTTCGGGCCAGGGGCCGGGCGGCAGCCGCAGCAGGAAGCCGATGAACTCCGACGAGTAGGGGCGCACCGCCCACTTGAAGCGCGCCAGCCGTTGCGGCAGTTCGTCGGCAAAGGCGGCGTTGTCGCTTTCGGTGCGCTTCAGCAGGTATCCGTGCAGCAGGAAGAGGGTGGTGAGCCGCTGTTGCCCGTCCACCGCCACGAAACCGCTGTACGAGCGGCTGCGGGCGCCGTACACCAGTCCTAAGTGGCACGGCGCGCCGCCCGGCAGCAGGGCGCGGTGCAGGTCGGCTACAAACTTTTCGCGGATGTCGTCTATGCGCCCCCTGTCGGCGCGGCCCTGCGCGTAGTCGCGCTGGTAGTCGGGCACCAGCAGCATGTCTTCGAGCAGCCGGTACAGGGTCTGGTTCTTGCGGATGGCGGTATTTGTCGGGGTCATGGCTGTGCGGGTTTATCGGTGGGTGACGCCGGGGTTGCCGGGTCGGGGAATATCTGCCGGAAGGTGGCAATCATCGTGTCGAGGTACTGGCGCGAGTCGGACGGCTGCCCGTCGGGGTAGGGGTCCTTGCGCCAGTGGTACAGTTCGGCAGGCCGCGCGGTGTAGAGCTTCAGGAAGAGGTTGCGCGTGGCGATGGGCACGAAGGCGCCGTGCTTCACGCGCTCGGCGATGTACCTGCGCTTGGTGGAGAAGGGGGCTGCCTTGTAGGCGCGGTTGATGCCGGCGTTGAGCAGGGCGAGGTTGCCGATGCTGTTCTGGTCCAGCGACTCGCGGTCGTCGGGGCGGTAGCCGTCGAGGGCGGTGACGATGCAGGCGTAGAGGCCGGCAAATGCCGCTTGGCTGAGTTTTTTCTTCTCCGCTTCCCGCAGGGCCTGGCGGCTGTCTTCGTCGGGGGCGTCGGCTACGGCTTGTGCGAAGCACAGGATGCGCGTCTTGGCCTGTTCCAGGGTGGGGCCGTCTGCCTCGTTGCCGGGGTCTGCGGGCGGCGTGTCCGGGGCGTTGCCGGGCAGGTCGGCCAGGGCGGGCGCCACGTCAATCATCCATTCCACCCACTCGTCGGCGCTGGTGAGGCTCTCGCTGGCGGTGGCATGCACGTGCTCCTTGTCCCAGCCGTTGCGCTCGGCCTTGTACAGTTCGAAGTGGAAGCGGTCGTTGAAGCGGAAGTATTCGTCGGGGCGGGTGGCGCTGTCTTCCCGCCAGGGGTTGCGGTCGGGGGGCAGGGGGGTGGACATCATTTGCAGGATGTTGAACAGCAGGAGGGTGTTTTTCGTTTTTTCGTCTTTGTAGGTCAGCGCTTCAATCGCCTCTGCCACCCGGTCTTTGGCGGGCACTGTCCTTCCTGCATTGTCTTTGCCCGCCGCCACAAAGAGGCATACCTGCCGCAGCACCTCCAGCTGGAACGCGCGCAGGCCTGCCGCCTGTCGGGTGGCAGCGTACAGCTCGACCACCTTGCCGGGCTTGTGCGCTTCTATCAGGAAGCCGATGAGGTTGTAGCAGAAGGGGTTGCGGTACCAGCTCTCCAGCGTGTGGAACAGGTCGACCAGTTCGGGCCACACGTCGTCGGGGCGTTCGCGCAGGCGTTGCTCGATGTGCTTGTAGGTGCGGCGGCGGTCTTCGTCGGTGGCGCGGCGGCCCACGTTGCCGGTGTAGATGTCGAGCAGCAGCTCTATGCGGTTAGGCGCCTCGCCGTAGGTGCCCGCCAGGGGGCAGAGGAAGGCGAAGAAGCGGTTGTCCTGCAGGGTGTATTCCATCTGGTTCCACTCGGTGGCGCGCAGGATGCGGTCTTCTGCCCGGGCGCTTTGCAGCAGCAGCGCCTTGGTGAGTTCGGTGTTGGTGAGGGGGATGTTGCAGCTGTTCAGCCGCTCGAAGTGGGCGGGGCCCTCGGCGGCGTCGGTCAGGGGGTACCAGATGAATTCTACGCTTTCCTCCAGCCGCCGGACGAAGGTCTGCAGCCGCCGGTCGTCCAGCCCCTCCACGTAGCGGCGGGCTTCTTCGTAGTAGTGTATGTCGCACGTCTCTCCGCCCGTCCACGGCGCGGGGTAGCGGTCGAGGTAGTCCTGGCTGTCGCTTTTGGCGGTGCAGGTGAAGCGGTACAACTCTTGCGGCGGGCACAGGCCCTTGTGCTGTGCCGTTTTCAGGATGAGGTAGAGGGTGGTGAGGCGTTGCTGGCCGTCGACCAGCAGGAAGCGGCCGGGGCGGCCGGCCTGCACCACGACCAGCGGCTGCAGGTAGTAGGGCTGGCTGCCGGTGTAGTCGCAGATGTCGTCCACCAGCAGCCTGACGTCGTCCTGCCGCCACTTGTAGCCGCGCTGGTAGTAGGGGATGATGAACTCCCGCCCGCGCAGCCCGTCGATGCGGATGGTTCCGAAAGTGGTTGTTTCCATGGCTTTTTTGAGGGTTACTTCGCAAAGGTACGCAAACGTCCGGTTGCGCCAAACTCCGGACGGGTTTTTTCTTACGGGCGGAACCCGATGCGGCGGGCGGAGGCCGAGGCGTGCTCCAGCTTCTCGTGCTCGCACAGGCGGGCAAGGGTGTCGGGGGTGGGGGCGTTGCCGCTGATGACCTCCTCCATGGTGGCCTTGCGCACGATGTTGTCTATCTCGCCCCCGCTGAAGTCGTATTGCAGGGCAAGGGCGCGGGCGTCGGCTTCGGCCAGGGCGGGCAGCTTGCTGCGCCAGATGCGGGTCTTGCTCTCCACCGTGGGCTTGTCGAAGCGTATCTTGAAGAGGAAGCGGCGTTCGAACGCCCGGTCCAGGTTGTCCGCCAGGTTGGTGGTGGCTATCAGGATGCCGTCGAGGGTTTCCATCTCTTCGAGGATGATGTTCTGGATGGCGTTTTCGGTCTGTGCCACCGAGCTGCTGCCCACGTCCTTGCGCCTGGAGAAGACGGCGTCCGCCTCGTTGAACAGCAGGATGGGCATCGTGCGGCTCTTTTGGCACAGGCGGCGGTAGCGGTCGAACACTTGCTTGATGAGTTTTTCGCTTTCGCCGAACCAGCAGGTCTTGGTGGCGGAGATGTCGACGTGCATCACCGCCCGCCCCGTGGCGCGCGCCAGCTGCATCACGCTCTCGGTCTTGCCGGTGCCGGGGTGGCCGTAGAGCAGGGCGGTGACGCCCGTGGGCAGGTGCTGGGCTTGCAGGCGGGCGCGCAGGGCGGCGTAGCGGGCCTCTTCCAGGCTGCCGGTCAGCAGGGTGAGCTGTTGTTGCAGGGCGGGGTCGAAGAACAGGGGCTTGCAGGCTATTTTCTCGGGCAGGATGAGGGCGCTGTCCTCCACGCTGTCGGCAAAGAGGTCGGCGTCTTCGCCGAGGTACAGCTCCTTGCCTTTCTCTGTGGGGACGAGGCTGCTGTCCTCGAACAGCCCGCCCTTGGTCATTTCCACCAGTCCTAACTGTTGCAGGGGGTGCCGGCCGTCCTTGAGGCTGCGCTGCACTTGCAGCTCTTCCTGCTTGGCGTAGAGGTAGCGCAGCTGGCGGACGTAGTAGGTGTCGCCGTCCAGCAGCTCTTTGAGTATGAGGTAGAACAGGGTGCGGTCGTGCACGTCGGGCAGCAGGGCGGCGAGCTTGGCCAGTTCTTCCAGCTGTGGATTGGCTTTCTCCAGCTTCTGTATCTGCCTGAAGGCCCTGCGCAGCTGTACGGGCATCGGCTGCCGGGGCAGGTCGTCCACCAGCTTGTCCACCTCGACGAGGAAGGCGTAGCGGTCCAGCCCGCCGGCGTTGCGGATGAAGGCCTGTGCGGCCTCGCCCAGCAGCAGGCGGATGCCTTCGTCGGTGAGGTGCAGCTCGTCCTCGTTGCGCAGTTCCGCCAGCCCGGCCTGTTGCAGGGGGTGTTCGTCGCGGGTGATGAGCAGTTTCTGGCGGACGCGGGACAGGATGCGGTCGTAGATGTCCCCCAGCGTGCTGCCCAGGTCGGAGTGGCCGCCGTCGCTGTCGTTGGTGAAGTCCACGCACATCTCGTAGAACAAGGTGCGGTCGGCTATGTCCGCGATGCGCCCGCGCAGCCCCCGGACGAGGGGCATGTCGGCGTACTCGTCCTCGAGGGCGGCGGCCTGGATGAACAGTTTGGCGGTCTCGATGTTGCCGTTGTCCCTCTCCTCGATGAGCTTGTGCACGGCCTGGCAGAACTCGAACCGGTCCAGGCGGTCGTCGCCTGCGGGCGGCACGGGCTGCACCTTGCGCCCCTCGATGATGGCGTAGAACACGTCGGGGCAGAGCTTGAACTCTTTCCGGGTGAGGAGGCATTCGCTGCGGTTCTCCACGGTGATGAAGCCGCGCTGTGTCAGCGTGTTGAGGGCAGGCACGAGGCTCATGACGTCGAGCGCCGAGCAGTTGAAGTAGTTGGACAGGTCGTCGAGGTCGGAGTTGTTGCCGGCGCACTGGCGGTCGAGGATGGCCACCAGCGCCACGGTTTCTTCCCGCGAGCCAAGCTGCAGGGTGCGGTCCAGGGCGTCGAGCGTGGCGGCAAGAGGAGCGTTGTACTTCAGTTTGCAGCCGTTCAGTTTCGAGGCAGCGGTTCGGATGTGCTGCATGAGTGATGTTGTTTTCATATCTTTTCGGGTTTACGCCACAAAGGTAACCGTGCTGCTGTGCTGAATCGTGGCACAAGTCCGGGAAAAATGACGGGCGAATGGTGTTTTTTTCCTTATTCCTCGTTTTTATAAGATTTTTTAGCAAAAAAGCCTGAAAAGGCTTTGAAAAGCGGATTTTTGTTCCTACCTTCGCGTTGCTTTTTGCCGGGAATGCCCTTGGGCGGGCAAAGATTCGGGCAAAAGCCAATTCCTATATGTATGGTAATCCCCCTCCGGGCGGCAGCAATGTCCGCGGGGCGGGAGCAGATATAACAAAGGGAATAATAAATTTGGAGAAAACCCTTTCGGCACTGATTCAGTCCGTGAGGATAGACGCCGAACGTTTGTTTTTTTTGTTTGCGAGGCGCACTACCCGGTGGGGCGGTGCGCTTTTGTTTTGTCTTGCAGGCTGGGGAAAACACAAATCCGAAAAAATATTTTCTATATTTTCTTGTTGAAAACAAAATTATGCCTATCTTTGCAATGTGATTAAGCTTAATACACAAAACAAATCATTTTATTAACTAAACTAAATCTTAATTCTTATGAGTGTAATCTACAAGGCTCAGAAATCGAGCATCGCCACGAAAGGTGGCAAGAAGTTGTTTTATCCCCGCGTGGTATTGGCGGGCAATGTGGGCACCGACCGTATAGCCCGCGAAATCGCGGAACTTTCCGCCCTGTCTACCGGTGACACGAAGAGCGTCATCGACAATCTGGTAACCGTGATGGCCCGCCACCTGCAGGCTTCGGAGAGCGTGACGCTCGACGGGCTGGGCACGTTCCGCTTCACGCTGAGCTCGAGCGGAAACGGCGTGGAAACCGAGGACGAGGTGTCTGCCACGCAGGGCAAGTTGCGGGTGCGTTTTTTGCCTGCCTCTACCCGAAATCTCGACGGCACGCTTGCCACCCGTTCGCTGGTGACCGGTGCGCGCTGTGTGCGCTTCGACAAGGTGGAGGCTGCCCCGTCTACCGAACCCGGACAGGGGGAAGACGATACCGAGGAAGAGGGTGGCAACCAGCAGATGGGGTGATGGCGTATCAAAATATTTAGTGCGGATTCCCCTCCTCCTGGGAGGAGGGGTGGCACGAAGTGACGGGGTGGTAGGTCAGAATTACCTATTATCATTCAGAAGAATATAAATTACCTACCACCTCCCCCTTCGGGTACTCACCCCCTCAATCTCCCCCGTTATCGGGGGAGAACAACCTCCCGGAGGAGGAGAATTCAGTTGCTCCTTCATTTTGATACACTTTCCCTCCCCGGGGACGCTCTTTGACTGATTGTACCCAAACTGAAAACCTTATTGTTTCATTTAAAGACTGAACTTGACTATGGCTGTGAAAAAATCTGTGTGGGACACCATCTTGAAGGTGGTGATTGCCGTGGCTTCCGCCATCCTGGGAGCGATAGGCGGCAATGCGATGGGGGCGTGAGCCGGACGCTCATTCCCTCCTGTAAGGCGCGGGCGCGGGGCAACGGAGTTTTCCGGGGCTTCGCGCCCCTTCTGTTTTTTCCGTTTCCCGCCCTTTGTGCATCCGGCGAAATGGCGTAACTTTGCAAAGTTTCTTTGTACTTTTTCTTTCGCTTGTCTGAAAGAAAAAGTACAAGAACTAAAAATATATTTGTATGCAATTGCATTCCCTTTGTATCTATTGCGCCTCGAGCAGCAAAGTGCATCCCGATTATGTGGAGGCGGCGCGCGAACTGGGTGCGCTGATGGCGCGGCAAGGCATGCGCCTGGTGTATGGCGCGGGCAGCCGCGGGCTGATGGGCGCCGTGGCCGACGCCGTGCTGCAAGGCGGCGGCGAGGTGACGGGCGTTATCCCCCGCTTCATGGTGGAACGGGGCTGGCACCACCGGAACCTGACCGAACTGCGCGTGACGCCCGACATGCACAGCCGCAAGCGACTGATGGCACAGCTGGGCGACGCGACGGTGGCGCTGCCCGGCGGATGCGGCACGCTGGAGGAACTGCTGGAGGTCATCACCTGGAAACAACTGGGGCTGTACCTCAAGCCTGTGGTGCTGCTCAACACGCGCGGCTACTTCGATCCCTTGCTGGAGATGTTTGCCCGCGCCGTGGACGAGCGTTTCATGGGCAGTGCCCATGCCGCCCTATGGCGGGTGGCCGCCACGCCCGCCGAGGCCTTGCGGCTGGCCTGCGAGACGCCGTTGTGGAATCCGGACCTTCAAAAAATTGATGAGCTATGAACCCGTTGCCCTTGCCATATACTTTGCACTCGGACGACACCGTGGCGTTGCTGCTGCTGGGCTGTTTCCTGTTGTCGGCCTACATCCTGTCGCGCAGCCGCAAGTTCCTGTACCTGCTGGTGAAGGACTTCCTGCTGAACCGCGAGCGCAACAGTATCTTCGCCACCTCGACGTCGGCCGACATGCGCTACCTGCTGCTGCTCGTGGTGCAGACCTGTGTGCTGGCGGCGCTGCTGCTCTATGCCTACCTGTGCGGGAGCGTGGCGCAGGAGGTGGCGGGACGGGTGCCCACGCTCCTGGCAGTGGGGCTGCTGACGGGCGTGCTGATGCTGGCGCTGGCCCTGAAGTGGGCTGTGTATTCGCTGGCGGGCTGGGTGTTTTTCGGCAGCGCGCGCACTTCCCTCTGGCTGGAATCTTATTCAACATTGCTGTACTACGCGGGCTTCGTGTTGTACCCCGTGGTGCTCTTTGCCGTGTACTTCGGCTGGAGCGTGCAAAGCGTTGCGGTTTTCGGCGGGATTGTTGCCGTTTTGTTCAAATTGATGATATTCTATAAGTGGCAACAGCTTTTTTGCTATAATTTGCATGGCTGTTTATTATTAATTTTGTACTTTTGCGCCCTGGAAATCGTCCCCTGCCTCATGTTGTACAGGGGAGTCGTGCAATTAACCCATTATCTGATAATAAATATTTGAGACATTGATGACAATCAAGAAGGTACTCGTGTCGCAACCCAAGCCGGCTTCGGAGAAATCTCCTTACTACGAGATTGCCGAGAAGTACGGGGTGAAGATAGATTTTCGCCCGTTCATCAAAGTGGAAAGCCTTACGGCAAAAGAGTTCCGCCAACAGAGGGTGTCCATCCTGGACTATACTGCCATCGTATTCACGTCGCGCCATGCCATCGATCACTTTTTCCATCTGTGCACCGACCTGCGCGTGACCATCCCCGAAACCATGAAATACTTCTGCATCACGGAGTCGGTGGCGTTGTACATCCAGAAGTATGTGCAATACCGCAAGCGCAAGATATTCTTCGGCAACACGGGCAAGTTTGACGACCTGCTGCCCACCATCCAGAAGCATAAGACGGAGAAGTACCTCGTGCCCATGTCCGACGTGCACAACGACGACATCAAGCACCTGCTGGACAAGGCCAAGGTGCAACACACCGAGGTGGTGATGTACCGCACGGTAAGCAACGACTTCCAACCGGGCGAGGCCTTCGACTACGACATGCTGGTGTTCTTCAGCCCTGCGGGAATCTCTTCGCTGAAGAAGAACTTCCCCGACTTCGACCAGAAGGACATCAAGATAGGTACTTTCGGCTCGACCACCGCACAGGCCGTGCGCGATGCCGGGCTGCGTCTTGACCTCGAAGCCCCCAGCATACAGGCACCCTCGATGCCTGCCGCGCTGGACTTGTTCATCAAGGAAACCAATAAGGTGAAATAAGTTTTTAAGTTTATGAGTTGACAAGTTAACGAGTTTACGAGTTGACCTTGTCCCCTTGTCAACTCATAAACTTGTTAACTTGTCAACTTAAAAACTCATAAACTCAAATGCCATACACCTTCCGCAAACCCGAGCGGCTGAACCGCAAGAAAGTGCTGGAAAGGATGTTTGCGGGCGGGGCACGCTCGTATTCGTTCTTCCCCCTGCGGGTGGTGTATGTCCCCGCACAGGAACTGGAGGCTCCGGTGTCGGTGCTCGTCAGCGTGTCGAAGCGCCGCTTCAAGCGGGCGGTGAAGCGTAACCGCGTGAAGCGCCAAGTACGCGAGGCATACCGCCTGAACAAGCACCTGTTGCTCGACGTCCTGCCCCCGGGCTGCCCGCCGTTGGCGGTGGCCTTCATTTACCTGGCGGACGAACTGTGCGACTCCGCGCTGATAACCCGCCGTATGCAGGCTGCCCTGGCCCGCGTGGCCGACAACCTGGCTGCCTGCCCGCTGCAGGCACAACCCCTTTCTTCTGCCGACACCGCCTTATGAAACGTTTCTTCCAGCTGGTACGGCGGTTCTTGTCGGGACTGCTGCTGATTCCCATTTACTTTTACCAACGGTGCCTGTCGCCCCTGCTGGGGCCGTCGTGCCGCTTCACGCCCACCTGCTCGCAATATGCCGTGGAGGCCATCAAGAAGCACGGCCCGCTGAAGGGGCTGTACCTTGCCGTGCGCCGCATCCTGCGGTGCCACCCCTGGGGAGGGTCGGGTTACGACCCTGTGCCGTGAGGAGGGCATTATTTAAGCGTTTTATTGCAGTCTGAATGCCACGGGTACCATGTAGCGTGCGCTTATGGGCTTTCCGTTGGCTTTGGCCGGTGTCCACCGGGGCATGGAGCGCACTACGCGCACGGCTTCGGCGTCGATTTCGGCCGATATGGAGCGCAGCACCTTGATGTCCGAAAGGGTGCCGTCCTGCCCGACGGTGAACTGCAGCATGACGCGCCCCTGCACGCCTGCTTCTTGTGCCGCTTTGGGGTAGCGCAGATTCTGGGCGATGAATTGCATCATGGCGGCGGACCCGCCGGGAAATGACGGGGGCTCGTAGGTGTCGCCGGTGTCCGTTTCGGATTCCGAAGGCTGCGGGGATGCTGCCGGTGTGGCTTGGGCAGATGGCTCGGTGTAGTGGTATTTCCCGGTGTCGCCCGTGGCCTTCTCAGCGTCGGCGAACATGGCTTTCAGGGTGTTGGCGGTGCGCACGTCGCCCAGCTTGAAGGTCGTGCCGTCCAGCGTGATGCTTTCTATGTTGTAGCGGCTCAGGCGGGAGACTGTGTAGGCGTGTTGCTGCATGATGGACAGGCCGCTGAGATCCTTACGGTCGCTTTCCGGCAGCAGTTCCATGAAAGGCATGATGTATTCTTCCCCGGGAAAGAAGAGGAATCCTGTGCTGATGATTTCGTAATAGATGCTTCCCTGCCGGGTGGAGAGGGTTTCGCCGTTGGACAGGTGCAGGGCTATCGGGTAGTTGCGCAGGATGTAGAGAGAGTCACCTTGGTTTGTGGTTCGGCTGTCTTTCATGATGGCTTCCTTGATGTCGTTGAGTATGCCGTAACTCTCCATGCCGATGAGCAGCATGACGGTCTTGCCCGGGGCGTCTTCAATGGCTATCTGGTAGCCGATGTCTTCGTCTTCACTGTCATACGCGTACTGCTTCATGCAGAAGTTCAAGAGGTTGTTGCTGAGCGTGCGTTTGACGTAGGGGTACACCGTGTCTGCCAAAGCGGCTTCCAGTGCCTGGCGGGCGCGTTTCCTTTCGGCCTCTTCGGCCAGCCGTTTCCGTTCGTTTTCCTGCTGCCGGCGGTCTTCGGCCTGTTGCTCCAGGTTATCGGCCCGGTCGTCCCAAGGGATGTAGGTTTTGTTCAGGGTCTTTACCTGTCCGCCGGACGGGGTGAGGGTGTCGGCATAGAGCTCGACGGAGAGGTTGAGGATGCCTTGGTCGTTGGTCGGGAGGTAGATTTTGTTGGTGCTTTGGCCATAGTTCAAGGAAAGGTTGCGCACGGTTATCGTCAGCATTCCGCCGGGCGGCACCGCCCGGGTGGTATATTCCCAGGTTCCGCTGCCCATGACGTCTCTCGACTGTCTCAGTTGCAGGGGCTGCTTGGATATGTTGCGCAGGGAGAACGTGTAGGCCATCCGGGTCCCTTTGGCCATTCCGCTGAAGATGGTGCGGATGCCCCGTATGGTGTGTATCACTTGCATGTTGCCCGGGTTGGCGGTGGACTGCACGATGAACAGGGAGTCTTCCTCGAACTGCACGGTTTTGTTGTTTTTGTTGGGGGATACCGTCAGTTGGAAGGAGTGTTCTTTCCGGTATTTCTCCATCTTTTGCCGGATGGATTTCCGCAGGGCCTGCTTGAAGTCTTCCTCCGAGCCGTTCAGGCCGGCTTCTATCACTTCTTTGGTCAGAAACTGTCCCCGTGCGGGGAGTGCGGCCGCCGATGCCAGCAGCCATACCGTCAGCAGCCACCCGGCCGTGGCGGGCAGCGCCTTTGCGCAAGCGTGTAACAGGGTTTTCATGGCTTTCCGTATTTTTGAGGGAGGACTTAGAATTCACCCTCGTTGTTGTACTGCGCTAAAGGTACGGATTTTTTTCGATACGATGACGCTTTTTTTAGTGATTAGTGGTTAGGGATTAGTGTTTAGGGATTAGTGATTAATGCCATGCGGACGGACAAGCATATTAATCACTAATCCCTAACCACTAATCACTAATTTCATTTGTACTCCTCAGCTTTCTTCTTGTAGAAGTCCTGGAGCACGTAGAAGGCCTGTTTCTTCTGCCCGCGGTTGGAGATGATGCCCTTGCGGTTGTAGAAGTCCTGCGTGCCGTGCACCTGGCGGCGGGCGGAGCGGAAGTCCATCAGAATCCAGGGCGAGGTGCCGGCGAAGCCTTCCACGCGGTCGTACATCTGCAGCGTGAGGCGGTAGAGTTCGGCCTGGTATTCTTCGGTCCAGAGCTCGTCCTTGCCGCCGTGCAGGCCTGCCAGGGCGCCGGCTCCGAACTCGCTGACGAAGAACGGCTTGTCGTAGGGGATGTCCCACTGGCGGGTTTCCAGGTCGCGCAGCGTGCCGTTGTACCAGCCCAGGTAGCTGTTGAAGCTCACGATGTCCACGTAGGGGTTCATGTTGTCGTGCACCTGGTTGGTGTTGCCGCTGGTGCCGCTTACCTCCATGGCCATGCTGAGGAGGCGTGTGCCGTCCATCTGCTTGGCGCGGGTGGCGAGGTTGCCCAGGAAGCGGTCGCGTGCGTCACTGTGGGGCGTCTCGTTGGCGATGCTCCAGATGATGATGGCGCAGCGGTTCTTGTCGCGTGCTATCATGTCGGTGAGCTGTCGTTCGGCGTTGCGGTAGGTGTCGGGGTTGTCCCAGTGGATGGTCCAGTAGACGGGGATTTCGCTCCACACCATCAGTCCCATCTCCTCGGCCAGGCGCACCATAGCCTCGTTGTGGGGATAGTGGGCCAGGCGGACGAAGTTGCAGCCCAGCTCTTTGGCCCACTGGAGCAGGGTGCGGCACTCGGCTTCGCTGGCCACGCGGCCGGCGCGGAAAGGGGCTTCCTCGTGGATGGCGATGCCGCGCAGGAAGGTTTTCTTGCCGTTGAGCAGGATGCTCTTGCCTTGCGTCTCGATGCGGCGGAAGCCGATGCGGTCGGCCAGTGTCTCTTCGCCGCAGGTGAGGCGGACGTCATAGAGTTTGGGCTGCTCGGGCGTCCAGAGCGTGGGCTTGGCCTTGAGGCTGAAGGTGGCGCGGCCCCGGGCGTCGGTGGTGAGGGTTTCCTTCACCTTCAGCTCGGGGATGGCGAGGGTCACCGTCTGCCCTTGCTTGGCTTGGTTGAGCTGCACGTAGCCCGCCAGTTCGTTGTACTTGCCGGGGGCGAGGTCCAGGCGGTAGTCGTCCACGTAGGTTTCGGGGGTCTCGACCAAGAGGACGTCGCGGGTGATGCCGCCGTAGTTCCACCAGTCGGAGTTGACGGTGGGCACGTTCTCGGGCTTGCGGTCGTCGTTGACGCGGACGATGACGAAGTTCTCGCCGTCCTTCACGCGGTCGGTGATGTCGAAGTGGAAGGGGGTGAAGCCGCCCTCGTGCACGCCTATCTTCTCGCCGTTGAGGTAGACGTGCGTCAGATAGTTGGCTGCGCCGAAGTACAGGAACAGGCGCGTGCCGGGCTTCCGCTGGTAATTGAAGTCTTTCTTGTACCAAATGCTGCCCTCGTAGAGGAAGAGCTCGGGGCGCTGCGTGTTCCAGTCGCCGGGTACGTAGAGCTGTTCGGCGGGCACGAAGTCATACTCCACCAGGTCTTGCTTGTGGCGGGGCGTGCGGTTCTGGAAGAAGCCGGTGGGGCTTTCCTTCAGGCGGTAGTCGTAGAAGCCGGCGTCGAAGGGGTCGACGATGGTCTGCCACGAGCCGTTGAACGACTGGTGCTTGTGTGCGTACACGTTTTGGAGCACGGTCTGAGCGCGCAGGCTTCCTGCGCAGAGCAGGGCTGCGAGCAGCAGCAGGGATTTAAATACGTTTTTTTTCATGGGTAAAGTGGTATTGGTATGATCTGTCGCCAAAGATACGTTTTTCTGTCCAAGGTGCAAGCGTCCCCGTGCGGTTTTTTTGTGTGCCTGCACGGAGGGGCTTCCCGTCTGCGGATTTCCGTGTCCCGGGGCAGATGGGGGAGCGGCGTATCGCTGTCCCGGTGGCGATACCGCGCTTGTCCGGTAGCGGTACGTCGCTGGCGGGGTGGCGTTACTGTGCCAGCAGGGCGAGGGCGCGGTCTTCGGCCTGCTCCATCAGTTCGCGCTCGCCCGGGCCCTTGTCGCCCAGGCCGCACAGGTGCAGGATGCCGTGTATGATGACGCGGTGCAGCTCGCGGGCGTAGTCGCCGCCGGCAAACTGCTGGGCGTTGGTGCGCACGGTGTCGAGGCTGATGAAGAGGTCGCCGCTCAGGCGGTTGCCCTCGCAGTAGTCGAAGGTGATGATGTCCGTGTAGTAGTCGTGCTGGAGGTACTGGCGGTTCACCTCGAGTATGCGCTCGTCCGAGCAGAAGATGTAGGCGATGTCGCCCACGCGCTTGCCGTAGGCCTGTGCCACGGCCTTAATCCATTGCGTGGTTTCCCGTTTCCGTATGTCGGGCATGTCCACGCCGTCGGTCTGGTAGGTAATCATAACGATATTCTTTGTTGAAAAAACATTTTCCTGCACTTTTTCTTTCGTTTGCCCGAAAGAAAAAGATGCCAAAAAGAAAGGACCCCGGCTGTGCCCGCCGGGCTACTCCGAAAGCTCTTCAGGCTAAACGGCAGAAACTCGCTGCGCTCAAACAGTCTGCCGTTTTATACGCCTGAAGGGCTTTCTTCGCTTTACGCCCGTCGGTCAATGTCGGAGAGCCATGCGGCATCAAGCCGCGGAATGCCGGACTTCTTGAGCGGTAAGGTCCGTTTTCCGGATGCCGCATGGCCCGCGCCTAAGCGGAGGGGCGTGAAGCGGAGGGAGGTTTCCGGCCGTCAAGAGGGGCAGACTGTTTGAGCGCAGCGAGTTTCTGCCCCTTAGGCCGGGGGCCTCCCGGAGTAGCCCCGGAGATTCAGCGCTTGACTTTTTTCTTTGGGTATCTTTTCTTTTTGTGTCAAGACAAAAAGAAAAGTACGATTAAAAGAAAAACAGATAACTTATCACAATCGCTGCCACGACCCCGGCGCCGTCGGCGATGAGGCCGCAGGTCAGGGCGTTGCGGGTGCGGGTGATGCCCACGCTGCCGAAGTACACGGCCAGGATGTAGAACGTGGTGTCGCTCGCCCCGCGGGCCACGCAGCTCATGCGCCCCACGAACGAGTCGGCGCCGTACTGCGTCATGGTGTCTATCATCAGGCCGTTGGCGGCGCTGCCGCTCAGCGACTTCATCAGCGCGGTGGGCAGCGCGCCCACGAACGAGGTGTCCATGCCCAGCCAGCCCACCGCGGCGCCGATGCCCTGCACCACGAGGTCCATCGCCCCCGAGGCGCGGAACACGCCGATGCCCACGAGGAACGCCACCAGGTAGGGGATGATGCGCACCGCCGTGTGGAAGCCGTCCTTGGCGCCCTCGATGAACGAGTCGTAGACGTTGGTGCGCCGCCACAGTCCCCACATGATGAACAGCAGGATGATGGCGCACAGCAGCACGTTGGCCGCCAAGGTGGAGTATTCGCCCATCTCGTTGCGGCCCACGCGGAAGTAGAGCCACATCAGCCCGCCGAAGAACACGCCTATGCCTGCCGCCAGCAGCAGCACGGGGCGGCACAGCAGGTTGATGCGCTGGCTGATGCTTACCGCCGCCACGCCCACCAGGGTGCTGACGGTGGTGGTGAGCAGCGTGGGGATGAAGATGTCGGTGGGCTGCGCTGCGCCCATCTGCGCGCGGTACATCATGATGCTCACCGGTATCAGTATCAGTCCCGAGGTGTTGATGACGAGGAACATAATCATGGGGTTCGTCGCCGTGTCCTTCTGCGGGTTCAGTTCCTGCAGTTCCTTCATGGCCTTCAGGCCCAGGGGGGTGGCGGCATTGTCCAGTCCCAGCATGTTGGCGGAGAAGTTCATGAAGATGCTGCCCATAGCGGGATGCCCCTTGGGGATGTCGGGGAAGAGGCGGCAGAACAGGGGGCTGAGCCAGCGCGACAGGGCGCCTATCATGCCGCTGTTTTCGCCTATCTTCATCAGCCCCATCCAGAGGGAGAGCAGGCCCGTGAGGCCCAGCGAGATTTCGAAGGCGGACTTCGACGAGTCGAACGTGGCGTTAATCAGGCGGGTGAAGATGTCCGTGTCGCCCGTCAGCACGAGTTTGCCCGCAGCCACCACGAAGGCGATGATGAAGAAGGCTGCCCAGATGTAGTTCAGTACCATAAGCGTGTGTGTGTTTCTGCCGGCAGGCGCCGGCGTCCGTCCGCGGCAAAGGTACGTTTTTTTTTGCGGATGGGGAAAGGGGGAGGGGGATTAGTGGTTAGGGTTTAGTGATTAGTGATTAGTGATTAGTGATGGGGGGACATGTATTTATGATTAGGCGCGGATTACGCGGATTTCACGGATTAAGTTGATTCTATCCGTGTTCATCCGCGAAATCCGCGCCTAAATGTTTTAAGCGCATGCCGTGCCGCGCTTACTTGATGCGCAGGGCGTAGATGGAGCGCGTGGTGGTGGCAAACAGCAGTTCGCCTTGCTTGCCGCCGATGGCCAGCGAGATGGGGCGTTCTTCCAGGCGGATGCGCTTCAGCTCCTTGCCGTCGGGCGCGTAGACGAAGATTTCGCCGTCGGCCACGTAGATGTTGCCGTCACGGTCCGTCACGTTGCTGTACTGGCCGTAGGGGCACAGTTGCTGGGGTTGCGACAGGCTGCCGTCGGCGTCAACCTTGTAGGCGAGGGTAATCTTGACGTTCTCGTTGGTGACGTATGCCTTCTGTGCCTGTCCCGGGGTTACGGCAATCAGGGCGCACGAGCGTCCCAGGTCGTAGGTCTCGGGTATCAGCGTCACGCCGTCGGGGGCGATGAAGCTGTATTCGGGCATGCTCTCGGCCACCTTCTCGAAGTCGCCGCGCCAGCGGCTGGAGGGGTGGATGACGCGTGCCACGTTCTTCACGCTCGAGGTAGCCACGCGGGGCATGGGTTTCATGGTGGCGTCGGCGTTGTCCGGGTCAAAGGAGTATCCCCAGGCCGCCCAGCCGCTGTTGCCCCAGCCGCTGTACATGGGGTTGTCGTCCGGCAGGCGGGGCACCGTCTCTTGCTTGCCGTTCACCAGGTAGCCCGGTTGCGGGTCGTAGCGGAAGATGACGAGCAGGTTGTCCTGTGTGTCCACGGCCAGGGTGAAGGGTTTCCACGGATAGTCGGCCAAGAGCGTCACTTCGCCGGTCTCGGCGGACCACTTGTAGATTTTCTTCAGGCGGTTTTCGCAGAAGTACACGTTGCCCTTGCTGTCGGCCACGGCGCCGGAGGCCAGTTCAAAGCCGGTGGCCAGGCGCACGGGGTTGCCCACGGTGTCGAGTGCCGGGCGCAGGCCTTTCTCCTGTCCGGTGATGGCCAGGCGGGCGAAGTTCCACGAGTAGATGGGCAGGCGCTTGTTCATGTCGTAGACGGGGAATTCGATGACGGGCAATACCTGCGTGTAGTTGTACATGTTGCGGAAGGTGATATCCTCGCAGTCCCAGATGCGGTAGCCTATCTCCTTGGGCAGGAAGGCGCGGATGACGCGGTACATCCATACGTTGATGAGCTCGATGTTCTTGCAGCCGGCCATTTCCGCCATGTGGCAGTCGGGGCCTTCCTTGCCTTCTTCCTCAAACTGGAAGGCGTAGATTTTCCAGTTCTCCACGTTGCTGAAGCGGGCTTCGGTGCGCACGTGGTGTTCCAGCGACATGGCGTAGATGCGTCCCGGCGTCTTGGTGTCGCTCACGTACAGTCCGGAGGCGGCATACGTGTCGGCGGTCCATACGTCCTTGAAGATGCCGCCGCCACCGTCGGCTATCCAGAGGCTCCAGTACTGGGTGTCCCAGGCCAAGTCCTTGCCGGTTTCCGTCACGGGGTTCTCCGGCGAGCTGATGCGCGGTGCGCTACGGTTGTAGCGGCGTGCGGGTTGTCCCGGTGTGGGTTTCCGCAGGGTGCCGTGTCCGCCTACAAACTTCACGTCGTTCAGGTAAGAGTCTTCGCCGGCCATCCACTTCACGCCCACGGCGCGGTAGTTGTAGGCTCCGGCGTTGATGCCGATGCCGTTCAGCAGGTCGGCGCCGCCCTTCGACGATTGCAGCAGGGGCACGGGCGTGCCGAAGCCGCTGAAGGCGGGCTCACTCTCTTTCAGCACAAGCTGCGTGCCGAAGGGGTGCAGGCCGATGAGGTTGGTGCCCGGCTGCATCTGCAGCGTGCGGGTCAGGCGGTACCAGCCCTGGGGCACGTAGACCGGCTTGCCGGTGGCGATGGCCTGTTCAAAGGCTTGGGTGTCGTCCGTTTCCCCGTCGCCCTTGGCGCCGAAGGTGCGCACGTTCACCCACGTTTCCATGCCCGGCAGGGCGGGGATGGTGGCTTCCAGCTTCTTGGGCAGTGACTTCACGGCCTCCATGTCGCAGATTTGCTTGAAGGCGGGTTCGGCCTCCATGTTGTCATACACCAGTCCGCAGGTGAAGTCGTTCACGCGGTACATCTTGGCGGGTGCCTTTACCGGTTCGCGTCCCGCGGCGTAGGTCACGAGCACGGGCACGTTGCGGCAGAGGACGTTGGTCATGTTCAGTTGCGAGAAGGTGTTGCTGGTGACGCTCACCTTGACGCCCGTGCCTACGTTTTCCAGCAGGACGTCTTCCAGGTGCAGGCGGTCTTCAAGCCCTTCGGCCATTTCGAAGGCCGTGGGGGTTTCCTTCACGTGCATGCCCACGATGGCAAAACCTACCGATTTGGAGAGGATGGCTGCCCTGCTCTGTCCCTCGAAGTAGGTGTCCACCATCATCATGGGCCAGCCCGGAGAGGGTCGGCTGGAGATGATGCCGTACTGGCCGTCGAAGAAGCGCACGTCTTCCATCTCGTTGCCCACGTCCCAGATGCCGGCCAGGCCGGTGCCGGTATGGATGTCGCAGTGGCTGATGAAGCTGTGCTGGGCAAAGTGCGAGCGGATGGCGATGGCGCCGGGGTTGCCCTTGTCGATGCGGAAGTCCACGTTGGACAGCGCGCTGTAGAACGTGCCCGCATTGGCATCGCTCGGCTCACGCCCTTCGGGGGCAATGCCGCCGGTGAACCACACCATGTACTGCTGCTCCTGGAAGCCCGGCGTATCCTTCGCCAGGTAGATGACCGGACGCTTCTTGCCGTAGCCGATGAGGCGCACCGACGACGGAATCTGGATGGTCTTGCTGATGCGGTACTCTCCTTCGGGCAGGAACAGGATGCCGAAGTTTTTCTCACGTTTCACCTGGAAGATGGCTTTTTGCAGGGCTTCGGTCACGTCCTGCTTGCCGTCCGCCTTGAACCCGTAGTTCTCGGGGGTGAAATAGAACGCCTCCGGGTCGTCGGGCCGCTCGGTGTACACCGAACCGCCGGGAGCTCCGTAGGCCGACAGTGCGACGATACAAAGGCACGTCGCCAGCCATAAACGAATGGTTCTCATGATGATGAATAGTTATAAAGGTTTATATTTTTAATACTGTACTTTTTCTTTCGCTTGTCCGAAAGAAAAAGCTACCAAAAAGAAAGGACCCCGGCTGTGCCCGGCGGGCTACTCCGAAACTCCTTCAGGCTAAACGGCAAAAACTCGCTTCGCTCAAACAGTTTGCCGTTTTTAACGCCTGAAGCAGCTTCTCCGCTTTACGCCCGCCGGTCAATGCCGGAGAGCCATGCGGCATCAAAGCCTGACTGACAGGGACACTAAAGAATGCGGGCTAAGAATTTATATGCTCCACTTCTTGCAAAGTCTCTCGGTCTATGTTTCACACCGCAAGGCTCTCCGAGGACAAGCGTCCCACGCCGCATGGCCCGCGCCTAAGCGGAGGGGCGTAAAGCGGAGGGGCGTAAAGCGGAGAGGGTATTTTTGCGTAAAGAACGGCAGACTGTTTGAGCGAAGCGAGTTTCTGCCGTTTAGCAAAAATACACTCGAAGTAGCCCCGGAGATTCAGCGCTTGACTTTTTTCTTTTGGTATCTTTTCTTTTTGCGTCAAGGCAAAAAGAAAAGTACAAGTATCACTTTACTTTCACACTGAACAGATTCCCGCGCCCAGTGATGAACAGCGTGTTGCCGTCCTTGCCGCCCATTTGCAGGGTAGAGGGGCGTTCGGGCACGCGGATCATGCCTTTGCGCTTGCCGTCGGGGCCGAAGATGTACACTTCGCCGTCGGCCACGTAGAGGTTGCCCTCGCTGTCCACGGTCGAGCCGAACTCGGCTTGTTCAACGAAGTACTTCAGGTTGGTCAGCGAGCCGTCGGGCTGCACGTCCAGGCGCACCATGCGGCGGTCATACTCGTCGCTGGTGTAGTACGGGCGTCCGGGCCATGCCTCGAGCAGCTGCGAGCAGCGTGCCAGGTCGAAGTAGTGGGGGATGACGGTCTTGCCGTCCGGTGCCAGGAAGCACATCTCCGGCTTGTACACCGTCACGTCGTTGAAGTCGTGGAAGTCGCGCCAGCGGTTGGACGGGTGCAGGGCCTTGTACACCGGGTTCACCTGTCCCATGGGCACGCGCTCCAGCAGGCGCACGGTCTCTTCGGGGCGGTCGGGGTCGATGGCATACATGCGCATGGTGTAGGCCGAGTTGCCGTAGCCGCTGAACGACGTGCCGCCCGTGTCCTTCATGCGGGGCATGACAGACTCGTCGCGGTCGGGCGCGTAACCGGGCTGCGGGTCGTAGCGGAACAGCACGAGCAGGTTGCCCTCGCTGTCGAAGGCCAGGTTCGAGGGTTTCCACGGCAGGTCGGCAATCAGCGTCAGCGCCTCGCGTTCCACATCCCACTTGAAGATGCGGCGCATGCGGTGGTCGCAGAAGTAGATGTTGCCCTCGGCGTCGTGGGTGATGCCCTCGGCAAACTCAAAGTCGCCGGCCAGGCGGTTCACCACGCCCGTCTGCGTGCTGATGGGCTCGCGGCGCGGCTCGTCGCCGGTGACGATGAGGCGCGACAGTTCCCACGGGCGGATTTCGATGCCCTTGCTCTGGTCGTAGACGGCGATGTCGTTGGTGTACTTAATCTGCGAATAGTTGTGCATGTTCAGGAAAGCGATATCCTCGCAGTTGCGGATGCGCACCGAGCTGTAGTAGGGCGTGTTGATGCGGATGACGCGGAACATGTACAGGTTGGCGAAGGTGATATCTTTGCAGTCGTCCATCTCGATGGGCTGGCACTGCGAGCTTTCGCGGCTTTCCTCCTCGGTCTGCATGCAGTACACCTTCCAGTTCTCCACCTGGTTGAAGCGCACTTCGTTGCGCACGTGGTGTTCGATGGACATGGCGTAGATGCGTCCCGGGGTCTTGGTGCGGTCAATGTAGACGCCGTTGGTGGCGTAGGTGCTGGCGGTCCAGATGTCCTTGAAGGTGCCGCCGCCCCCGTTCGTAATCCACAGGCTCCAGTGCTGGTTGTCCCAGGCCAGGTCCATGCCCTGTGCGGCCACGGGGTTCTCCGGCGAGCTGATGCGCTCGGCGCGGGGACGCCATTCGCGTGCGGGTTCGCCCGGGCGGGGTTTCGACATGCCGCCATGCCCGCCTACGAACTTGATGTCGTTCATGTACGAGCCTTCGCCGGCCATCCACTTCACGCCCACGGCGCGGTAGTTGTAGGCTCCGGTGTTGATGCCGATGCCGTTCAGCACGTCTGCGCCGCCTTCCGACGATTCAAGCAGGGCTTTCGGGGTGCCGAAGCCGCTGAAGGCCGGCGAGCTTTCGTCCAGGCGGAACTGGGTGGCAAAGGGGTGCAGCCCGATGAGGCGCGTGCCGGGGCGCATCTTCAGCGTCTCGGTGATGCGGTACCAGCCCTGGGGCACGTAGATGTTCTCGTACTGGTCGATGGCTGCCTGTATGGCCTTGGTGTCATCGGTAGTGCCGTCGCCCTTGGCGCCAAGGGTACGCACGTTCACCCACGTTTCCATGCCGGGCAGGGCGGGGATGTCCTTCAGCAGGGCCTTGGGCATCTTGGCCAGGGGAGCGATGTCCACCAGCGTCTCATACTCCGGCTCGTCCAGCAGGTTGTCCATCTGCAGGCCGTGGTCGTAGGACTTCACCTGGTAGATTTTCTCGTCCACGCGGGTCTCGGTGTTGCTGCGCGTGTACTTTGCCAGCACGGGCACGTTCTTGCAGTAGATGTTCCGGAAGGTAATCTGGTTGTTGCTGTTGTTCTCGTTGGTGATGACCACGGCAGCCTGCTTCACGTTCTCCAGGTAGCTGTTCTCTAAGAAGAGCTTGTCGCAGTAGTTCGGGTCGATGTCAAACACCACGGGCACGTTCTTCGCCTGCAGGTTCACCATCGCCAGGCCCGACTCCTGCACGCGGAGGGCGGCGATGCGCTGTCCCTCGAAATAGGAGTCCACCATCATTACCGGCCAGCCCGGCGATGCCTTGGTGGTGTAGATGCCGTAGTCGCCGCCGTAGAAGGCCACGTTCTCCAGCTCGTTGCCCACGTCGAACAGTCCGGCCTTGCCCTTGCCGATGTGAACGGACACGTAGCTGATGAAGCTGTGCTGCGCGAAGTGGGTGCGCAGGGCCACGGCGTGGGGGTTGCCGTCCTCTATGCGCAGGTCAATGTTGCTCATGGCGCTGTAGAAGGTGCCGGCGCCGGCGTCGCGGGGCTGTACGCCTTCTTCCACCATGTTCCCGGTGAACCAGAACATATATTTCGCCTTGCCCTTGTCACCGGGCACTTCTTCCTGAAAGCCCGGGGAGTTCTTGGCCAGGATGATTTCCGGGCGTTTCTTGCCGTAGCCGATGAGGCGCACGGCGCCGGGGATGTAGATGGTCTTGCTGATTTTGTACTTGCCTTCGGGGATGAACAGGATGCCGAAGTTCTTTTCCTTCTTCACCTGGTTGATGGCCGCCTGAAGGGCGTCGGACACGTCCATCTTGCCGTCGGCGCGGATGCCGTAGTTCTCGGGCGTGAAGTAGAACGCTTCGGGGTCGTCCGGCCGTTGTTGGTAGATGGAGTTCAGCTGCACGGCGTGTAGCCCGCAGCACACTGCGCAGAGTAGCAGCAGTAAGAGTACACTTCTTTTTCTCATGGTTTTTCTTTGTGTTTGGGATTAATATTAGTTATTAGTGTTTAGTTATTAGTTATTAGTTATTAGTTATTAGTGTTTAGTGATTCATAAGTGTCCGGAGTAACTGGATTCCGCATTTTTTTCATCACTAATGGCTTATCTTTCTATCGGATACAAAAATAGCCTGCCAGCACGCCGGCAGGCTATTTTTTAGGGTCTCGCTTAACTTTATTATTCGTTAAGCTTGATGACTGTCAGCGGCTCTGCATAGTTGTAGCGAACCGTACCTACTCCCGATACATCAGCCAAGGCACCGATACGGAAGTAGTAGTTCTTGGCATACGGGAAGATGCTGGCATTCTCCGTCAAGTCGATGGTCAGCGTGTAGGTCGTAGTGGGGTCGATGGCGATAGACGGGTTGAACGTCTGTACGTGGCCGGTACCTTCCAGCGTGTACTTCACGTTATTGCCTACCCACTTGTCACCAAAGGCGAACAGCTGGATTTCTTTCAGCTTCACTTCGTCCTTGCCGCCTTCCAGCGAGAATGTGGCGGTGATGGTATTGCCATTCTTCGTGATACTTGAGTTCAATACGCGAATATACGGAGTTACTTCGAAATTATACTCATTGTTACCTTCTTTAACAACAAAATCGTCGATGCTGAAGGGGTAGAAGTTGCAGTTCTCGAAGCGTATGTCATAAGTAGCGGAGAAAATCATGTCGTTGCGGTATTCACCGGTGTTCATGATGCTCCAAGTCTGGTCTTGCGGGTTCGCCCAGCCCTGCTCTACCACAATGATGGCGGAGCCGTTCTGTATGTCCGTGCCTACCGGGTCGCCGGTCTTCTCGTCGAGGATGTAGCCGTGGATGGAAGCATCGGGCCCTTCGTAGTTGTCTATTTCGCACGAGGTCAGTGCGAAAAGGCAGCAGGAAATAGCTAAGAATATTTTTCTCATAATGTTTTCTCTGATTTGTGATGTTCGTTAAACAGTTAACTTATCCATTTGCTGGCGTTGCAACGCCGGCTCCGTAGCGCCGTATTGCCACTGGGGTAGTGTAGTATTGCTTGCAAGGTGGCGTTACTACGCTACGGGCGGCATTGCAAAGTTGCCTCTTAACGTCCCGGGTTCTGAACCAAGCCGTTGGAGTCGGTGTTCGGAATCGGTCTGTAGTAGTCTCTCGTCTGGAACGTGTGGCCACCACCGTTTTCATCCGGCAAGAAGTTGACGCGTGCGAAGACGTACTTCGGAGTAGCTTCACGCAAGTCCAGCATCGGCACCAAGGCATGGCGCATGCGGTTGTTGGCGAACTCGGTGTGGAATTCGCGGCGGCGTATCAAGTCCCAATAACGCAGGTTGCCTTCGAAGGCCAGTTCCACGCGGCGTTCCTTCAGCACGTTGTCCAGCGTCAGGGCGATGTTGTCCGTGTGGCCGGCGCGGTGGCGCAGGGCGTTGAGGTACTGTGCGGCCAGGGTTTGGTCGCCGTATCCGCTGCCGTTCTCAACGGTAGCCTCGGCATAGTTCAGGTAAACTTCTGCCAAGCGCATGTCGATGTACGTGTTGGTGGAGGCGTTGTCCGAACCCAGGCTGACGCTTTCGTCCATGTACTTGCGTACAAAGAAGCCCGTTGCCGTCCAGTTGGAGTTCTCGCCGTTGCCTACGTACAGGTAGCCGGAGAACATCGTCGAACCCTCGGCACCCAGTCCGTAGTAGGTGGTGCCGCCTTTTTCTACGGGGTCGTTAGCGTAGGATATGTAGCTGCCGTCCGGCTTGATGAGGCCGCCCTGAATGATGATGTCGATGCCGTCGTACACCGAACCCGGCACGATGATGCTGGCCAACAGGCGGGCGTCCTTGCCTGCGAACGGTTCGTACAGGCTGTTGTACTTCGCGAACGGGATGGAAGCCAGGTCTTGCTGGTTGTTGGAGAAGCTGCGGATGACGTAGCTCTCGTTGCCGTCGGTGCGGGTCACAATCGGCGCGCTGGCACCTTGGCCGTTGTCGGTGTAGTCTTCAAATGCGTCCACGATGTCCAGCGTGGGATTGAAGCGGCCGTATTTCAAGGCACCGAAGCCATTGGCTTGCGGCGCTACGTTCCACTGCGTCCAGCTATGTCCCTGGTTGGTGTTGGTGGTACCGTCCAGGTAACCTTTGCCGAAGATGTATTCATCGGTGGTTTCACCCAACATGAACAGCTGCTGGAAGTTGGTGGCAGCTTCTTCCGCACTGGCGGGCGCGGGCATGTAGAGCGCTTTGCCCGAGTTCTTGATGAGGTAGTCGGAAGCGTCGATACAAGCCTTGTAGTAGGCATCGGCATCGGCAGCCGTCATGCCGCCCACCAAGCTCTGGCTTACGGCAGGACCATCCAGCGGGGCGTTGTTCCAGTACTTCGCCACGGAGGCGGCGTGCAGGGCTACGCGCGACTTCAGGGCGTAGGCGGCCCACTTGGTGGCGCGGAACTTGTCGGCGTCTGCCTTTTCGGGCAGATACTGTGCAGCCAAGTCGCATTCTTTCAGGATGAAATCCCAAGTATCCTTTTCTGTGCTGCGGGGTACGGCTACGGACGAGGGGTCGCCCGGCACGTATTCATCGTCCTGTGCATGGTCGATAAGGGGCACGCCGCCCAGCCGCTTGGCCATGCCGTAGTACATGTAGGCGCGGATGAAGTGGGCCTCGCTGGTCATCCGGTTGGCTTCGTCTTCCGTAATGGTGCCTTTTCCCTTGGCAGTCTCTACATTCTCCATGAAGAGGTTCACCTGGCGGATGTCCTCATAGGGCCAGTAGTTGAAGCCTTCCTGCCCGAACAGGCCGGCGTCGCTGCGGGTGGCCTCGTCGGTGTAGAAGGAAAGGCGGGTGGTGGCGTTCACGCCGTCATACTGGTGCTGGTTGAAGCCGTTGTTGGGCCGGTAGTTGAAGTCCTCCATCGGCATCTTCGTGTAGATGTTGGCGAGCAGGGCCTTGACACCGCCTTGCGTGTCTGTCAGCTGGTCGGGCGAAACCTTGTCGAGCGGCTCCAGTTCCAGAAACGCGTCACAACCCGAGAAGGTCATCAAGGCGCATAAGGCTGCTACTGAAAATATGTTTCTTTTCATAATACGTCGGGATTAAAAGTTAATATTCAAACCAATGTTATACGTTCTCATCAGCGGATAAGCTAAGTTGGCGCCCCAATCCCTTTCCTCACGTTCGGGGTCGGCGTTCTTCAGCAAATCGTTACAGATGGTGAACAGGTTAGAACCGTTGATGAAGAAGCGGCAGCTGTTGATGCCCAGTTTTTGCATGAACGGCTTCGGCAAAGAATAACCGATTTCCAAGCTCTTCAGGCGGACGTAGGTGGCCAGCGGTTTCCAGAAGGAAGTGTCGTAGCTGTTACCGTTATCCGTGGTGTTGCTGAAGCTTTGGCGCAGGGCGGGATACTTGCCGGAAACCCACTGCGTGGCGGGGTCGTAGGGGTCGTCGCCCGTGTTGGCCACGTGCCAGCGATCCAGGTATTTCTCCAGCAGGTAGGTCGGGTTGGTCTTGCCGCCATAGCCCCAAACGTCGTCATTGGGGTAGGAGATGGAGTAACCGGATGCACCCTGGAACAGGATGTTGATGTCGAAGTTCTTGTAGTTGGCGGCGATGGTCAGACCGTACTGGATGGGCGGGTTGGCGCCGGTAGACCAGAAGTCGGGCACTTCGTCGTTCGAGTTGATGATACCGTCGCCGTTGAGGTCGATCAGGCGGAAGCTGCCCGGCAACATCATGGAGTTACCTTGGCTGCCACCCAGCAGAGGAGCGTTTTCGTATTGCTCGAGCGAGGTGTACTGGCCGTCGTACTTGTACATCCACATGATGTTCTGGTTACGGTCGGATTTGCCGTTCTTCCAACGGTCCATAGAGCTTTGGAACTGTCTTTCTTCCTGGTGCAGCCTGCGCTCGCGGGCGTAGGTGAAGTTGGCGGATACGGAGTACTGGAAGTCCTTGCCAATCTGGCCGCGGGTGCCGATGTTGAATTCAAAACCGCGGTTGCGGGTAGAGTTCAGGTTCTCTTTCGGGAAGCTGGCGCCGAACGTGTCGGGCGCGGCTTGTTGACGGTCGGCCAGGATGCCGGTGTTCTTGCGGTTGAACCATTCGAAGCTACCGTTCAGCTTGCCGTTCCACAAGTCGAAGTCGATACCGATGTTGGCGATGGCAGAGGTTACCCAAGACAGTTGGTCGGTTACCACACCCGGAGCCACGAAGCCCATGATTTGGCTACTGCCGTCGAATACATAACCGTAGTCGCTCATGGTGTAAGCCGAAACGTACTGGAAGGGATCGCCTGCGTCGTAACCGCTCTTACCGTAAGACCCTCTCAGCTTCAAGTTGGTGATGAAGGGCAGGTTGTCCTTGATGAACTTTTCTTCCGAAATACGCCAGCCGGCGCTGAACGACGGGAAGAATGTCCAGCGGTGGGACGGTGCATAGCGGTAGGAACCGTCGTAACGGGCTACTACCTCAAAGAGGTACTTGCCTGCGTAGTCGTAATTGGCACGGGCCAGGTAGGCTGCCAGGCGGCCGAAGCTGCGGTAACCGCCGTTGGTGGCCGTACCGGCGCTGGCCTGGTCAAGGATGTCGTTGGTGAACAGTTCGGTGTACTGGCGGGCGCCGGTCAGGTAATCCTTGCGGGTGCTGCTCAACTCGGCGATGGCGGTCACGTTCAGGTTGTGGTTGCCGAAGGAGTTCTGGTACTGTGCCTGCAAGCGGCCGTAGATTTTCTGGTACATGTTCATGGTGCTGGTGTATTTGTCGGAACCTGCACCGCCTGTACCGAAGTAGGCATCCGTGTAGTAGTCGTACAGGTCATACTTTCTTTCCAACTGCGATTCGTTGCGGTTGTTGCCGTCAAACGAACCCAAGGCGCTTACCGAAAGGCCTTCCACCCAGGGAAGTTCCCAACGCAATTCTACGTCGGCAGCGTAGTTGATGCCCTTGTTCTGACGATAGCCGTCGATATCCTTGTTTACCAAGGCATAGGGGTTCTTGTTCTCGGGTCCGATCTGGGACAGGTGGTTGGGATTGGCCATGGTGTAGCCACCGATACCGCGGTCGTTTACGATCAAGGTCTTGTAGGTCCACTGGAAGTCTTCGCGGGCGCGCTGCGTCTGGGTGTAGCGGCCGGACATGTTGACGTTCAAGGTAAGGCCCTTGGCCAGTTCTGCGGTCAGGTTGCTGCGCAGGTTGTAACGCTTGTAGTACTGGATGTCGCTCTTCAACAGACCGTTATCGTCGGTGTAGCCGAAGCTGACGTAGTATTTCACCTTTTCGGAACCGCCGCGTACCGATACGTTGTGGTTCTGCTGGAAGGCGAGGTTTTTCAGGAACAGGTCAATCCAGTCGTTATCCTGATAGCCGGGTTCGTTGTTGCGGTACTTTTCCAGGATGTCTTCGCCGTAAGGCAGGTTTACCTTACCGTTGGCGGCACGCTCGTTGGCCAGCACGCGGAACGTATAGGCGTCCATGGTGGACTCCATACCGGTAGGGTTCTTCATACCGAACATGGCGGAGTAGGACACGCGGGTCTTCTCGGCCACACCCTTCTTGGTGGTGACGATGATTACGCCGTTGGCAGCGTTCATACCGTAGATGGCAGCGGAGGCATCCTTCAGGATGGAGATGCTCTCGATGTCCTCGGAAGCCAGCTGGGCCAGTTCCTCGGCACCGCCGTCGCGGGTCACGCCGTCGATAACAATCAGCGGGTCGCCGTAGCCGCGGATGCTGATCATGTTGTCGAAGGTACCCGGCTCACCGGTCTTCTGGCGGATCAACAGACCCGGCATCTTACCCTGGATGTTGGTAATCAAGTTCTCGGTTTTGGTGGTGGCGATTTCGTCGGCCTTGATGGCGGTAACGGCGCCGGTCAGGGTTTCCTTCTTCTGCACGCCGTAACCTACTACGACTACTTCTTCCAGCATCTCGTTGTCTTCTTCGAGGACGATGTTGAGCTGGGTGCGTCCGTTCACTTGTACGTTCTGCGTCTTGTAGCCCACGTAGCTGATGACGAGGGTGGCGTTGGCGTTGACGCCGGTCAGGGTGAAGTTACCGTCGAGGTCGGTAACGATACCGTTGGTGGTGCCGTCTTCGAGGATGCTGGCGCCGATGATGGGCTCGCCGTTGGAGTCGACGATGTTACCGGTGACGGTGATGGTCTGCTGCACGCCCTGCACGCTGGCCACGCCTTTGGCCTTGTCGTAGAGCACGATGTTGCGGTCCATCACCCGGTAGGCGATGTCCGTGCCTCCGAACATGCCGTCGAGCACTTTGAAGATGTCTTTTTCGCCGGCGGGAATGGACACGCGGCGTTGTACGTCTACCTGGCTGTTGTTGTAGAAGAATACAAACTCGGTAGACTCCTCAAGTTCGCTGAGGACTTCACTGATGGTTTTGTTGTTGAAAGCGGCGTTGATGACGGTGCTCTGCGCATAGCTCTCGCTGGCCAGCGCCACACCCGACATGCAAAACAGCATGGCAAATGCACATCCCACGGCGAGGGGGATTTTCTTCATGCATCGCATCAAGAGGTTTCCGCTCCCTGATGGTTGATTAGAATGGTGTTTTTCCATAATTCAGCATTGTTTTAAGTGAATAATAAAGTTTGTTTCAGGTGGCCAAGGAGGAGTTTCCTCTTGGCGTGTTTCTTTGCTTTTGGGTTACGTACTGTCCGGTTTCATGGCATTTGTTTTTTAAGTTGTTCTTTGTGTTAATAAACCTCGATAACTTGTCTCTCTGTATTTTCCCCGGCGTTGTCCACATACTTGAAGCGTATGCCGGACGCCACCCGGAAATATTCCAAAATGCGCTCCAGGCGTTGCTGCCCGAAGTTAGCGGTAAAGGAGTCGTGCTTCAAACGGCGGTTCTTCAGCACGAACTCCACGTTATACCGCTTACCCAACTTCTTTAACACCTCCTCGAAAGGCGTGTCCTTGAATATCAGCCGCCCGTCTATCCAACTGGTTTCCACCTCGATGTCGGCGGATGACAGGGATACGGACTGTCCGGCTTTGTCGTACACTAACTTTTCGCCCGGGTGCATCCTCCACTCTTTCTGTTGCCCCTTCTCCCGGTACGAGAAGCCTATCTCTCCCTTGACCAGCGTGGCGCTGACTTCGTCCCCGTCCGGCTCGGCCGACACGTTGAACTCCGTGCCGTACACCCGTATGGAGGAACCTCCCGCCAGGTCCACGATGAAAGGCTCGCCGTCCTTCACCACAGAGAAGAACGCCTCGCCCGTCAGTTCCACCCTGCGCTCGCCGCCGTCGAAACGGGCGGGGTAACGGAGGGTGGAGGAAGAGTTCAGAACGACCCCGGTGCCATCCGGCAACTCGGCGGAAGCTGTTGTCCCCGGGGCCGTTTTGAACTCCAGCATCCTATTTTCTACTTTGTCCCTATTGAAAACCTTCAAGGATGCTATCGCTATTATCGGTATCAGTAAAAATGTGGCCGTCCTTTGCAGGGCACGTGCCCATCGGCGAAGCCTGGGCCACCTGCGGCTGTCCATCCGGCGGTGGGCCTGCTTCAATGCACGTTCCGTGTCCATTGCCGAAACGTGTGCGGAAATGTCTGCCGCCATCATCAACGCGCACATCCTCGTGGCGGTTCCGCGGTTTTCCTCCCTTGCTGCCATCCACGCTTCCACGCGGCGGGTTTCTGCCTCCGCCGTCTCACCCCCGCAATATCGGAGCAAGAGATTTGCTATGTCTTTTTCTTCGTTTTCTCCTGTCATTTTTGTACCTTTGCATGGTTAAACCTGAAAACTCCGGGAAACAGGCTTTCCTTGTGGGATTCCTGCCCCGGCTGAATAAACTTTTTACCTTTTTTTGAGCCTTTTATATATTAGGCGGTCGAAAACGGCTTTTCCCTAAAGTCTAGGGGAAATTTTTAATTTTATTAAGGTATTTATACGAAAAAATACTATCTTTGCCTAAGATAAGTTGCACTCGGCAATTTGAAAACAGGTTTTCATTGCGCTCGTTTGCATTATCTTTGCCCAAGAAAAGGTAACGGAAGAAAACACAGGCGCAGCTTTATGAAGACACAAACATTGGATGAATCTTTGCTTCAGTCTATCCGGGAAGGGGATAAAAAGGCGTTCGACCGGTTGTTCCGGTCGTATTACCCCGTCCTGTGTGCCTACTGCCAGCATTTCACGGGCGCGGAAGAGGCGAAGGAAGTGGTGCAGGACACCATGCTGTGGCTGTGGGAGAAAAGGGAGATGCTGGAGGGCGTGCAGTCGGCCAAGTCCTACCTCTTCTCTGCCGTCTACCACCGCGCCATGAGCCGGATAAAGGACGACGAGCTCAGGCAAC
Source organism: uncultured Bacteroides sp. (assembly GCA_944321495.1). Taxonomy (GTDB): domain Bacteria; phylum Bacteroidota; class Bacteroidia; order Bacteroidales; family Bacteroidaceae; genus Bacteroides. The sequence continues at coordinate 15,623 of CALULP010000018.1, read as the reverse complement.
AGGCGCATGAGGCCTATTATAAAAGGACAACGGCGTTGCTGGAAGACGTGGACGTCTGCCTGCTGAACGACCTGAGCCGCCACATCCGGGAGGCTGTCGCCCAGCTTCCGCCCACGTACCGGGAGGCTTTCGTCCTGAACCGCTTCCGCAACATGACCTATGACGAGATAGGGAAGCAACTGGGCGTATCGCCCCGCACGGCGGAGTACCGCATCCGGAAGGCCATGCAACTGCTGAGGGAAGAACTGAAAGAGTATTTCCCCCTCGCGCTGCTGCTGTTGGAACTCCGTCTGGTTTTTTAGGCGCGAATTACGCGGATTTCACGGATTAAGTTAGCGTTTTGACTGACGGTTTGATACATCCCCCTCGTCCCCTCGTTTCCTTGTCCCCTTGTATCCTTGTCCCTTAAATCCTCATAGAATGTTTTGCTTTTCTCGATTCTTTTGCAGACTTTTGCAACTGAACTAACAATATGGTGTACACATGAAGCAAACGTACAGGCTGCTGGTTTGGGCGGCCCTCCTCTTGTGGCTTGTGCCGGTGCAGGCGCAGCGCCGGAACGCCCGGTACAACGAATACATCCGGAAATATGCCCCCCTCGCCGTGGAGCAGATGAAGAAGTACAAGATTCCTGCCAGCATCACGCTGGCGCAGGGCTTGCTGGAGAGCGGCGCGGGACAAAGCACGCTGGCGAAGCGGAGCAACAACCACTTCGGCATCAAGTGCCACAACACGTGGCGCGGGCGCAAGGTGTACTATGATGACGACGCCCGGGGCGAATGCTTCCGCGCCTACCGCAAGGTGGAGGACTCTTACGAGGACCACTCCAAGTTCCTTGCCAGCGGGGCACGTTACGCCTTCCTGTTCAAGCTGAAGCAGACCGACTACAAGGGCTGGGCGCGCGGACTGAAAAAAGCGGGCTACGCCACCGACCGCTCGTATGCCAACCGCCTGATTACCATCATCGAAGACTACGACCTGTATAAATATGACAGCAAGGGCATGAGCAAGCGCGAGGCACGCCGCTGGGAAAAGCTCATCAAGAAGAAACCCTGGCTGGTGAACCCACACCCCGTGTACATTGCCAACGGCCTGGCCTACGTGGTGGCGCGCGAGGGCGACAACTTCCGCCTGCTGGGCGGCGAGTTTGACATCAGCTGGAAGAAGCTGGTGAAGTACAACGACCTGCACAAGGACTACACGCTGGAGCCGGGCGACATCATCTACCTGAAGAAGAAGAACAAAAAGGCGATGAAACCCCACAAGGAATACATCGTGAGGGACGGCGACTCCATGCACTCCATCTCGCAGATGTACGGCATCCGCCTGAAGAACCTCTACAATATGAACAAAAAGGACGGCGACTACATCCCCGAGGTGGGCGACCGCCTGAAGCTGAGGTAACTTTAGGCGCGTCTAAAAAATTATCCTCATCGGAAAACTATCCGAAAATGTACAGGGGTGTCCGAAAACGGACACCCCTGTTTTTGCTTACTCCTTTGCACACAGCGGGTTATGTTTTTGGCACAGATTTGGCAAGAGGAAAGGGCGAAGATGTCATGAACCCGTAAACAACAGTATAAATAAGGTATATATGGACAGAGAAATTCCCAAAGAAGTGCGCCGGAAGGAACGCAACAAGAAAATCGTCCGTTACGCCATCATCGGCGTGGCGGGAGTGGTGGTGCTGAGCGTGCTCATCTCGCTGATGCGCACCGGGGTGAAGGAGAAGGACCTCGTGTTCTCCACCGTGGACCAAGGCACCATCGAGGTCAGCGTCAGCGCCTCGGGCAAGGTGGTGCCGGCTTTCGAGGAAATCATCAACTCACCCATCAACACCCGCATCCTCGAGGTGTACCGCAAGGGCGGCGACAGCGTGGACGTGGGCACCCCCATCCTCAAGCTGGACCTGCAAAGCACCGAGACCGAGTACCGCAAGCTGCTGGACGAGGAGCAGATGCGCGGTTACAAGCTGCAACAGCTGCAGGTGAACAATGAAACCACCTTGAAAGACCTGGCCATGCAAGTGAAGGTGAAGGAAATGACCCTGAACCGCATGCGCGTGGAGCTGCGCAACGAACGCTACCTGGACAGCATCGGCTCGGGAACCACCGATAAGGTGCGCCAGGCGGAACTGAGCGTGAACGTGGCACAGCTCGAACTGGAGCAGCTGCGCCAACAGTACGAAAACGAACAGCAGGTGCTCGCCGCCGAATACAAGGTGCAGGAGTTGGACTTCAGCATCTTCCGCAAGGGCCTTGCCGAGATGAAGCGCACGTTGGACGACGCGCAGGTGCGCTCGCCAAGGAAGGCCATCCTTACCTACATCAACGACCAGATAGGCGTGCAGGTGGCGCAAGGCGAGCAGATAGCCATCATCTCCGACCTGAGCCACTTCAAGGTGGAGGGTGAGATTGCCGATACCTACGGCGACCGCGTGGCAGCCGGCGGCAAGGCCATCGTGAAGATTGGCAGCGAGAAGCTGGAAGGCGTAGTGAGCAGCGTGACGCCGCTGTCCAAGAACGGCGTCATCGCCTTCACCGTGCAGCTGCAGGACGACAGCAACCGCCGCCTGCGCTCGGGCCTCAAGACCGACGTCTACGTGATGAACGCCGTGAAGGAAGATGTGCTCCGCCTGGCCAACGCATCCTACTACGTGGGGCGCGGCGAGTACGACCTCTTCGTCCGCAGCAGTGAAGGCGAGTTGCAGAAACGCAAGGTGCAGCTGGGCGACTCCAACTTCGAGTACGTCGAGGTGGTGAGCGGCCTCGAGCCGGGCGACCAGGTGGTGGTGAGCGACATGAGTCGGTATAAGAATAAGAGTAAGTTGAAGGTAAAGATGTGATAGTGTACTTTTCTTTTTGTCTTGACACAAAAAGAAAAGATACCAAAAGAAAAAGGTCAAGCGCTGAATCTCCGGGGCTACTCCGGGCACCTGTTTTACTAAACGGCAGAAACTCGCTTCGCTCAGACAGTCTGCCGTTCTTCACGCAAAACAGGCACTCTCCGCTTTACGCCCCTCCGCTTAGGCGCGGCCATCCGGCAGAGGACAGCAGACTTTCCGGCTGGAAGATGTGGCGCGTAGTTGTGTCAAATATGACTTAATGCGGATTCCCCTCCTCCTGGGAGGAGGGGTGGCACAAAGTGACGGGGTGGTAGGTCTTAATAACCTATTGCTATTTATAGAATTTATCTACCACCTCCCCCTTCGGGTACTCCTCCTCCCAGGAGGAGGAGAATTCAGTTACTGCTGCATCTTGATATACCTTTGCGTGCTACATATCTCAGCCGAAAAGTCTGCGTCCAACGCCGCATGGCTCTCCGGCATTGACCGGCGGGCGTAAAGCGGAGGACGGTTTTCAGCCGTAAAAAGGGGCAGACTGTTTGAGCGAAGCGAGTTTCTGCCACTTAGGCTGAAAACTGTCCGGAGTAGCCCGCCGGGCACCGCCGGGGTCCTTTCTTTTTGGCATCTTTTTCTTTCGGACAAGCGAAAGAAAAAGTGCAAGGAAATTTACATAAAATAAAGATTTATGAGAATCAAGACTTACATTAAGCAAGCCTGGGCGCTGCTGCGGCAGAACCGCCTGTTCAGTGCCCTCTACATCGTGGGCACGGGGCTTGCCGTCGGCATGACCACCATTATGGCGGTCATCTACTACGTGAAGCTGGCGCCCGTCTATCCCGAGGTGAACCGCTTTCACACGTACCGGATTGCTTCCGCCAGCTTCGGCACCGAACGGCATACTTACCAGGCCAGCCTGTCCTACCAGGCGTTGCAGGACTGGGCGCTGGGCGTGGAGAATGCCCGGGTGGCATCTGCCGACCTGCAGGCCGACTTTGCCGAGAACTGCTACATCCAGCCCGCCGACCGCACGGGGGACTTCCACCCCGTGACCAAGCTGACGGACCCCGCCTTCTTCCGCATCTACGCCTTCCGCTTCCTCGAGGGCAAGCCTTTCACCGAGTCCGATCTGGCCAGCGGCATCCACGCGGCGGTCATCACCGATGATTTGGCGCGCCGCCTCTTCGGCACGGTGGAGCAGGTGGTGGGGCGCACGTTCAGCCTGAACTTCATGCCTTTCCGCGTGGCAGGCGTGGTGCGCAGCGGCAGCTACCTCACCCGCAGTTCCTACGCGCAGCTCTACTTGCCCTACACCGTGGTGCCGGGCTACGATGAACCGCTCACGCCCCAGTTCCCCTACGTGGGGCAGTTTGCCGTGACCTACCTGGTGGAGGACGCCGCCCAAGGCGAGGCGTTGCAGCGGGAGGTGCACGACATCCAGCGCCGCCTGAACTTGGAGCACGAGGGTGAGTGGAAGATGGATGTGTGGCAACAACCTACGTCGCACACGCGGCAAGTGTTCCAGCGGTATGTCAACCGGGAAGTGGACGTGTGGGCCATCGTGCGCGAACTGGGGCTGATGGTGCTCGTCCTGTTGCTGGTGCCCGCGCTCAACCTCAGCGGCATGATAGCCAGCCGCATGGAGAGCCGCCTGCCGGAGATGGGCGTGCGCAAGAGCTTCGGCGCCGGGCGGCGGACGCTGCTGGGGCAGGTGATGTGGGAGAACCTCGTGCTTACCCTGCAGGGTGGCGTGCTGGGGTTGTTCTTTGCCTGGCTGATGCTCTACGCCGGACGCACGTGGGTGTTCACCTTGCTCGACGACTACGCTTCCCTCATCCCTGCAGGGGCGCAGGCCTACGTGTCGGGCGAGATGCTCTTTGCCCCCGCGGTGTTCCTTTGCGCGCTGCTGGTGTGTATCTTGCTCAACCTGCTGTCGGCCTTGGTGCCGGCATGGTTATCTTTGCGCAAGCCCATTGTTTATTCATTGTATGAAAGAAGGTAACAAGGATACAAGGTGACAAGGATACAAGGTGACAAGGATACAAGGTGATAAGGTTCTGTATGAAATACCAAAGTAGTAACCTCGTATCTTGGTTCCCTCGTTAACTGGTTCCCTTGTCAACTCGTCAACTGGTTCCCTCGTCAACTAAAAAATAAAACAACCATGTTTAAACTGATATTCAAAACCCTTTGGGCACGCCGCCGGCGCAACGGCTGGCTGCTTGCCGAACTGATAGTGGTGTGCATCCTCTCGTGGGCCATTTTCGACCCCGTGCTGGTGCTCACCCACGACCGCCGTCTGCCCCTGGGCTTCGACCCCGAGAGACTTTGCCTCCTGTCGGTGGATATGCTCCATCCGCAGGCTCCCGGTTACGACCCTTCCGCAGCCGACTCTGCCGGGCGGGTCGATGCCTTCCTCAACCTGGTGCAGCGCGTCCGCCAGCACCCCGATGTGGAGTCGAGCACGCCGGTGTATGCTTACGCGTTCCCCTGCTCGCAAGGCAACGCCTCCAGTAGCTATACCGCCGAGGGCGATTCAGTGGATAGGAATGTGTGTATCATCAACTATCTGCCCCACACGCAGTTCTTCGAGACCTACGGCTTCCAAGCCTGTAAAGGTTCTTCGCCCGAGGAGCTGTCCGATGTTTCCGGCTTCCGGCTGGTACTGACGGAGAGCACGCTGTGCACTTTCTTCCACACCGACGACCCGCGCGGCAAACGTTTCTGGGAGTGCGGTGATGGCGATACCACTTATATCCCCATTGCTGGCGCGGTGGGCACCATTCGCTACCGCACCACGTGGCGGCCCAGTCCCATCGGCTTCGTGCCCATGTTCGAGTCCGAGTTGGCGGAAAGCATTCCGGCTGAGATGCGCATCGTGCTGCGTCTCAAGGAGGGCGTCAGTATGGAGCGCTTTGTGCACGACTTCCAGCCCTGGATGCTGGCCAACGTGCGTGCCGGCAACCTTTACGCCCGCGACCTCACGCCCTATCCCCGGCTCATCTGGGAGCAGGAGGCCGGTGAGGTAGGCTCCATTTATCACCGCAACCTGCTGGTGGCCGTGTTCTTCTTGGTCAACCTGTGCCTGGGCGTGGTGGGTACCTTCTGGTTGCAGACGCGCACCCGCCGCGAGGAGATAGGCGTGATGCTGTCGTTCGGCGCAACGCCGCGGCGCATCGTAGGCCTGTTGCTGGGCGAAGGGGCGGTGCTTACCACCGTGGCCGTGCTGGCAGGCTGCTTCATCTACCTGCAATACGCCCTGTCCGAGGGGCTGGCGGCAGTCAACGAATGGATTAACCCTACGGAAACCTACTGGACGGACAGCTTCCCGCTGCACTTCCTGGCGGTATCCGCCTTTGTCTACCTCCTTCTGCTCGTGGTGGTGCTGGCGGGCGTGTACATCCCCGCACGGCGCATCAGCCGCATTCCGCCTACTGAGGCGTTGAGGGACGAGTAAGGATCTCCATTTAGAGGGGTATACAAAGCCCGGCAACGAGGGTACGCGTTAGCCCGGCAACGAGGGTATGCGTTAGCCCGCCAACGAGGGTATGCGTTAGCCCGCCAACGAGGGTACACGTTAGCCTGCTAACGAGGGTACCATTATGTAAACACACAGTTAGAGTATAAACAAAGTATTAACATAAAGGATTACAATTATGAACATGATTAAACTGACTGCGGTAAACAAAATCTACCGTACCGACGAGATTGAAACCCAGGCCTTGGAGAACGTAAACCTGGAAGTAGAGAAAGGGGAATTCCTCAGCATCATGGGGCCCTCCGGCTGCGGCAAGTCCACGCTACTCAACATCATGGGTCTGCTCGACCTGCCCACCAGCGGCACCGTGGAGATTGCAGGAACGGATACCACCGGCATGAAGGACAAGGAGCTGGCCGCCTTCCGCAACCGCAACCTGGGTTTCGTGTTTCAGTCGTTCCACCTCATCAACTCGCTCAACGTCATCGACAACGTAGAGTTGCCTTTGCTCTACCGCAAAGTATCCGCCAAGGAACGCCGCCGGCTGGCCGAGGAAGTGCTGGCCAAGGTGGGGCTAACCCACCGCATGCGCCACATGCCCACGCAGCTCAGTGGTGGACAGTGCCAGCGCGTGGCTATCGCCCGTGCCATTGTGGGTAATCCCGAGATAGTCTTGGCCGACGAACCGACCGGTAACCTGGACTCGAAGATGGGTGCCGAGGTGATGGAAATACTCCACACCCTGAACAAGGAAGACGGCCGCACCATCGTCATGGTGACCCACAACGAGGAGCAGGCCAGGCAGACCAGCCGCACCGTGCGCTTCTTCGACGGTAGGCAGATAGGGTGACAGGTTACAAGGTTACAAGGTTACAAGGTAACGAGGTGACGAGGTAACGAGGTCCTTGTCCCTTGTCCCCTTATCCCCTTGTAAACTCGTAAACTCGTCCCCTTGTAAACTTACAAACTAATAAACTTCTAAACTTACAATCATGATTAAGCAATACTTTCTGCAAGCCTTGTCCCAACTGAGGCAGCAGCCCCTCATCAGTGCGGTGACGGTGGCGGGCACGGCGCTCTCCATCCTGCTCATCATGCTGGTGGTGATGATACAGCAGGTGCAGGTAGAGCCGTTTGCACCCGAGAGCAACCGCGACCGCATGCTGCACGTGAAGTGGCAGAGCATATCCAACGAGGAATGGGGCGACGGCACCAGCAACGGCCCTTGGAGCGCGGACGCCCTCCATGAAGTGTATGGCGGGCTCACTACGGCGGAGGCGGTGACCGTTTACAGCGTATGGACGGCGCCGATGCCCGTCAGCTTGCCCGGGCAACCTGCCCGCTCGGTGGACGCGCGGGCAACGGACGCCACCTTCTGGCACGTGTTCGACTTCGCCTTTGTAGACGGCAAGCCTTTCAGCGAGGCTGACGTCCGCTCCGGCCTGCCCGTGGTGGTGATGACGGAGAGCGTGGCGCGCGCCCTCTTCGGCACTGTGCAGGCCACGGGACGCGAATTCCTGCTGGCCCATGCCCCCTTCCGCGTGGCAGGGGTGGTGAAGGACGTGTCCACGCTGGCCTCTACCGCTTACTCGCAGCTGTGGGCGCCCTACACCGCGATGGACGAGGAAAGCAACACGTGGAACGACGGCCTGGCGGGCATGATGTCGTGCACCATCCTGGCCAAAAGCCGCGATGACTTCCCCGCCATCCGCGAGGAGTGCAACCGCCGCCTGGCCGCCTTCAATACCAGCCTTGCCGAACAGGGCTGGAAAATCATCAACCGCAACCGCCCCTACGACCAGGAGAAGAACGTCCTCAGCCTCGGCGCCAACTACGAGCCGGACGTCAGCCTGGCGCGCCGCCAGCGGTGGGTCACCTTCGCCATCCTGCTGCTGGTGCCCGCCATCAACCTGAGCAGCATGACGCAGAGCCGTCTGCGCCAGCGCATCTCGGAGATAGGCGTGCGCCGTGCCTTCGGGTGCACCCGTGCGGAGCTTATCGGGCAGTTGCTGTGGGAGAACCTCATCGTCACCCTGCTGGCCGGCGTGCTGGGGCTGTTGCTCAGCCTCGCCTTTGCCTACGGCGGCAGCCATCTGCTCTTTGCGCAGGAGTACAGCCAGACGCTCAATCCGCCCAGCGTGGATGCCTCCATTCTCATCCACGCCTCCACTTTCGGCTGGGCGTTGCTGTTCTGCTTCGTGCTCAACCTGCTCAGCACCGGCATTCCCGCCTGGCGTGCCTCGCGCATGAATGTGGTGGAGGCGATAGGGGGAAAGCTACATTAAATTTGTATTTACTGTACCTTTCCTTTCGCTGCCGCGAGAATTCTGTACTTTTTCTTTCGCTTGCCGCGAATAGTGTACTTTTCTTTTTGTCTTGATACAAAAAGAAAAGATACCAAAAGAAAAAAATCAAGCGCTGAATCTCCGGGGCTACTTCGAGCATCTTTCTGCCTAAAGGGCAAAAACTCGCTTCGCTCAGACAGTTTGCCCTTCTTAACGGCAGAAAGCTACTCTTCGTTTTACGCCCCTCCGCTTAGGCGCGGGCCATGCGGCGTTGGATGCTGACTTTGCGGGCTGGAAGATATAATACTGAAGTACCAAAATGCGACGGTAACTGATTTCTCCTCCTCTTGGGAGGAGGGGAATCCGCACTAAATCATATTTAGACACACCCACGTGTCACATATCTTTGCCGATAAGTCTGCGTCCAACGCCGCATGGTTCTCCGGCATTGACCGGCGGGCGTAAAGCGGAGGACGGCGGGCAGGCGTGAAGAACGGCAGACTGTCTGAGCGTAGCGAGTTTCTGCCGTTTAGCCTGAACGACGCCCGGAGTAGCCCGACGGGCACAGCCGGGGCCCTTTCTTTTTGGTATCTTTTTCTTTCGGGCAAGCGAAAGAAAAAGTACAAAGAAAAATAATGAAGTATTATTCATAAACATTATGCAAAAAAAACTATTTACCCAAATAAAGAATGAGTGGCGCAGCAACTTGTGGCTCGCCCTCGAACTGCTGGTGGTGAGCGTGGTGATGTGGTACATCACCGACCTGCTGTACTGCCGCATCGCCACCTACTTGGAGCCGCGCGGCTTCGACACCTCCCACTGCTACCTGCTCACCATGCGCCCGCTGACGGAAGACAGCCCCGACTACCGCCCCTACGCCACCGACGAGGAGGTCAGGGAAGACATCCTGGAACTGGTGGAACGCCTGCGCCGCCGCCCCGGCGTGGAGGCCGTCAGCCTGTCGCAAAACTCCTATCCCTACAACGGCAGCAACGGCAGCGACCGCATCAGCTACGACACCCTGGTGTCGCCCGACGCCATCCGCCGCCTGGTGACGCCGGACTTCGTGCGCGTGTTCCGCTACCAAGGCGCCCGGGGCGAGACGCCCGAACAGCTGGCCGAGGCTTTGGAGCGCGGCGAGTTCCTGGCCTCGGAGAACCTCTATCTCAACCAGGGTTTCGATGTCAAGCAGTTGACGGGGAAAGACGGCTTCCACCTCTTTGGCGACACGGTGATGAGCTTCCGCCTGGGCGCCGTGCTGCAGGACGTGCGCTACTGCGACTACGAGGAAGGACGCTTCTGCTATAGTTTCGCTTACAACCTGGAGCGGCTGGGCGCCAGATACATCAATATGAGCAGCGAACTGTGCGTGCGCGTCACCCCGCAGGAAGACCACGACTTCATCGCCCGCCTCAAGGCGGACAGCGAGAGCCAGTTGCGCGTGGGCAACATCTACCTGAGCGGCGTGCGCAGCTTTGCCGACATCCGCCGCAGTTTCCAGCAAGGGTACAGCAACCAGCTGCGCAATTACGTGGTGGGTATGGGCTTCCTGATGCTCAACATCTTCCTGGGGCTGCTGGGCACCTTCTGGTTCCGCACGCAGCAGCGGCGCGGCGAGATAGCCCTGCACAAGGTGCACGGCGCCACGAGCCGGGCGGTGTTCGGCCGCCTGTTGGGTGAAGGCTTGCTGTTGTTGCTCATGGTCACTCCCTTTGCCTTGGCGGTGGATTATTTCCTGGCCTCTGCCGAACTGAATGCCTGGCGGGGCGGCACCACGCTCGAACCCGGCCGGCTGTTGGCTTGTGCGGCGGCATCCTTCGTACTCATCGCGCTGATGATAGCCATCGGCATCTGCATTCCCGCACGGAAAGCCATGCGCGTGCAGCCCGCCGAGGCCCTTCACGACGAGTGATGGCGGTACGTGCCTGCTGTGCTGCTGCCGGGAGGTACGCTCACTCCATCCGTTTGCAGCTGTTCAGTTGCAGGAACTCGTTGAGCATGATTTCGTAGTTGCCGAACAACAGGATGTGGTGGTTGCCCAGCGGGTTTTGCAGGAAATACTTGGCGGGGGTGTTGAGGCGTACCCTCACTTGGGTGCGGCACATGTTGATGTAATTGGTATTCTCGGTCAGCGTGCCGGTGGAGAGGTAGTACTCGTCCAGGCTTTCACCGCCGCACTTCACCAGAGTGACGTCGCCCGTGGGCAGGATGCCTTGGATGCCGATGCTGCTTTCGGTCTCGAAGTGGTTGCGGATGATGAACTGCTCCGTCTGCCTGAGGCCTACGGTGCAGTGGGAGAGGACGATTTCGTTGGTGCGGGCGTTAATCATGGAGGGGTTGGCCATGAAGCAGGGCTTGCCGGTGAGCGCCTTGACCACGAGCATGGTGAAGACCGACTGGAGGTCGCCTTCGCAGCCGGCCACGATGCCTTCGTCGTTCAGCAGGGCGAGGGCAAGGCAACCGGTGGTGCCTGTCATTTCCACCAGCCGGAAGCAGCTGAGGGTGATGGCGCTGAGGTTTTCCTCGCGGATGACGGCCTTGAGGGCGTGGTACAGGCGCATGGCCTTGAGCATGTCTTCGGGCGTGGCGTCGCGGCAGGCAAGGGCACGTGCAGCCAGCTGGGCGCAGGCGTCGCCCACTTCGTCGTCGGTGGTGTGGTTGTAGCGTTCGCACACGCGCTCCAGGGGGATGTCCACGTATTCGATGCCCCAGCGGCGTTTGGCAAGCAGGTAGTCGGCGTTGCTGGCTATCAGCCAGCTGGCAGGCGTGCCGATGACGCCAATGCGCATGCCCTTCAGTTGCAGCTGTGCCTGGAAGTCGCTGTGGAGCACGAAGATGCGTTTGATGGTTTCCGACAGTTCGCCGTGCAGTATCTCGCTCTTGATGCCCCTTCCCCTGAGCCAGGTGGATATTTCGAGGGCGGCGGCAAGGGAGTTCTGCATGCCGTCGGCCAGCAGGATGGCGGGGCGGGGCAGCGACTCGAAGTGCTGGATGACCATCCGTTCCACCCCTCCGGTGGCGATGAATATCAGGCTGAAGTCCCGGTCGGTGAGCCGGTGCATGTCGCGGTAGTCGACGAAGTTGACGGTGAAGTATTTTTCCAGTTCGTTGAGTATGGTTTCGTGCGAGCCGCGCACGGTGGCTTGCTTTTGCAGGATGGATGCGAACGTAATCAGGTTGATGACCATGTCTTTCTTTGCTGTGGTTTAGAAGGTTAGGCTCCGGTGCGAAGCGTCAGTTTGATTTCCCGGGTAAAGGTAGCCTTTTCTTTCCGGAATACCATGCTGTTTATATGATTTTAAAGTTTTTATGGGGTTACTCTCCCCGTGTATCAAATAAATGCGTACATTTGCGACTCAAAACAAAAATGCAATAACTTAATAGACACATGCCTAAGATATCCATCCGTGGGGAGGAGATGCCGGCGTCTCCCATCCGAAAACTGGCTCCTTTGGCGGAAGCTGCCAAGCAACGGGGCGTACACGTGTATCATCTGAACATCGGGCAGCCCGACCTGCCCACGCCGCAGGTGGCGCTCGACGCCATCCGCAACATTGACCGCAAGGTGCTGGAGTACAGCCCCAGCCAGGGCATCCGCAGCTACCGGGAAAAGCTGGTGGGGTATTATGAACGGTACAACATCCACCTGACGGCGGACGACATCATCATCACTTCGGGCGGTTCGGAGGCAGTGCTGTTCTCTTTCCTGGCATGCCTGAATCCCGGCGACGAAATCATCGTGCCCGAGCCTGCCTATGCCAACTACATGGCCTTTGCCATTTCGGCGGGCGCCAAAATCCGTACCATTGCCACGACCATCGAGGAGGGCTTCTCCCTGCCCAAGGTGGAGAAGTTCGAGGAACTCATCAACGAGCGCACACGCGCCATCCTGATATGCAATCCCAACAATCCTACGGGTTACCTGTACACCCGCCGCGAGATGAACCAGATACGCGACCTGGTGAAGAAGTACGACCTGTTCCTCTTCTCGGACGAGGTGTACCGCGAGTTCATCTACACCGGTTCGCCCTACATCTCTGCCTGCCACCTGGAAGGCATCGAGCAGAACGTGGTGCTGATAGACTCCGTGTCGAAACGTTACTCGGAGTGCGGCATCCGCATCGGCGCCCTCATCACGAAGAACAAGGAGATACGCAACGCCGTGATGAAGTTCTGCCAGGCACGGCTCAGCCCCCCGCTTATCGGGCAGATTGCCGCCGAGGCTTCGCTGGACGCGCCCGATGACTATATGCGTGAGACCTACGACGAGTATGTGGAACGCCGCAAGTGCCTGATTGACGGCTTGAACCGCATCCCGGGCGTGTACTCGCCCATCCCGATGGGGGCGTTCTACACGGTGGCGAAGCTGCCGGTGGACGACTCCGACAAGTTCTGTGCGTGGTGCCTTTCCGACTTTGAGTACGAGAAGCAGACGGTGTTCATGGCTCCCGCCTCGGGCTTCTATACCACGCCCGATGCCGGCCGCAACGAGGTGCGCATCGCCTACGTGCTGAAGAAGGAAGACCTGGTGCGTGCCCTGTTCGTGCTGGGCAAGGCGCTGGAGGCTTATCCCGGGCGGGTGGAGTAGCGCGTAGCCAGCCATGAGCCTTTCGTTCTTCATAGCCCGGCGCATTTACCGGGAAGGGGCCGGCGGGAAGCGGGTGTCGCGCCCGGCGGTGCTCATTGCCATGGCGGGCATTGCCGTGGGGCTGGCGGTGATGATTATAGCCGTTTCCATCATCGTGGGCTTCAAGCGGGAGGTGCGCAACACCGTGGCGGGCTTCGGCGCCCACCTGCGCATTTCGGGCATGGAGGCGGTCAACGCCTACGAGAACAGCCCGGTGGTGGCGGACGACTCGCTGAGGACGCTGGTAAGCCGTTACGCGGAGGTGAAGCACGTGCAGCGTTATTCCATGAAACCGGGCATGGTGAAGACGGACGATGCTTTCCAGGGCATCATGCTGAAAGGAGTGGGGCAGGAGTACGACTTGTCTTTTCTGAAAGCCCACCTGCTGGAGGGGGAGATGCCCCAGTTCAGCGACTCGGCATCGTCGGGGCGGGTACTGGTGTCCCGCTCGCTGGCCGATAAGCTGAAGCTCCGCCCGGGCGACAAAATCGATACCTATTACATTGAAGAAGAAATCCGTGCCCGCCGCTTGCAGGTGGCCGGCATTTACCAGACCAACTTCGCGGAGTACGACAACCTGTTCATCCTGTCCGACCTGTACCTGGTGAACCGCCTGAACCGCTGGAAGCCCGGGCAGGCAAGCGGACTGGAGGTGGAGTTGCGCGACTACGGCAGGCTGGAGGATGCCACGTGGGAGCTGGCTTCCCTTTTGGACGGCTATACGGACATCTACGGCGCGGCGTATGGCGTGCGCAACGTCGAGCAGCTGAATCCCCAACTGTTTGCCTGGCTGGGCATACTGGATGTCAACATCTGGGTCATCCTGGTGCTGATGGTGGGCGTGGCGGGATTCACCATGATTTCCGGCCTGCTGATTATCATCATCGAGCGGACGTCCATGATTGGCGTCCTGAAGGCTTTGGGGGCGGGCGACGCGCTTATCCGGCGGATATTCCTGTGGTTTTCGGTGTTTCTTATCGGCAGGGGGATGTTGTGGGGCAATGTCTTCGGGCTGGGCTTCTTTTTCCTCCAGCGGTTTACCGGCCTGTTCGGCCTCGACCCCGAGACGTACTACATGGACACCGTCCCCGTTTCCCTGAACTTATGGATCTTCTTGGCGCTCAATGCCGGCACGTTGCTTATTTCGGTGTTCATGCTGTTGGGGCCGTCTTACCTGATTGCCCGCATCCGTCCGGCGGGAGCGTTGCGCTACGAGTAGCGCTGAACTCACATCCGCAGTACAATTGGTTGTAGAAGGCGTATTCCTTGAGCAGTTGGTTGCGCCGTTCCTGCAAGCCGCCTTTGCGCCAGTTCTGTTCCCAAAATACGGTGCCGGGGCAGGCCGCGGCGGCGCGCCGTCCGGCTTCGTTGATTTGGTCGAGGTTTTTCCAGCGCGAGGAGGCAAGGGTGGTGGTGAACACCCGGAACCCGTGCCGTGCGGCGTAGCGGGCGGTGGCGGTGAGGCGCAGGGTGAAGCACGTCAGGCAGCGGCGTCCGCGTTCGGGTTCGCCCTCCAGCCCCTGTACGTCGTGCAGCCAGGCGGCGTGGTCGTAGTCGGCGTCCACGAAGTCCAGCCCCTGTGCCGTGACGAAGCGGATGGCCTCCTGCTTGCGGATGTCATACTCCTGCCGCGGGTAGATGTTGGGGTTGTAGTAGAACACGGTGGGGCGTATGCCGTTGGCCAGCATGCACTCCACAATGGCGGATGAGCAGGGGGCGCAGCACGAGTGCAGCAACACGCGGCTGTCGCCGGTAGGGGTTTCTATTTTCAGCATAAATCTTTTTTTATTACTTGTACTTTTTCTTTCGCTTGCCCGAAAGAAAAAGCTACCAAAAAGAAAGGACCCAAGCACCAAAGGTGCAAAGTTCTGTGCCCGTCGGGCTACTTCTTTGCAGCGTAGCTGCCAGGGACGGAGTTCAGACTAAACGGCAGAAACTCGCTGCGCTCAGACAGTCTGCCGTTTTTTACGCCTGCCCGCCGCCCTCCGTTTAACGCCCGCCGGTCAATGCCGGAGAGCCATGCGGCATCAAGTCTCATGATGCAGAAGCGTAGTCATGCCATGTCTCTCAAGCTGAAAAGCATGCTGCTTTCTGCCGGATGGCCGCGCCTAAGTGGAGGGGCGTGAAGCGGAGGGAGGTTTTCAGCCGTAAAGAGGGGCAAACTGTCTGAGCGCAGCGAGTTTTTGCCCCTTAGGCTGAAGGCCTTCCGGAGTAGCCCCGGAGATTCAGCGCTTGACTTTTTTCTTTTGGTATCTTTTCTTTTTGTCACTACTGTCCCGTAAAAGTGGATAATTAGTTCTTTGAAATTATTGAAATATAGTCAATTACGCGGTTTTTTAAAATGAAACGGACTTGATTTTTCAACTTTGCAGTCTAATACAAATGGCTGCT
>CALULP010000017.1 GCA_944321495.1 uncultured Bacteroides sp. | reverse complement strand
GGTCAGAGCCCACCATCAAAGTCTTCCGTTACTTCAGGCTTCCAAACCTCGCTTACTGTGGCCGTGATATAGCCATCAACCAGTCCGGCATTGTAGATGTTGCCCTTCACCGTGATATGGGTGTTGGCTGAAACAGGTACGTCATTGATTTCAATGGCCGGATTTTCCAACGGGCCCTTGTAATGCAAAGCAATTTTCTGTGTGTTGCCGTCGCCCAAGACGTAGAAATGGCCTACTTCCGCATTGGCATCATAAGTCGTAGAGGCGGCACTAAACGTATAGCCCTTATCAACCTGCCCTGTCACTTCTCCCGTTTCCACGTTGTACGTACTGAACACGGTCGGCACGGTGACGGTAAGCGGCCATTTTTCGTTGACGGTGAAACCAGATTCCGTCATCACGGTCACACGGGAAACGACATGGTATAATGTCACGTCTACGCCATCCGCGTTCCACATTTTGTCCAAATCATTTCCAGCCCAAGCGATGGTTTTCCCGTTGGTGTATTCCACGGCTCTCAAATCCGCAGGAGCGGCAGCATCGGTAGCTTCCGTGTCCGCCCAGAAGAGGAAGTCGTAGGTGTTGGTCCCGTTGAGGTACACCGTGGTGGTGAAAGAGCCGCTCTTCGAGTCCATCTTTATGGGTTTGGAATTGCCGTCTTCCAATTCCGTGCCATTGCCATTGAGTATCTGCACGTAGCAGCGCGTTGCGGCTGCGTCGTCTGTGGCGCGTGTCTGCATCCCTTCTGTGGGTACCTTTGCGGTGATGGTCATCGGCTTCAGACCCTCGTTGTTGTGTACTGTGTTTTGCAGCGCGTCGTTCGGACTGCAGGATGCCAAGAGCGCTGCGGCTGCCAGCATCAAGAAATTCTGTCTTTTCTTCATCTTTGTTTTATTTTTTTGTCAATAAATCAACTTTTGTTATCTCCAAATTTTATGCCTGTTTTGATTGAGTCGCTTGTGGGTGAGTGACATTGACTCTTCCCTTTATTTGTAGTATGCTTATTCGGTCGATTAATTCAATTTGCTTGAAACGACTGAAAAATCTTTATACTTATCACTATACCAAGGATTATAGTAAATCATATGAGTTTTACTATCGTTTATGTAAATAGTCAAACTCTTATCACCTGTATTGTTTCTTACTGCAAAGGTGTAATTATTATCCAAGACTTCTTCAAAAATATAACTATTCTTTGTAAAGTCAAGTTCTACGTTCTTATGAAAAATAGCACTTAAAACCGCTTCCAAATCTGCTATGTTTCCTAGCGATAAATAAAAATAGCAGACACCATCCACAATATTTCCTTCGGGGTCACCGCTTTCATCATTGAAAAAGAAGTCGATTTGCTCCTCCACATATTCACTTGTCGCTCCCCACTTGGGATTGTCCTCCGACAGGTCGCCTTGCAGGGTGACGTGGGAGTTAACCTTCCATTCTATACTGGAGATTGTCTGCGTCAAGTGATGCAAATTCAGGGTGATGTCGGGATTATTTTCTACTTGGTGAGGCACAATGGTGTAGAAAGAACAAACCTCGTCACCATCGTCAATGGTCTTTCCTTCAGCAAAGGTATAGGTGAAATTTTCATAGCCGTTTTCAGTAGAAGCTACATTATTCAATACATCATACGTATCGGCACATGGGAACGTGATTTTGAATTTTTCACCGGCCGCCACGGTAAACGAGTCACCTATATGCTTCAAGGTGATTTTTGTAACGATGTGCTTCAAAGTGACGGAAGTCGTTACTTCTTCGGGCTTTCCGCTCAACACATGTGCGTAAGCTACCACAGTGCCGGTATCCGGCCATGTAATATTGCGCAAGTCGGTGATGTTAGCGGTGCCGTTATCCGCATAGAAGCAGTAGTCCTAGGATTTATCAGAGGCAAGAGTCACCGTAAAAGTATAACTGCCGTTATCCTCCTCTCCTGCAATGACCGAGGTACAGTCGTTTCCGTCACTGTCGAACACTTGCATGAAGCAGCGCGTCGGCATCTCCTCCGTTGTTCCTTCCGAGCGCGTCTTGGCATCGCCCTCCATCACAATGTCGGGCGACACGGTGAAGGTGTAAGTCTGCGTCTGCCCTGTGAAAGGGGTGTCTCCGCCATCCTCCGCCAAGTCCTGGCTGCAAGATGTGGCAAGGATAACCACCGCAAACGCCATGAGCATGTATTTCCAATGTTTCATATTGTATATATTTTAATGTTACTATCCTCTGTTTGGGTATAGCTCATGAGACATGCAGGGACAAAAAAGTCCCGCCTGCCGGTGGGCACTGCGCGTGCGCCACGGAAAGGCGGGACTTGCGTAAATCGCTATAACTTGGTTATGTGTATGGCCTAATCGGCAATGTCGTTGAGGTCGAAGTAGAGCAGGCGGGTTTCCGCCCCTCGTCTTCCACCGTCAGCGGCACGAACTTCTGCTTCAGATAAAAAGGAATGGCGGCAGCATAAGCATCCACGGTGAGGAAACGGCATCCGGTCTTGTTGTCGGCGAGGAAGAACTTTTTAATAGAATCCGCCAAAAACTCCCCGATATGTTGCCCTTTCAATTCTTGGCTTACCGCTAAGCGACAAATCTTTGCCGCAGGATAGCTTTTCAACCTCTTTTCGTTGACGAATCGATGCTTACGGAAACGATTGAATTCCGTTTTATTTGGGAAGTCAGTTATTGACACACGGTCGTTTGCCAGACTGAAATAGGCGGCAATATGCTCGTGTTCAGCATCATCTATAGCCTCGAATACATACGTAACCGCCAACAACGCCTTGCGGTATAGCCCAGATTCATTCAAAATAAAATCGTTCAAGTCGGCATCACCGCAGTCGAACGATTTTACTTTCTCGTCTGTTCCTAACTTACGGATGATGTAAGCCGAGAACGGTGCTTGCAAACTTACTTTCATACGCTTTTCTTTCTTGTCTGTTCTCCCAATTCAAGCATCTTTTTAAAAAGCTCGTAGTTCGCATTTCTTCTTTCTCTTTCCTCCGGCGTCTCTTTGCGGACTTGCTTCATCCGCTCCTCAAAGCGCCGGGCGTCTTCGCCGAAGAGTATCGGCGTTTCCTTGATTGGTCTTGCCATAACTTCTCCTTTCTATCTTTGGTTTACACTGCAAAGATAGCGATTTATTTTTGTCCCACCATGTCAAAGAGCGAATATACTGTATTCTTGCGGCTTACGCCGCAACGTTTCTTAAAATTCTATGACAACATCATCGCCCCACTCGGTGTCAATCTGCACACCGCCCGGCGTCTTTCCTGCCGTAAGGAAGTGACCCGTGACGGTGGTAAGGTGGCCCCGCTTGTAGGGTATCTTGACGTGCTGCACGGTAGCGACTATATCGCCCGTGCGTGTGTCCACCATCTGTATGGTGACGTTGACGAACGATTCCTCGCCGTTGGTCAGCACGAAGTCCGCGCCCACCTGGCGATTCACGGCAGCGTCATACCCCTCGGCCACGGTAGGCACGGAGGTATAATGTATGCCCGTGTTGAGCGCATCGTTGGGCTTGCCCGTGGCCACGTTGAAGCCTGTGGGGAAGAAGCCCTCGTAGGTGACGCGCACCTGCAAGTCCTCGATAGGCGGCAGGGCTTCGCCCTTGCTTATCAAGTTGTAGTAGGCTTCCACGTCGGTGGCAATCAGGCGGTACTTGGCGAAAGGACGCATCAAAGAGACAGAAGCCCCCTCAACTCCAGCCCCCTCAACTCCCCCCGTGGAGGAGCTTTGCCCAGTCTGGGTTCCCTCCCCACTGGGGAGGGTTAGGGAGAGGCTTCCATAGTACGCATCCTTCTTGTCCGTCTCGCCGTTGGCCACATAGTTATCGGTAAGGACAAGGACTTTGTTCAAGTCGTCGGCGTTGTAATAGCCGCCGTCCCAGTCCGCCCAAAGGTGCAGGTCGTAGTCGCCCGGCATCAGGGAGAGTTCGGCAAAGTATGTGCCGTCCGATTGCAAGGCACAGTCCTGTACATGGCGGTGTACGCGATTGTTCGTACCTGTCTGGTAGACCTCTGCCACGCAGCGCAAGGGCTTGCTGTCGCCACCCGCACGGGTCGCATAAGCCGGCAAGTCCAGCCCCGGCACAGTGAGCGCAAGGCGCACCGTGGAAAGGCGTATGCCGCCTGTGCCGTCCGTCAGCACCAGGCGCAGCCGCTCGATGTCACCGGCACCGACCTCTATCTGCTCCGAGGCGGTGAGCATACCGGGGAAGTCGGCGGCGTGGGCCTTCAGCCATTCCACCAAGTCGGGGAGGGTTGTCTGCCGGGGTAAGGCATCGGCCTTCGTAGGAGTGGCTGTCCCCGCATTGGCTACCACAACCAGCGTGTAGCTGCCCGCCGGAACGGGGATATGCCCCGAAGCCAGCTCACGGGGATTGTCGTAAGTCTCGCAGAGGGCGGCGGTACCGTCGCTGCCGAAGAGGTAGAGCGTGAGGTCCTCAACCTCCGCCCCGCTGTCCAGTCCTATAATCATCGCCCCTTGGCCTTCCGAAAGGGGGTATTCATTCTCGTGTATGCCCTTGTCGCAAGAAGCCGGCAGCAAAAGTATCAGCATCGCCAGCATGAGCGACAGGTTACGTTTCATCAGGTATCTCACAGCTTTAGTGTTCATTGTCTGTCCTCCTTATCTTTTGCGCCGAAGCTCCATCCGAGCCTCAGGCCGGTTTCCCAGATATAGTTTGCCTTGTGCAGGTGCTCCGGCGTGCCGTCCACCGGTTTGCCTGTGAGGTATGTCATTCCGGTATAGATGCCGAGCTGCAGGCCAACGGGGAAGGTATAGGATGCCTGCACGTTGCCGCCCGCGCCGAAGTGCCACTGCGCGCCGCCTTGCAGGACGTCGGCTTTCCCGTCCGTGAGGCGGAAATCAGACTTCGTGCCTATGGCTGCAATGTGTGGCGAGAGGTCGAGGCTCCAGCGGCTGTCCCGTGTCCCGGCAAAGAGCCCGAGCAGGTTCACGTTCAACTGTGCGGCATAACGCTGCACGGAGGTATGGCTCTGGAGGTCGGACATATACCAGCCGTCCATGCCTGCTACGGCAGCTTCGTAGCGGTTTCCATCCGCTCCCATCCAGTAGTCGGGACAGCAATCCCGACTGTTCATGGTGAGTTGTCCCCATGCCGCCTGGAGTTCGAGCGAGAACACGGGATTGAAACGGTAGCCGCCATAGATGCCCACGCTCCAACCCAGCGTGGTGCGGTCTGCACCAAAGCTGCCCATTGCGCTTGTGCCAAAAGGCATTCCGCCCTCCACGCCGGCATACCAGGAGGCCGCTGGCTTCGTGGCCGGTTCCGTAAGGGGCGCTTCCGCCTCGGGCTGTGCGAAGTTCGCCTTGGCCTGCTCGGCGGCAAGGCGTTCCTGCTCTTTCTCCCGGGCGATACGTTCCACTTCAGCCTGTTCCGCTGCCAGTCTTTCCTGTTCGGCACGCTCGGCGGCCAGCTTAGCTTCCTCGTCCTTATCCTTGTCCGCAGGGATGACGAGCCGCACGGTCACATAGTCGCCGCCTCCGGAATGGTTCTTCGTGATGAAGCACTCCTCGGTCAGCTGCAGTCTTGTTATCAACTCCGACTTCACGCGGTTGGAGCGGGTCTTCGCCATAACGAGGTTTCCGGCCCCGTCCTGCCCGACCGTGCTATAGCCATCCACATAAAGCGGAACCTTTCCGGAGAGGATGTCCGCCTTGTACCGCTTCACGCAGTCTTCCAACCTTGCCAGCTCCGCACCGTTGCCGCCATACGGGACATAGAACATATCCCTGTCCGGCAGGAAGCGGAAAGTGTAGACCGTATCAGCCGTTTCCTGTGCCGACAGGGGCAGCAGGACAAAGGATAGCAGTACGGTCAATACTGTTTTCAAGTTCTTGTTCATATCGTACATATAATAAATTCATCCATACGGAAACAAAAATCCCCGGGAACTGCACAGGGCAAAGTCCTGTGCAGTTCCCGGGGATATACTTTCGCTGGCTTCGCGGCATGGCGAAGATACAGCATATCTTGTGTATTTCTTTGGAAAAATGAATGGCTGCCGGACAAGTTTCCGACAACCTTGGGAAGGTTAAATAACTGGAGCAAATACCCGCGTGTACCCCCCCCCCGCTGAGAAAATTTTACCACCGTTAGTAAAATTTAATACTGAGGCACACCAAGGACGCATCGCCATTCTTGCAAGGGCGATTACACAGGCAGATGAAACGAGGAATGCCTGCCGTGTCCGTTGTATTCTACCGGCATAATCCATTGTGTACAATTTACCGGCTACAAAGCTATTGAATTTTTTTGTGCCACAGTGGAAAAACAGGAAATTATTTTCGACACAAGTACAATTTTTCTACCAAAACGCCACGAAGCAAAGTTCTTAAGGGCACAAAAAAAGCCGCATGCAAAACATGCGGCTTTTTTATTCGGGTTATGAATTAACTTTTACTGACGTTCAACAGCAGAGTAGTTAATCTTCAATGCATAAGCTTGACGGAGAGCCTCTTTGATATCGGTCACGATACCCATGCGGGTGTCACGGTCTACCTTCAAAGAAACCTGCATCAGCGGCTGGTCTTCTTCCTTCATACTGGCGCGTTCACCAATAATGTAGTCTTGAATCTCAGCTACCTCTGCAAAACTGTCGTTCAATTGGATACGACTTTCATCACCCAACTTCGCACGGAACTCAGCAGTAGGACGACCTACATAGATGAAAGTAACCAATGACTTCTTTTCAAGCTTTTCCAATTCTGTAGCTTCCGGAGCCCTAAACTCAACCTTCAAGGTAACTTCACGCATGGTTGTTACAATCATGAAGAAGAACAACAACGTAAAGATAAGGTCAGGCAGAGAAGAAGTGTTCAGCGCCGGCATTCCACGTTTTCCGGTTTTATTAAATTTTCCCATTACTTCTTTTCTCCATATTTTTTAGGTTCGGCCTCAGAAATTCTCTGAGGATAAATTTCACGAATAGCGCTTTGTTGGTCTTCACTCAATTCGGCATAGTTTTTTTGCCACTTTTCTTGAGCCAACTCATCACGCAGTTCGTTGTAAGCAGCTACCAGTTCGTTTTGTACGGCAATGTACTCCTTATAAGAAGAACCACGGTCGCAACGCAAGGAGATAACATGATTCTTGGTCACTTGAACCGTTCCGAAATAAGGCACATTCATGGTGACCTTCTCGGGCATCTTCTCATCGTTAGCACGGTTGGAAATAAATTCCTTTGCCTTATCACGAACCTGATCTACAGTAACGTATTCGCCACCGCACATCAACTGGTCGTTCAAGTTCAAGAACACCTGCAAGACGTTACGCTCTTTCAGCTTCGTATCGTTGTCTTGGTTCTGTTGTTCTTGTTGGGGAGGCGGCGGCAATTGTCTTGCCAAGCCACGGTCGGTATCCATAGAAGTTGTAAGCAAGAAGAACAACAACAAGATGAAAGCCATATCCGCCGTAGAACTAGAGTTGATCTCGGGAACATCTCTTTTCTTTCTAGCCATATTAAATTCCTCTTAATTATTTTATCTTCTTCATGATACCAAATCCTAACATTAACACGGCCATTGCACCTACTTCAATATAAATGGTATACAAGAACATATCAGTTAACTTCAACCAGAAGGGGACATTTTCAGTTCCTTCGTATCCGGGGATAACCAATGTTTCCGTGCTACCAGCAGCCCAAGTAATGACAAGGACTAATACAAGAGCAATGATACCTACCAAAGATTTAAGAGCTGTTTTAGGAGAATCAGCGAACATTGAACCGAATTGATAAACAACGCCGATAACAATGGCAACAACTCCCAACGCAAACAAAATATAATTCCAATACAGGATAGCGTCCGTGTAAAGCGGCTGCGACAGTGCCGGGTCAGACACCACACGTTGGTCCATTGGGGCTTCTCCACCGAAGAAGAACAAGCCCAGGATGACCAATGTAATGAGAAGCATTACAGTCAATGCTAATCCTGAAACCCTTTGTATTTTAAATTTTTTCATCTTGCAATAAGATTATTATTTTTTGTACTTCAGTTCATACTTAACAACCATATCCAGCAATGTTACAGAAGAATCTTCCATATCACTGGTCAGAGCTTCAATCTTAGACAAGATGTAGTTATAGAATACCTGCAGAATCAAGGCAGCGATCAGACCGAAGATAGTCGTAATCAAGGCCACTTTCATACCACCTGCAACAACCGTCGGAGAGATATCACCTACCTGTTGGATCTTATCGAATGCCTGCACCATACCGATCACAGTACCCAAGAATCCCAAAGACGGGGACATGGCGATAAACAGCGTAATCCAAGAGCAACCTTTTTCCAGGTAACCGGCTTGTACACCACCGTAGGATACTACGGACTTTTCAACAACATCTACGCCTTGGTCAAGTCTCATCAGACCTTGGTAGTAGATAGAAGCGATAGGACCTCTTGTGTTACGGGCGATGTCCTTGGCAGCTTCTACATCACCCTTTTCCATGGCAGCTTCAATGGAAGCAACGAATTTCTTCGTGTTGATTTCAGCCAAGCTCAGGTAGATGATACGTTCGATGCAGAATGCAAGACCGATAACCAAAGCGATAGAGATAAAGCTCATGAAGAATGCAGAACCTTCAATGTACTTAACCTTCAATTCCTTGTGGATACCACCACCTTCTTCAGCTACTACAGGAGCAGCAGCGTCAGCCTGTTCTACGGCTGCGGGAGCCGCTTGTTCTGTTTGATCAGCCGCAGGGGCATCTTGAGCCTGAGCGAGTTGAGTTGAGCCAAATGTTAAAGCTCCCATCACAGCAACAATTGCAAATAACTTTTTCATTGTGTGTCTAATTTTTAAGATTAATTAATTAAATTGTTTGTTATACTTATTTATTGTTTCTCTTTATTCATTTTTGTTCTGCGGAGAGAGGGGGATTCGAACCCCCGATACCCTTTAGGGGTATACACGCTTTCCAGGCGTGCCTCTTCAACCACTCGAGCATCTCTCCCCTCACATTCCGTTTCCGTTTTCGGGCGCAAGTTACAAAAAAAATGCGTACCCCGATATTTTCAGCTACAAATGTATTCTTTTTTTCGTTTCCCCGTCACATTCTTTCCGCATAATCTCAAAGAAAATCCCAAAATTAATAAACTTTAAAACCTCCCGCGGGCTTAATCGTGCGTTCCGAACAATTTTAAGGCATTTTCCGCCGTAATCCGGGCGACTTTTTCCGCCGGCTCGCCGTAGATGTCCGCCACCTTCTGCAAGGTGTAAGGCAAGAACGAACTTTCATTCCGCCTGCCGCGCCGGGGCACCGGAGCCAGGTAGGGCGAATCGGTTTCCAAGACCAGCCTGTCGAGCGGGATGTCCGGCAAGACTTGCGGCAAAGCCGAGTTCTTGAAAGTGACCACACCGTTGATGCCTATCAGGAAACCGGGAAACTCCAGCAACCGGGCTGCTTCTTCGGCCGTGCCGGTAAAGCTGTGCAGGATGCCCCGCAAAGTTGTCCCCCGATAGTTTTGCAATACCTTATATATATAAGGAAACGCTTCGCGGCAATGTATCACAGCCGGCAAACCGGAATCCACCGCCCATTGCAACTGCGTGTCGAAAGCATCCAGCTGCTCGTTCAGGAAAGTTTTGTCCCAATACAGGTCCAGCCCGATTTCCCCGATGGCGACAAACTGCTGTCCGGAACGCAGCCAGCGGGACATGGCTTCAAGCTCCCTGCGGTAGGAAGCATCCACCGAAGTGGGATGCAGCCCCAGCATGGGGAAACAGTAACCCGGATACGCGGAACACACTTGCAGCAACGGTTCAAGGGTCGTATTATCGATGTTGGGCATGAAGATGTGCGAGACGCCTGCCTGCCTTGCCCGCCCGATGACCTCGGGCAAATCGGCGGCAAACTCTTCAAGGAAAAGATGTGAATGGGAATCGACCAGTTTCATACGCCTTCCTCCTCCCCGCCCTTTTCGCTGGAACGGTAATAATACACCACACCGTAATCACGGCACAGTTCCAACCGCCTTGCCACCGGCAACACTTCGGCAAACCGATGTTCCACCTGGTTCCAAATATCCAGTATCAGCCGGTCGGCTTGCGGACGCATGGCCTGCACGGACTCAAGGCTGCGCGCCGTCAGCGCCTGCAGGTTTTTCTGCTGTTCGTAGCTTTCCATAAACAGGTCGTAATAGACCCGCACCTTTGCAATGGCAGGATTATATATAGGTATGCCTCCTTGCGAGATGCGCTTGCCTTCACCGTCAATGATTTTCCGCCCCCATTCTGCCAAGGCTGACTCCGAAGCCAGGTCAGGAATGCTGTTTCCCCGAGGCTCCAGCCCGTAATATTCTTTGTGCTGCCTGCGGATTTCCGAACGGATGACCGACAGGTTCAGCACCTGGATGAAATGGGAAATGTACAGGCGGGCAGTCTTCACATTGGACTGGTGCTTGCGCCCCGCCTTGGCTTGCCGGTCGTAGCACGCCGCATAGTAGGCATGGGCGGCCTCGAACTTCGGCAACAGGCTGCGCACCTCGCCTACCGTCTTCAAGGACACCGCCAGTTCGTTCATGCCGGACATGTCAGCCCGTTCGGACACTGCTTTCAGTGCCCGTATCCGTGCCTGGTCTGTATTGGGTAACCTTCTATACGGCATATCAACCGGGGGATTAGACTTGGCGGTACATCAGCCGTTCCAACATTTTTTCCAGTTCTTGCTTCCGGGCAGGCTCTACGCCAACCTCTGCAAGGCTTTGGCGCGCACGGGCGGTGTAGTCCGCCATCTTCTGTTCGCACCATTCCTTCACGCCGATGCAGTTGTAAAGGTCGGTCACGGCAGCGATTTTCTCTTGCGGGTCGCAGGAATCCGCCCCAAGCCAAGTTTCCAGCCGTGCCTTCTGCCCGGCATCGGCAAGCTCGGCGGCCTTTATCAGCAAATAGGTTTTCTTGTTGCAAAGGATGTCCCCCCCGAGGTTTTTGCCGAACACGGCAGGGTCGCCGTACACATCCAACAAATCGTCTTTCAACTGGAATGCCACGCCCATGTTCATGCCGAAGTCATACAAGGCATCGGCATCCTTGGCGGGAGCTTCCCCCAACAGGGCGCCAATCTTCAACGACGCCGCCAGGAGGACAGAAGTCTTCAGGCGTATCATCTCCAGGTATTCGGCCTCGGACACGTCATTCCGCTGCTCGAACTCCATGTCGAGCTGCTGCCCTTCGCAGATTTCAAGGGAGGTAAGCGCAAAGAGGTCGAGCACCTCCTTGGCGCAATACGCCGGACATTGCATCATGTAGCGGTAAGCCAGAATCAGCATGGCGTCGCCCGACAGGATGGCCGCGTTTTCGCTCCACACCTTATGCACGGTGGGCTTTCCCCGGCGGAGGTCGGCATGGTCCATCACATCGTCGTGCAGAAGGGTATGGTTGTGGTAGACCTCGATGCCGGTGACAGGTCCCCAGATGTCGTCCACCCGGTCGCGGTACAGGTTATAAGCCATCAGCATCAACACCGGGCGCAACCGTTTTCCGCCCATGGACAAGACATAGGCAACCGGGTCGTACAAGCCTTGGGGACTGCGTGCAAACTTCAAATCCCCGATGTGGCGGTTGACCATCTCCGAAAGTCGGGAAGCTGTAAACATCATGTTCGTATGGATTTTATAGGTGCGGGAATAAAAAGAGGCTGCCTTTAAGCAACCTCTTCCTACTCATTGAATTCATTTTTAATTTTATTACTGCAGTCTGAACATTACAGGCAACGTATAGCGCACGCGCACGGCCTTGCCACGCTGCTTACCCGGCGTCCACTTAGGCATGGACTGGATCACGCGGACAGCTTCCTTATCCAAGTAAGCGTCTACGCCACGGATAACCTTAACGTCTACGATAGAACCGTCACGGTTTACCACGAACTGGCAGATAACACGACCCTGAACGCCGTTCTCCTGTGCGATGGTGGGGTACTTGATGTTCTTGCTCAAGAACTGCATCAAGGCAGACATACCGCCGGGGAAAGCGGGAGCCTCTTCTACCACTTCGAAGATGGTCTGTTCTTCGGGTTCTTCTTCCTCGATTTCCTGGGGCACGTATTTGATTTCTACCTGCTGGCCCAGTTCCTCGCTGGAGGCGAGGTTCACTTCTTCCACTTCCACATCATCGTCCACAATCGTAAATTCTTCACTCATCTGGACAGGAGGAGCCTGTACGGGCGGAGGAGTCACCTCTTTCGGTTGTTCTTGTTCGGTAATAGGAATAATTTCCTCTTCAAATACGACATCGGCTACGGCTTGACTCGTATCGATTTTTACATCACGTTCAGACCACTCGAACGCAACGAACATCGTCGCAAGTGCAATCACATAACCAACCAGCAGCCACGTTGACCTCTTGCCCTCCAGGTCTGCTTTAGATGATTTTTTGATTTCCATAATTTATAATTAATTTTTAGTGTTTCTCATTTGGGGCAAATATAGCACTTTTCTGGCTAATGTTCACGTCCAACCATTTTTTTTCACGCTACCGGCCCCTCATTTTATCTTTTTTAATCATTCAAGGCAGGCAGCGCGCTTTTGTGCTACAAATGTAACGAGTTATTTTAAAAGTAGGCATACTTTTCAGGAAAAAAATGACGTTTTCTTCGATTTTTTTCACACTGCCCCTGCGGGCAGGTATTACACCATATATAAATAGGCCACAACGCCGCCCCTGCCCCGCTGGAAAAGGACGGGGACAGGCGGGAAAACCACAAAGGCAGGCAGGGAAAAATGCCAAAGGCAGGAGCAAAAGTTTATCTTAAGCCTGAAGATAATTATCTTAAGCCTGCGGATAATTATCTTAGGGTTGCAGATAATTATCTTCAGCCCTAAGATAAACTTTGCGCGCCTAAGGAACAGTTTTTTCAAGCCGGCAAAAGACTTTTTCCGACCCGCCACTTGCATTTTTTAAGGGGAAACAGGCGGGAAAGAAACAAAGTTTATCTTATTTTTGTACCGCAAACCGTCCGGCATTCCACCGGCCGGGGCGCAACGACATACCCCAAACACTTATTCCGATGAAAAAGATAACCATAGCCATCGACGGCTTCTCATCATGCGGCAAAAGCACCATGGCCAAGGACCTGGCACGCGAGATAGGATACATCTACATAGACAGCGGCGCCATGTACCGCGCCGTGACCCTCTTTGCCATGGAACACGGCATGTTCCACGGCAAAGAGATTGACACCGGGCGGCTGAAAGAAGCCATGCCCGGCATCCGCATATCCTTCCGGCTGAACCCGGAAACCGGCCGCCCGGACACCTACCTGGACGGCAGGAACGTGGAACGGGAGATACGCTCGCTGGAGGTTTCGGCACACGTCAGCCCCATCGCCGCGCTCGACTTCGTGCGCCACGCCCTGGTGGCACAGCAGCAGGCCATGGGCAAAGAGAAAGGCATCGTGATGGACGGACGCGACATCGGCACCACCGTATTCCCCGACGCCGAGCTGAAGGTCTTTGTCACCGCATCGCCGGAAATACGCGCCCAACGCCGCTACGACGAACTGAAAGCGAAAGGACAGGAGGCCGGCTTCGACGAAATCCTGGAAAACGTGAAGCAACGCGACTACATAGACCAGCACCGTGAGACCAGCCCGCTGCGCAAGGCAGACGACGCCCTGCTGCTGGACAACAGCCACCTGACCATCGCCCAGCAAAAGGAATGGCTGAAAGAACAATACCTGCGGGTGTGCGAAGAAGGACACACCGCCGGACAACCCAATACCCCTCAGGCGCATGACTCCAAAGATTGAGATAGACCACGAATCGGGCTTCTGCTTCGGGGTGGTAACCGCCATCCACAAGGCAGAAGAAGAGCTGGCCAAAGGCGGCACGCTGTATTGCCTGGGCGACATCGTGCACAACAGCCGGGAAGTGGAACGCCTGAAAGCCATGGGACTGGTGACCATCAACCACGAAGAGTTCGACCGCCTGCACAATGCCAAAGTGCTGCTGCGCGCCCACGGCGAACCGCCCGAGACCTACGAGACCGCCCGGCGCAACCACATCGAAATCATCGACGCCACGTGCCCCGTGGTGCTACGCCTGCAAAAAAGAATCAAGCAGGAGTACCAGCAGGAAGGAAGCGGCAGCAAGCAAATCGTCATCTACGGCAAGAACGGCCACGCCGAAGTGCTGGGCCTGGTGGGACAGACCGCAGGCAAAGCCATCGTGGTGGAAAACCTGGAGGAAGTGCGGAAGCTGGACTTCAACCGCGACATCCGCCTGTACTCGCAGACCACCAAGTCGCTCGACGGCTTCCGGGAAATCGTGGAATACATCCGCACGCACATCGCCCCGACAGCCACCTTCGAGTTCCACGACACCATCTGCCGGCAAGTGGCAAGCCGCATCCCCAACATCCGGAAATTTGCCGCCGGGCACGACCTCATCTTCTTCGTGAGCGGCAAGAAAAGCTCGAACGGCAAGATGCTGTTTGCCGAGTGCCTGAAGGTGAACCCCAACTCGCACCTGGTAGACAGCGCCGCCGAGATAGACCACTCGCTGGTGGCAGGCGCCGCCTCCATAGGGATATGCGGCGCCACCTCCACGCCCAAGTGGCTGATGGAAGAAATATCCGAAGCCATCCGGCACAGGATATGAAAGCTTTTACTATCTTTGCAAAGAAATTTAAATAACACTCAAACAGAAAGATTGCTATGGGAACAATTAAGTGCATCGGCATCTTGACATCGGGCGGCGACGCCCCCGGAATGAACGCGGCCATCCGCGCCGTGACACGTTGCGCCATCTACAACGGCCTCCAGGTGAAAGGCATCTACCGCGGGTACAAAGGCTTGCTGACAGGAGAAATCAAGGAGTTCAAAAGCCAGAACGTGAGCAACATCATCCAACTGGGAGGAACCATCCTGAAAACCGCCCGTTGCAAGGAGTTCACCACGCCCGAAGGCCGCCAGATAGCCTACGAGAACATGAAGAAAGAAGGCATCGACGCCTTGGTAGTCATCGGCGGCGACGGCTCGCTGACGGGCGCACGCATCTTTGCGCAGGAGTTTGACGTGCCCTGCATCGGACTGCCGGGCACCATCGACAACGACCTGTACGGCACCGACACCACCATCGGCTACGACACGGCCCTGAACACCATACTGGACGCCGTGGACAAGATACGCGACACGGCCACTTCGCACGAACGCCTGTTCTTCGTGGAAGTGATGGGCCGCGACGCCGGCTTCCTTGCCCTGAACGGCGCCATCGCCGCCGGAGCCGAAGCCGCTATCATCCCCGAAATAAGCACCGAGGTGGACCAGCTGGAGGAACTCATCAAGAACGGCTTCCGCAAGTCGAAGAACAGCAGCATCGTGCTCGTGGCCGAAAGCCCCATCACCGGCGGAGCCATGCACTACGCCGAGCGCGTGAAGAACGAATACCCGGGCTACGACGTCCGCGTCACCATCCTGGGACACCTGCAACGCGGCGGAAGCCCCACGGCACACGACCGCATCCTGGCCAGCCGCCTGGGCGCAGCCGCCATCGACGCCATCATGGAGGGGCAGCGCAACGTCATGATAGGCATAGACCACGACGAGATAGTCTACGTGCCCTTCACCAAGGCCATCAAGAACGACAAGCCAATCAAGAGGGAACTGGTGAGCGTGCTGAAAGAGCTGTCCATCTGACAGGGGGACAGGAAGCCGCGACAGCACCGGCCCTTTTCCGGAACACGGCCGCACAAAACTCCCGCAAAGGGGTCTTGCGCGGCCTTTTTTATGTACCTTTGCGGCCATGAAAGCACAAGAGACCCAAAGCCCTGCCCTGCACCTGCAACGCCAGCAGATGCTGCTGCGCATGGAGTACGAATACGAGAAAGAAGAGTTCCGCCGCCAGACCGAAGCCGTGGGCGTGGCCCGGAACGTGAAGCGCGGCCTGTGCTGGTACCCCGTCACCCCCGGCCGCAGTTACTACAACTCGCTGAACCAGCTCATCCTGGAATTTACCCGCACGGAAGACGACGCCCCCGAACACAGCTTCGAGTACGGGCGGCCGGTATGCTTCTTCCGCCAGACGCCCGACGGCAAGGTGGAGCACCTCCGGTCGCAGGGCACGGTGAGCTATGCCGACGACCGCCGCATGGCCGTGGTCATGCCCGGGGCGGGAGCCGTGCTCGAGGTGCAGGACGCATGGCCCCTGGGCATACAGCTTGCCTTGGACGAGACGAGTTACCGCACCATGTTCGAGGCGCTGGAAGACGTGTCCCGGGCCCGCGGCAACCGCCTGGCCGAGCTGCGCGACATCCTCCTGGGCACCGTCACGCCCGGCTTCCGCGAGCTGTACCCCGTGCGCCTGCCCTGGCTGAACGCGGCACAGGAGGCAGCCGTCAACCGCGTCCTGTGCGCAAGGGACGTGGCCATCGTGCACGGCCCCCCGGGCACGGGCAAGACCACCACCCTCGTCGAGGCCATCTACGAGACCCTCCGCCGCGAGCCGCAGGTGCTGGTCTGCGCCCAGAGCAACACCGCCGTCGACTGGATAGCCGAGAAGCTTGCGGACAGGGGGCTGAGCGTGCTCCGCATAGGGAACCCCGTGCGGGTGACCGACAAGATGCTGTCCTTCACCTACGAGCGGCGCTTCGAGGGGCACCCCGCCTACCCCGAGCTGTGGGGCCTGCGGAGGGAGCTGCGCAGGGCTGCCGCGCAAAGCCGCCGCGGCACCTTCAGCGAGCGCGAATCCCTGCGCAGCCACCTCGCCCGCCTGCGCGACCGCATCACCGCCCTCGAAGTGCAAATCAACGCCGACCTGCTGGACGGGGCCCACGTCATCGCCGCCACCCTTGTGGGCAGCAACCACCGCGTGCTACAGGGGCGGAGGTTCGGCACGCTGTTCATCGACGAAGCCGCCCAGGCGCTCGAGGCCGCCAGCTGGATAGCCATCCGCCGCGCCGGCCGCGTCATCCTGGCGGGCGACCACTGCCAGCTGCCCCCCACGGTGAAGTGTCCCGAAGCCGCCCGGGGCGGGCTGGAGCGCACGCTCATGGAGCGCATCGCCCTTCGCAAAGGGAAGGCCACCAGCCTCCTCACGGTGCAGTACCGCATGCACCAGGACATCATGCGCTTCTCCTCCCGGTGGTTCTACCAAGACCGCCTCGAGGCCGCAAAGGAGGTGCGCTACCGCGGCATACTCGACTGGGACCGGCCCATCACGTGGGTCGACACCACGGGGATGGACTGCCGCGAGGAGTACGTGGGCGAGACCGCCAGCCGCATCAACCGCGCCGAGGCCGAGTTGCTGCTGCGCGAGCTTCACCAGTACGTCCAGCGCATCGGCGCCCGCCGCATCGTGGACGAGCGCATCGACTTCGGCCTCATCTCCCCCTACAAGGCGCAGGTGCAGTACCTGCGGTCGCGCCTCAAGGCCGACCCCGGCCTGCGCCCCCTGCGCGACCTGCTGACGGTGAACACGGTGGACGGCTTCCAGGGGCAGGAGCGCGACGTCGTCTTCATCTCCCTGGTCCGCGCCAATGCCGAGGGACGCATCGGTTTCCTGTCCGACCTGCGCCGGATGAACGTGGCCATGACGCGCGCCCGCATGAAGCTCGTCATCCTGGGCGAAGCCGCCACCCTCTCGCGCCACCCCTTCTACCGCCAACTGCTGGAGTACATCCGCGACATCGGGGGCTGACCGCCACCCCCCTCTGGAAGCCGGCCGGAGCTTCACCGGGGTCGTGACCACATCGTCACCGGGGTCATGACGGCGCCGTCACCGGGGTCGTGACCGCGCCGTCACCGGGGTCGTGATTGCGCCGTCACCGGGGTCGTGATTGCACCGTCACCGGGGTCGTGATTGCACCTCCGCCTAGGTCGTGACTTCGCCTCCGCCTAGGCCGTGACCCCGCCTCCGCCTAGGCCGACCAACAGCCTCCGCCTAGGCGGAGTTTTCGCCCCCGCGCGGACAAAAGAAAAGCGGCGTCCCTATCCCCCATGGACAGGCGACGCCGCTCTTATGCTACGGCTTTATCAATCAATCAGTTGTTCTCGGGACGCAGCTTGCGGACGGTGACTGCCGTCTGCCACATCTCGCTCTCGCTCAGGGCCTTAAGCTCGGCGTTGAGCTTCTCGCGGTAGTCGGGCTTCGAGTTGCTGTCGATGGAAATCTGCGCCTCGTGGCCTTCCTTCACGCTCTGATACAGCTTCTGCATCACCGGCTTGATGGCGTCGTGGAAGGGGCCCATCCAGTCGAGCGCGCCGCGTTGCGCGGTGGTCGAGCAGTTGGCGTACATCCAGTCCATGCCGTTCTTCGCGAAGAGGGGCATGAGCGACTGCGTAAGCTCCTCGACCGTCTCGTTGAAGGCTTCGGAGGGCGAGTGCCCGTTCTCGCGCAGCACCTCGTACTGGGCCAGCAGCAGGCCTTGGATGGCTCCCATCAGCGAGCCGCGCTCGCCCGTGAGGTCGGACGTGGCCTCGCGCTGGAAGGTGGTCTCGAACAGGTAGCCCGAGCCGATGCCGATGCCCAGGGCCAGGGTGCGGTCGAGGGCGTGGCCGGTGGCGTCCTGGTAGACGGCGTAGGACGAGTTCAGGCCGCGGCCTTCGAGGAACATGGTGCGCAGCGACGTGCCCGAGCCCTTCGGGGCCACCATGATGACGTCGATGTCCTTGGGCGGGACAACGCCCGTGCGGTCGTTCCAGGTGATGGCGAAGCCGTGGGAGAAGTAGAGCGCCTTGCCGGCGGTGAGGTGGGGCTTCATCACGGGCCAGACGGACATGACGGCCGCGTCGGACAGGAGGCACATCACGATGGTGCCCTTTGCGCAGGCCTCTTCGATGCCGAACAGCGTTTCGCCGGGCACCCAGCCGTCGGCCACGGCCTTGTCGTAGGTCTTGCCCGGGCGTTGCCCTACGATGACGTTGAACCCGTTGTCGCGCAGGTTGCAGGCCTGTCCGGGGCCTTGCACGCCGTAGCCTATGACGGCGATGGTTTCATCCTTAAGGATTTCACGAGCTTTCTCCAGGGGAAACTCCTCGCGGGTCATCACGTTCTCGATGACGCCGCCAAAATTCATTTGTGCCATTGTTGTTCTGATTTAAAAAGTTGGTTGGTTATGTTCTTGTCATTCAGTCGGGCCGGATGCCGGGGCGAAGACGAGCTTCGAGCGGCAGACGGCCTCGCCGCCAGCCTTGCGGATTTCGACCTGGTGCACGTCGCCCTCGCGGTCGTGGTAGAGCGACAGCGTGTCGCTGAAGTAGCTCTCGGCCACGTAGGCCATCTCGAAGCGGCGGATGCGCTTCTGCCTGTACTGGTCCAGGGGGAAGAGGTCGAGGATGTGCTCGATGTAGCGGATGCTGTTCACATGGCCGTTGATGTCGATGTCACTGTACTTCGCCGTCAGCGTCGCCTCGGGCTCGGGAGCCGCCACTTTTTTGATGCGCGAGGGCTTGTCGATGGGGCACGGGAGGCCGGGGCAGATGTAGCCCGCGATGTTGCCGCCGTGCATGGCAAGCAGGTCCGCCGGACGGCGCGTGTTCATGTTGATCATCGCCCAGACCGAGCGGGCATAGCCCAGCGGGCGCCCTGCCTTGTCGAGGATGGCGAAGTTGCGGTCGGTGAAGAGGCGGTACACGTTCTCCACCCACGTCTGCACGGTGAACTCCTCGTACTGCCGGGGCATGTCGTCCAGCTCGATGGCCAGGCGCGACAGCACCCAGGTGTAGTTCTCCTCATGGAGGGTGGCCATGCCGAAGCCACGGTCGGTGGCATGGAAGCCCGCGCAGTTCAGCAGGTGGTTGCCCAAGACGCCCAGGGTGAGACGGCCGGTGAAGTCCACGTGGAAGGGCTCGGCCACGAAGCGGTAGGTGCCTATCTTGTCGGGTGCGTTCATACGGCCTCCTTTCCTTGGTTCATGCGGTACTGCGCTTCACGGGCGGCCAGGTACTCGTTGACCCGCTCAAAGCAGCTCGTGGTGATGGCCACCCGACCCGAGCGGACAAACTGCAGCACGCCGCCCGACTCGCTCAGGGCTTCGTAGAGGTGGGTGATTTCCTCGCTCATGCCGTTCTTCTCGACGATGCAGAACACGGGGTTGACCTCGACGATGCGGGCATGGTGCTTGCGGATGACCTTCGACATCCCCGGGTTCCCCTCCAGCACGGAGGTGGTAATCTTGTACAGCGCTATCTCGTGCTGGTAGATTTCGTCGTCCGTGAAGTAGTTCGCCTGCAAGACATCGATCTTCTTGCTGATTTGCTTGGTTACTTTCTCAATGGTGTCCCGGTCTGTCCAGGCCGTGATGGTGTACTTGTGCACCCCCTTGATGGAGGATGCCGATACGTTCAGGCTCTCGATGTTGATTTGCCGGCGGGTGAATACAGCCGTCACCTGGTTCAATAGTCCGGCAAAGTTCTCGGAGTGGACGATGATGGTATAGAGTTTCTTATCCATAGTCTACGAAGTTATCAGTGGTTAGCATTCCAGCAGCATCTGGTTCACGGAGCCTCCCGGAGGCGTCATGGGCAGCACGTTGCCTTCCTCGACGACACACGCCTCCAGCAGGAACGGGCCGTCCGTGGCCAGCATCTCGCCAATGGCGTCCTGCAACGCCTCGCGGGTAAACACCCGGAGCGAGGGGATGCCATAGGCCGAAGCTATCTGCATGTAGTCGGGGTTCAGCATGGGGGTAAACGAGTAGCGGCGGTTGAAGAACATGGCCTGCCACTGCCGCACGTTGCCCAGGTAGTTGTTGTTCAGCAGAATCATCTTGACCGGAGCCTTCTGCTCCATGATGGTGCCCAGCTCCTGCAGGTTCATCTGCAAGCCTCCATCGCCCATGAACACGCACACCGTGCGCCCGGGGCATCCGAACGTGGCGCCGATGGCGGCAGGCATGCCAAAGCCCATCGTGCCTAGCCCGCCGGAAGTGACAATGCTGCGCTCGCGGCTGAAGCGGAAGTAACGGGCGGCCATCATCTGGTTCTGCCCCACGTCCGTCACCAAGATGGCATCGTCATGGGTGGCTTCGCTTACGGCACGCACCACCTCGCCCATGCTGAGCGTCTCGCCTGCGGGGTGCAGTTCGGGGCGGATAACTTTCTCTTCCTCCACCTGCTCGTAGGGGCGGAAGCTGTCCAGCCACTCCTCATGGCGCGCAGGCTTCAGCAAGGCGGTCACGGCGGCCAAGGTATCTTTGCAGTTGCCCAGCACGGCCACATCCGCCTGCACGTTCTTGTTGATTTCGGCAGGGTCTATGTCGAAGTGGATGACCTTGGCCTGCGGGGCATAGGTAGCCACGTTTCCCGTCACGCGGTCGTCGAAGCGCATGCCCACGGCAATCAGCACGTCACACTTGTTGGTATTGATGTTGGGACCCAGATTGCCGTGCATGCCCAGCATACCCTTGTTGAGCGGATGGTTGCTCGGCAAGGCAGAAAGCCCCAGCAACGTGCATCCGGCGGGCATGCCCGCCTTCTCGATGAAAGCGCGAAGTTCCGCCTGGGCGTTGCCCAGCTCCACCCCCTGGCCTACCAGCACCAACGGGCGCTCGGCGGCATTTATCAGGTCGGCAGCCTGGCGGACAGCCTCGGGGTCCGTATCGGGCACCGGCTGGTAACTGCGTATATAATCCACCTTGACAGGTACGTATTTCGTCTTCTCGGTCTGGGCATTCTTCGCAAAGTCCAGCACTACCGGACCGGGACGGCCGCTCTGCGCGATGTAGAAAGCCCGTGCCACCGCCCATGCCACATCCTCGGCGCGGCGTATCTGGTAACTCCACTTCGAGATAGGCTGGGTGACACCCACCAAGTCCACTTCCTGAAAAGCATCCGTGCCCAAGAAACCGGTGCCTACCTGCCCCGCGATAACGACCAAAGGGGTACTGTCTATCATGGCATCGGCAATGCCGGTAATGGTGTTGGTGGCACCCGGGCCACTGGTCACCAGGCACACGCCTACCCTACCCGACACCCGGGCATAGCCCTGCGCCGCATGGGTGGCGCCCTGCTCGTGGCGCACCAATATGTGGTTCAACGTCTGGCGATGGTCATACAAGGCGTCGAACACCGGCATGATGCTTCCTCCCGGATAGCCGAAGATAGTCGTCACCCCCTGATGTTCCAACGAGCGCATCAAGGCTTCCGCTCCCGTAATGGAATTCTCATTCCGTTTCTCATCACCGGGGTCAGTAACGGGAGAGATTATAATCTTGTCTGTACTGTTATTCGCATTCATAAGTAACTCTGCATTGCGTTAATAAAAGCATTACAATATCCTCACTGCACCCTTATCCGCCGAACTTACCATGCGGGCGTATGCCTTGAGGGCGGTAGAAACTTCGCGCTGACGGGTAAGCGGCATCATGGGACGGGCAGCAAGTTCTTCCTCAGTCAGACGGACATTGATGGTGCGTCCGGGGATGTCGATGTCAATGATGTCGCCGTCACGCAGTTTGCCCACATTGCCCCCGGCAGCCGCCTCGGGCGAGATATGCCCGATACTCAAGCCGGATGTGCCTCCGCTGAAACGCCCGTCGGTAATCAGGGCGCACTCCTTGCCCAAGTGGCGTGATTTGATGTAAGAGGTAGGATAAAGCATCTCCTGCATGCCGGGGCCTCCTTGGGGGCCTTCGTAAATGATGACCACCACATCGCCGCTCTGCACCTTGCCGTTCAAGATGCCCTCGCAGGCAGCTTCCTGGGAGTCGAACACCTTGGCCGGGCCGGAAAACTTCCAGATGCTTTCATCCACGCCGGCGGTCTTCACCACGCACCCGTCGGTAGCGATGTTGCCTTTGAGCACTGCCAGCCCGCCGTCCTTGGTATAAGCATGTTCCAAGTCGCGGATGCAACCTGCGGCACGGTCGGTGTCCGGCTCAGGATAATAGGTGTCCTGTGAACCGAGTTCCAGGTTGAAGCGGCAGGCAGGGGCACATAGGTAACGCTGCGTATCGGCTTTGGAAGACTGAGGCGAGGTAAGGTCGTAACGACGGATGGCTTCGCCCAGCGTCATCCCGTCCACCCGGCCTGCCGATGTATCCACCAGTCCGCCTTTGGCCAGCTCGCCCATGATGGCGAGGATGCCGCCGGCCCGGTTCACGTCCTGCACATGGTATTGCTGCGTGTTGGGCGCCACCTTGCACAGGCAGGGGGTATGGCGGGAAAGCATGTCGATATCGTCCATTTTGAAGTCCACCCCCGCTTCG
This sequence comes from uncultured Bacteroides sp., assembly GCA_944321495.1. Lineage (GTDB taxonomy): Bacteria > Bacteroidota > Bacteroidia > Bacteroidales > Bacteroidaceae > Bacteroides. The sequence goes on along the minus strand of CALULP010000017.1, from coordinate 26,027 downwards.
TGGGCAACCGCCAGCAAGTGCAGCACCGTATTGGTGGAACCGCCCATGGCAATGTCCAACGTCATGGCATTGAGGAAAGCCTGGCGGGTGGCAATACTGCGGGGCAGCACGCTGTCATCGCCCTCTTCATAATATTTATAGGCATTCTGCACGATAAGCCGCGCGGCATCGGCAAAGAGTTGCTTGCGCCCTACGTGAGTAGCCACTACGGTACCGTTGCCGGGCAGGGCAAGCCCGATGGCTTCGTTCAGGCAGTTCATCGAGTTGGCGGTAAACATGCCCGAGCAACAACCGCATGTGGGGCAGGCATGCCGTTCTATCTGCGCCACGTCCGCATCGCTCACCGAGGTATCGGCCGACTGTATCATGGCGTCTATCAAGTCGAGGTGACGGCCATTCCACTCGCCTGCCTCCATCGGTCCGCCGGACACGAACACCGTGGGGATGTTGAGCCGCATGGCAGCCATCAGCATGCCCGGCGTAATCTTGTCGCAATTGCTGATGCACACCATTGCATCGGCCTTGTGGGCATTGACCATATACTCTACGCTGTCTGCAATGAGGTCGCGCGAAGGCAGGGAGTACAGCATGCCGTCGTGCCCCATGGCAATGCCGTCATCGATGGCGATGGTATTGAACTCGGCGGCAAAGCAGCCCAGTTTCTCCACCTCCTGCTTGACAAACTGCCCTATCTCGTGCAAATGTGTATGTCCCGGCACGAACTGGGTAAACGAATTTACGATAGCTATCACGGGACGCCCCAGATGTTCGGGCTTCATCCCGTTGGCGACCCACAAGGCACGGGCACCTGCCATGCGGCGGCCTTGCGTGCTGGTTGCACTGCGTAACTGGTGTTTCATCATTATGTTTCTCCTTCCTAAAACGGCGAAGCCTTTCCCACTGCTATGCGAGAAAGGCTTCATCTGTTGTTATGTCCCGGTATGAATGCGTATACACCATGAACCCTTTCTCACGCTTTGGAGGAGACCACCACGACGCGAATAATCAAATTATGTAGGTTCACTAATGTATGTAGCACGTTCATAACCATTCTTGTTCTACTATTGGTTCTTTTTATGTGCTGCAAAGGTAAGGTCTTTTTTATTATCTGCAAACAATTTGATGCTTTTTTCTCCACTTTCGTGATTATTTCTAAGTAAAAACCTCACAATTACTATTAATCCGACAGATAAAACAAGGATATCAGGCGCGGATGGTTCCTCCTACCCATTTTAACCCTTAGGGACAGGGGATTTGCAAATAACTTCGTATCTTTGCCGCCGCTTGACTGCGACAGGCCACGGCCTGTCACGGGGTTTACAAGTGACTGAACAAAACTATAATACTAACAAGATGGAAACAGACAACAAGTACATCGCCGTGGCATACAAGCTGTATGCCATAGAAAGCGGCAAAAAAGAACTGGAAGAAGAAGCTCCTGCCGACACTCCGTTCCAATTCATCACCGGACTCGGCATGGTGCTCGAATCTTTTGAGGCGGCAATCGCCAACCTGGCTGCCGGGGAAAAGTTCGACTTCGTCATCCCGGCCAAAGACGCGCATGGGGAACGGGACGAAGATCATGTGGTAAGCCTGTCAAAGGAAATCTTCTACATCAACGGCAAGTTTGACGAAGAACACGTGAAAATGGGTGCCATTCTTCCCCTCATGACTGCCGAAGGCGAACGTATCAGCGGCAAAGTAACAGCCATCAGCGCAGACAAAGTAACGGTAGACCTCAACCATCCTTATGCAGGATGCGACCTGAACTTTGTAGGCAAGGTGCTGGAAAACCGCCCGGCTACCAATGAAGAACTGGCCGAAGCCGCCCGGCTGATGAGCGGCGAAGGCTGCGGATGCGGATGCGACCATTGCGGCGGAGGCTGTGACGCAGGTTGCGGCAGTGGTTGCGATGAACACGACCATCACGGCTGTGGCGGATGCTGCCATTAATCGCCGTTCCTCCTTATTTATAGGAATAACAAAGAAATGCAGGTGGCATGGATTCTTGGTTTGATGAATCCGTGTCACCTGCATTCCTTTGTGCCCTTGTCACGAGCCTGCGCCAAGGACAGGGCGGCAGACTCAATGTTTGTGCGTCATGATGTCCAGCACCAGTTTATCCGTTTCGTTCATGCCTTGGGAGCCTATCTCGGTAAGGTTGCGGATGCTTTGGTCCACATCTTCATCAATGATGCCCTCTACCGAAGTCACACACCTTCCCTCCATGGCCATGATGGCCGAAAGCACGGCAGTGGCGACACCGGTGGTCACCTTCAGGGCACAACTGGGCTTGGCACCGTCGCATATCATGCCCGTAAGGTTGGCTATCATGTTCTGCACGGCATACGATACCTCCCGGTAACCTCCGCCCATCAGCCACGTGATGCCGCAACTGGAACCTGTGGCCGCCACCACGCAACCGCACAAGGCGGACAGCCGCCCCAAACTCTGCTTGATGTAGATGACGGTAAGATGGCTCAGCATCAAGGCACGGATAAGTTCTTCCTCCGACTTGCCGTTCTCTTCGGCATAGACTACTACCGGCATAGTGGCCGAAATGCCCTGGTTGCCGCTGCCCGAGTTGCTCATCACCGGAATCATAGCGCCCGCCATGCGGGCATCGCAAGCCCCCGAAGTATAGGAAAGGATGTGGGAGAAAACGCTGTCGCCCATAATCTTATGCTCGTAGTTGCCACGCAGCATCTTGCCCAGCCCGTGGCCGTACTCGCCCTCAAACGAACGCTCGGCAGCGGCCTTGTTCAGGCGGGCGGTTTCCAGGATGAAGCTGATTTCGTCCAACGGGGCAGTCAAGGCAAAGTCGTACACCTTGCGCAAAGTCAGTCCGGGCGCCGCACTTTCTTCCTCGTCCACCGCGGTACTTTGTTTGTCCAGCAATACTTCCCCGTTGCGTTCCAGGTAGACAAACGTGGTATGCCCGCCGGCTATTACCGCCACGGAGCGGTCGTCACCCGCTTCACAATGCACTTCGATGTACAGTTTCTCGGCAATCTGCTCTTTCAAGGCTATCCGTATGCGCTTTTCGGCCATAAACCGCTTGCCCTCCTCCACGTCGGCAGGCGTACAGTCTTTCAGCACCTCCAGCTGGTAACCCGATTTTCCTATCAGCGTCCCCAGGGCAATGGCAATGGGAAGCCCCACCATGCCCGTGCCGGGAATGCCCACGCCCATGGCGTTTTTCAGGATGTTGGCGCTCAGCAAAGCAGTCACTTTTTCCGGACGACGGCCCAACACTTCCGCCGCTTTCGCCACGCACAACGCCACGGCAATAGGTTCGGTACAGCCGATGGCAGGCACGACTTCGCGCTTCACCAACGCTATGATTTGCTTACGTTCTTCTTGGTTTATCATTTTGTCATCTTTTTAAGGCAGGCAAAGGTACGCAAAAAGGCTTCACCCGTCAAATAGTCACGCCACTTAATTTTCATTGAAACGCCAAGGGCTTTATTCCAAAAAGAAGCGTACCTTTGCGCAAAATAACCTGTTATCACCGTATTATCACGACATCAAAAAACTTCTAAAAACTATATCAACATGACATTGAAACGACTTATTTCAGGCTTATGCCTGGCGCTCACCCTAAGCGGCTGCATCCAAGACGAGGCACTAAACGTGGAAGCGGCCATTGATGGGTGCACGGGCAGCGACGTGCAACTGGCCATCATCAACAAGTTGGGCACGGAAAAATCCATAGCCGTCTATATCAGCAAAAGCGCAGACCTGTCCCGGCAGGAACTGAAGTTCACCCTTTCGGAAGGTTCTACCCTCCAGCCCAACGAGACTTTACCGGGCGACACGGAAACCACCTACGACTTCAGCACCCAGAACCCCCGCTACTTCACCGTCACTTCGGAAGACGGTTCCAACGCGCCGGTATATGCCATCAACGTCATCCCGGCAGAACTCCCCACCAGTTTCCATTTCGAGAGCCTGATGGACAACCGGACAGATTACCATATCTTATATGAATACGACCCCGGCGTGGACGGCGAAAGCTCGAAAGTGCTGCAATGGGCCAGCGGAAACCCCGGATTCAAACTGACGGGCATGGCAGGTTCCCCCATAGAATACCCTACCGTGCAGATAGCCGAAGGCAAGTCCGGGAAAGCCATCAAGTTAGAGACCAAAGACACGGGCAGCTTTGGCGACAGGGTAGGCATGCCCATTGCCGCCGGCAACCTGTTCGTAGGCTCGTTCGACATCAACAATGCCGTAGGCGACCCGTTGGGTTCCACCCTGTTTGGTTACCCCTTCACGCAACGGCCTCTCCGCCTGACGGGATATTACAAATACAAGTCGGGAGGCACCTCACTGGACGTACAGGGAAACTCGACCGATGAAGCAGACAAGGGAGATATCTATGCCGTGCTGTACGAAACGGACAACAACACATTCACCTTGGACGGCGACCTTTTCCCCCTGGACGGCCCCATCAACCCGAACATCGCCCTACTGGCACGCATCCCCGACCTGAAAGAAACCGACGAATGGACGCCTTTCGACCTGCCCTTTGAACCGCAAAACGGACTGACCGTCACCGATGCCGACCTTGCCGCCGGGAAGTACAAGCTGGCAGTGGCATTCTCCTCGAGCATCAAAGGCGCCTACTTCATAGGCGCGGTAGGCAGCACGTTGTGGATTGACGAAGTAAACATCGTATGCGAGTAAACCCCATAAAACGATAAAAAGACAGTAACGACATGAAAAAATATATCATAACCGCCCTGCTGGCATTCATCGCAGGGACCAGTGTCACCATGGCACAAGAAGAAAAAGAACACAAAGGCCTGCTGTGGTCGGCACTGCACGGGCTGGAGTACGAGTTCAAAGCAGGAGTAAACTTCGGCGGCACCTCACCCCTGCCCCTGCCGCAAGAGATAAGGAGCATAGACAGCTACAAGCCGGGGCTGGCCATCTCCATCGAGGGGAACGTCACCAAGTGGCTGGACCAGAAGAAAGAATGGGGCGTGAACTTAGGCGTGCGCCTGGACACCAAGACCATGACCACCGAAGCCACCGTGAAGAACTACGGCATGGAAATCATCAACAGCATCGGCCGGCCTACCGGAGGCCTGTGGACGGGCGGCGTAAAGACCAAGGTGAAGATGTCGCTGCTCACCGTCCCCGTGCTGGCCACCTACCAGATAAACAAGCGCTGGCGTGTTTCCGCCGGGCCGTACTTTGCCTACCTGATGGACGGCGACTTCTCAGGACATGTGTACGAAGGCCATCTGCGTACGCCCGATGCCATGGGCGAAATCGTGTCGTTCACCGGCGACAACATTGCCACCTACGACTTCTCCGACGAGCTGCGCAACTTCCAGTGGGGGCTGCAAGTGGGCGGTTCGTGGAAAGCTTACCGCCACCTGAACATCCACGCCGACCTGACGTGGGGATTGAACGACATTTTCAACAAACAGTTCAAGACCATCACCTTCGCCATGTACCCCATCTACTTGAACGTAGGGTTCGGCTACAAGTTCTAAAGCGAAAGCCGTACAGATATAAAAAAAGGAATCGGGCGCAATCTCTGTGTGGGAATTGCGCCCGATTCTTATATGTATTTACTAACTAAGCAGGTAAATTATTCGGCATCTCTTGTGCCTTCGAAAGTACCTGTAATTGTCTGAGGCTGTCCCAAAAGTTCGGTTGCAATATTCAGGATTATAGAAAGATTGGTAGGAGCACCCGTGGTGAAATCACCAGATGCAGTTACATCCGCAGTTATGGGCAATGGCCCTCCCATCATAGTAGCGTTAAGAGTCATCTCATCGACTGTCTGAGAAAAAGCATATTTATTGTCGCTTCCAGCCGTCAACGTACAGTTGGACAATTTAATGTCTTCTACCTGTATCACACCATTCATGAGAGAAAGCCCTGTAATAGACAGGTCTACTGCATTCTCACCATTCTTTGCCACACTGACAGTCAGAGAGGCCGGCATGGGGTCCTCCCCGTTTACACTGACCTCCAGGTTGCCATCGTAGTTACCTACAATTTCCTCAGAAATCACCTTACCCAGGTTGTCGCCATCGCCGCCCTCGTCGTCGCTACAAGCGGTAAACAAACTCATGGAGCAAACCAATGCGAACAAATAAAACAAGTTCTTTTTCATACGTCTTCAAATTTAATAATTAAGGATTAATACATCTATTTTTTAAATACGGATGCAAAGTAAGGTCTTTTAGAGCTATTAAACAAGTGCTATTCTTTAAAAGATTGGTCTGTTTTTCATCTTTCGTTTCGTGGAAGGTGGAATAAATTGACAGCCGGAGTGGCAAGCATCCCGTGCGCGTGTCCGGCTATCATTCTGACACTTTGCATAACGAACCGCACGAGAATCGCGTATTTCCGTCCCAAAGTACAGGCGGCGCGTTTTTTTGAAAGCGTTTTCCGATATCCGGTTGAGCGGTAAACGGATAGCGAAATCCTTACATTTATTCCAGTGAAAAAAAACGCTGTTTTTCCGGAAATCCGGCAATGAAACGGTAGCGATGGAACAAAAACAACCGGACGATGCAACCCAAGCAAGCGAACGCCGAAGCGCTACCAAGCCAGAAATACATCGCTTCCGGCCAAGACGCGAAGACATTCTTGCATAAATGCCGCATAAAACAAGCATATTCGCCGCCCACCCCTGCATATCTATGCAGAAAGCACGTTTTTCCCCGCCTAAATGCCGCCTTTTGCAAAGGGAACATGTCAGTAAAACGGGCAAAAAGATGACTTTCTGACGGCAAACCGGGCTGTTTGCTTACATGTTCCCTTTGCAAGAGGAAAGCTGCATCCCCTGCCTGAGGAAACCCCGGCGCCCAAAGTTTTTTTAAAGTTTTTAGCCAAAGGTGCATCCGTTTCCGAAAAAAGCCCTACCTTTATAGGGAAATTAAAATTAAAAAACACACACCACTTATGTTTAACTCTTATGGAAATATCCTCCGCCTCACCAGCTTCGGGGAATCGCATGGCAAAGGCATCGGAGGAGTCATCGACGGATTTCCCGCAGGTATCACCATCGACATGGACTTCATTCAGGCCGAAATGGCACGCCGCCGTCCCGGACAGTCGCGCATCACCACCTCGCGCCAGGAAACGGACAAGGTGGAATTCCTGTCCGGCATCTTCGAAGGCAAGTCGACGGGCTGCCCCATCGGCTTCATCGTGTGGAACGAAAACCAGCGCTACAGCGACTACAGCGAGATGCAAAGCGTGTACCGTCCCTCGCACGCCGACTATACCTACAAGGTGAAATACGGCATCCGCGACTACCGGGGAGGCGGACGCTCGTCGGCACGCGAGACCATTGCCCGCGTGGTGGGCGGCGCCTTGGCCAAGCTGGCCTTGAGGCAACTGGGCATCAGCATCACGGCCTACACCTCGCAGGTGGGCGGCATCAAGCTGGAAAAGACCTACAAGGAATATGACTTCGACCTGATAGAGAGCAACCCCGTGCGCTGCCCCGACCCGGAGAAAGCCCGCGAGATGGAAGAACTGATTTACCAGATCAAGGAAGAAGGCGACACCATAGGAGGCGTAGTGACCTGCGTCATCCAAGGCTGCCCCATCGGGCTGGGACAACCCGTGTTCGGCAAGCTGCAGTCCGCACTGGCGGCAGGCATGCTGAGCATCAACGCAGCCAAGGCCTTTGAATACGGCGAAGGCTTCAAGGGACTGAAAATGAAAGGGTCGGAACAGAACGACGTGTTCTACAACAACGGCGGGCGCATCACCACCCACACCAACCACTCGGGCGGCATACAGGGCGGCATCAGCAACGGGCAGGACATCTACTTCCGCGTGGCCTTCAAGCCCGTGGCCACCGTGCTGATGGAACAACACACCGTGAATGCCGACGGCATCGACACTACCCTGAAAGCCCGCGGACGCCACGACCCCTGCGTGCTGCCCCGCGCCGTGCCCATCGTGGAAGCCATGGCCGCCATGACCATACTGGACTTCTACCTGATAGACCGAACCACACAACTGTAATTAGGGGTTAGGGGTTAGTGATTAGTGATTAATAAAGCTACTAACCCCTAATCACTAATCACTAATCACTAATCACTAATCACTAACCCCTAATCACTAATCACTAACCATTAATCACTAATCACTAACAAACTAATCACTAACAACGTGATACAGGATTACATCGCCCACAACGAACCGCGGATGCTGGACGAGCTGTTCAGCCTCATCCGCATACCCAGCATCAGCGCGCAGCCCGAACATCGCGACGACATGCTGGCCTGCGCCGAACGCTGGGCACAACTGCTGCTGGCCGCCGGCGCGGACGAAGCACTGGTCATGCCCTCGCAAGGCAACCCCGTGGTCTTCGCCCAGAAGACGATAGACCCGGCGGCAAAGACCGTGCTGGTCTACGCCCACTACGACGTGATGCCCGCCGAGCCGCTGGAACTGTGGAAAAGTCAGCCCTTTGAACCCGAAGTGCGCGACGGGCACATCTTTGCACGAGGGGCGGACGACGACAAAGGGCAGTCGTTCATCCAGGTGAAAGCCTTCGAATACCTGGTGAAATACGGGCTGCTGCGCGTCAACGTGAAGTTCATCTTCGAGGGGGAGGAAGAAATCGGGTCGCCAAGCCTGGAGAACTTCTGCAAAGAGCACAAGGAGCTGCTGAAGGCGGACGTCATCTTAGTGTCGGACACCAGCATGCTGGGAGCCGACCTGCCATCGCTGACCACGGGCCTGCGCGGACTGGCTTACTGGCAGGTGGAAGTGACGGGACCCAACCGCGACCTGCACTCGGGACACTTCGGCGGGGCGGTGGCCAACCCCATCAACGTGCTTTGCGGGCTGCTGGCCCGGGTGGTGGACGAGGACGGGCGCATCACCGTGCCGGGCTTCTACGACGACGTGGAGGAAGTGCCCGCCGAAGAACGTGCCATGATAGCAAAGATACCTTTCGACGAGGAGAAATACAAGCAAGCCATCGGCGTCCGGGCACTGGCGGGAGAGAAAGGCTACAGCACGCTGGAGCGCAACAGTTGCCGCCCGTCGTTCGACATCTGCGGCATCTGGGGCGGCTATACGGGCGAGGGCGCCAAGACGGTGCTGCCCTCGAAAGCCTACGCCAAGGTGTCCTGCCGACTGGTGCCCCACCAGGACCACCGCCAGATAGAGCAACGCTTCGCGCAGTACCTGCAAAGTATTGCGCCGGACACCGTGCAGGTGACAGTGACGCCCCTGCACGGCGGGCAAGGCTACGTGTGCCCCATCAGCCTGCCGGCCTACCGGGCTGCCGAGAAAGGCTTCGAGAAAGCCTTCGGCCGGAAGCCGCTGGCCGTGCGCCGGGGCGGAAGCATCCCCATCATCTCCACCTTCGAGCAAGTGCTGGGCATCAAGACCGTGCTGATGGGCTTCGGACTGGAAAGCAACGCCATCCACTCCCCCAACGAGAACATGCCGCTGGACATCCTGCGCAAAGGCATCGAGGCGGTGGTGGAGTTCTACTTGGAGTATCCTAAGAGTTGACTAGGGAACGAGGGAACGAGGGAACGAGGGAACAAGGGAACAAGGGAACAAGGGGACAAGGTGATAAGTTGACGAGGCTACACGGACAGTGTAACTGTCCAATGATGCTTAACCGAGGGTGGAGCGAAGCGACACCTTCGGATATACATACGTAAGAGAATATCGACCTCGAAGGGGTCGAACGGGTTATGTTTCGCCGACATACGGTTGAACCCCTTCGAGGTTCAGATAGCCGGGCTACAGTTTCCCGCCGCAGGTACCGCTACGCGGCACACAGCGGTTAAGCATAGTTGGACGGCGTTGCCGTCCGTGATACTTGTAACCTCGTTAACTTGTAACCTCATTAACTTATAACCTCGTCAACTCGTTACCTCGTTACCTTGTACCCTTGTCACCTCGTTACCTCGTCACCTCGTCACCTCATAAACTCATAAACTTATCAACTCATAAACCTACAAACAACCCCAATGAAACATGAACCTGAAGACAAGCCGTGGCAGGTGCTGAGCAGCGAATACCTGTTCCGCGAGCCGTGGCTCACCGTGCGCAGGGACCACCTGCTGCTGCCCAACGGCAACCACATCCCTGCTTATTACGTAATGGAATACCCGGACTGGGTGAACGTCATCGCCATTACCCGCGAGGGGCAGTTCGTCCTGGTGCGGCAGTACCGCCACGCCCGCCGGGTGACGGCCTACGAGCTTTGCGCCGGGGTGTGCGAAGCCACAGACGCCTCGCCCCTCGACGCCGCCAGGCGCGAGCTGCTGGAAGAGACCGGCTACGGCAACGGCATATGGGCCCTCTACATGGAGGTATGCAGCAACCCCGGCAAGGACAGCAACAAGACCTACTGCTTCCTGGCTACCGACGTGGAAAAGGTGTCCGGACAACACTTGGACGAGACGGAGAGCCTGACGGTGCACCTGCTGACTTACGAGGAGGTCAAGGAGTTGTTGCAGACGAACCAGGTGCACCAGGCACTGATGGCGGCTCCCCTGTGGAAGTATGTGGCCGAGCACCGCTGACGTCCTCCCTCCCTACCGGGGAGGGTTAGGGAGGGGCTCCTATTCCCCGAACGGCTGGCGGAACGTGCACCCCTCCTTCCAGCGGGAGCAGCCGTAGGCCGTCTTGCCCTTGATGACCGTGCCCTTGCCGCACACCGGGCAGGGCTTTCCCACCACGGCGTCTTCCCCCGCAGCGGGGGCAGGCGCCTTTTTCTTGCGGGCGGAGGGCTTACGGACGGAGGGATTGCGGACGGCGGGAGTGTTTTTCTTCTCCTTCTTCTCCTTCGCGGGGTCGGGCTGCATGCTGATACGCCGGTTGCCCGTGTCCGCCAATACGCTTTGTACTATGCCGGTGACCATCTGCTTCAGCTCCTCCAGGAAGCGGGAGGCATCGTAGGTGCGCCGCTCTATCTCGCGCAGCTTCTTCTCCCAGATGCCGGTCAGCTCGGCGGACTTCAGCAGTTCTTCGTGGATGGTCTGTATCAGCTCGATGCCCGTGGGGGTGGCCACCAGGTTCTTCTTCTCCTTGCGGATGTAGCGGCGCTTGAACAGGGTCTCGATGATGGCGGCGCGGGTGGAGGGGCGGCCTATGCCGTTCTCCTTCAGGGCGTCGCGCAGCTCGTCGTTGTCCACCAGCCGGCCGGCGGTTTCCATGGCGCGCAGCAGGGTGGCCTCGGTGTAGGGCAAGGGCGGGCGCGTCCACTTCTCCGCCAGCTCGGGGGCATGGGGGCCGCTCTCCCCCTTGGCGAAGGCGGGGAGCGCCTGCGGCTGTTCGCCCTCGCCCCCGTCGCCCTCCTTCTCCTCCTGCGCGGCAAAGACCACCCGCCAGCCCGGCTCGAGCACCTGGCGGCCGGTGGCCTTGAAGCCAATGCCGCCCGCCTGCCCCAGCACGGTGGTGGTGGCAAACTTGCAGTCGGGATAGAACGCGGCAATGAAACGGCGTGTCACCAGGTCGAATACCCGCTGCTCCATGTCCGTCAGGTTCACTGGGGGCTGCCCGGTGGGGATGATGGCGTGGTGGTCGGTCACCTTGGCGTTGTCGAACACCTTCTTCGTCTTCGGCAAGGGCTTGCCCTCGAGCGGGGCGGTGAGGGCCTCGTAGCCGCGCAGCCCCTGCAGGATGCCAGGGCACTTGGGGTAGATGTCGTCGCTGAGGAAGGTGGTGTCGACGCGGGGATAGGTGGTGACCTTCTTCTCGTAGAGGGATTGGATGAGCTTCAGCGTGTCGTCGGCGGAGTAGGCGAACTTCTTGTTGCACTCCACTTGCAGGGAGGTGAGGTCGAACAGCCTTGGCGGGGCTTCCCTGCCCTCGCGCCGGGCGATGGAGGTGATGGTGAACGGCTCGTCCTTGATGCGCTCCAGCAGCTCCAGTCCGCGCTGGTGGTCGGTGATGGGGTCGATGCCCTGCTCCTCGTCGGGCTTGCGGACGAGGGCGGCAAAGGGCGTGTCGCGATACACGGTGCGCAGCTCCCAGTACTGGCGGGGGACGAAGTGCTCTATCTCCAGCTGGCGACTGACTATCAGCGCCAGGGTGGGCGTCTGTACGCGGCCGATGGAGAGCACCTGTCCGCGCTGCCCGTACTTCATGGTGTAGAGGCGGGTGGCGTTCATGCCCAGCAGCCAGTCGCCGATGGCACGGCTCAGGCCCGCCTGGTAGAGGGGGAGGAAGTCGTCGGCAGGGCGTAACTTCGCAAAGCCTTCGCGGATGGACTCCTCGGTGAGCGACGATATCCACAGCCGCTTCACGGGGCAGCGGGCGCCGGCCTTCTGCATCACCCAGCGCTGTATGAGCTCGCCCTCCTGCCCGGCATCGCCGCAGTTGATAATCATGTCCGCCCGCTGCATCAGCTGCTCGATGATGTGGAACTGCCGCTCGTACGTCGGGTTAGCGATGAGTTTGATGCCGAAGCGGGGCGGTATCATGGGCAGGCTGTCCAGGCGCCAGGCCTTCCACTGGGGCGTGTACTCGTGCGGCTCCTTGAGGGTGCAGAGGTGGCCGAAGGTCCACGTCACCTGGTAGCCGTTTCCCTCGATGTACCCTTCCTTCCTGTCCCTCGCGCCCAGCACCTCGGCGATGTCGCGTGCCACGGACGGCTTTTCGGCTATGCAAACTATCATGTGTATTCTTCTCCGTTGTTTTGACTTTGCAAAGGTACGAATTTCAATGAAGCACTGCAAGGGGCGCAGCAGCCGTGAGGGGAAAACAAAGAGGGAGGGTGCGCCCTAATCCTTGTCGACAGGATGACGCACCCTCCCCCCATGGAAGCCCCCGCTTAGCCCATCTGCTGGTTGCCGTCTTCCTCTTCGCCGGTATCTGTGCCGGTGGTGCCGGTGTCATCCTTCGGGCGGTCGATACTCAGCTCCACAGCGTTAGCGGCGTCGCGCATCTTTTGCTTGGGGGTGAAGATGATTTTTGGGTTCTTCAGCGCATCCTTTACGGTGACTTCGGCCTCGGTGTCCATCATCTTCGAGGGGACGGAGAGGCGCAGCGAGCCCAAGTCGCCGAGGTCGACGCTCATGCCCATCTTCAACGCGTCGCACACTACGTTCGACAGGCTGATGAGGGCATTGCTTACGTCGCCTTCCGACAAGGAGGTTTCGCGCACGATGCGCTCTACTACCATTTTGTTTGTCATTTTCTGTTGGGACTTTACCTGTGCGTAGTACACGGTCTGTCCCTTGCGTTCGCCCACGGGCTGAACTTTGGCTTTTACATTGAATTCCAACATAGCTTTTTGGCTTTTTAAAGGGTTGATATTTATCGTTCCAACACCCTTCGCATGGGTGCTCATCACACCCCATGCATGGGGTATCATTGGCACCCATGCATGGGGTACCTTCAGACCTCATGCATGGGGTGCAAATGGGGGTATAGCATGAGGTCAGAAAGCGAGGATGGCACGGGTGCGCAGCGGGTTCTTAGAATAATCGGTGGGAGAAGGACTCCACGTATCTTCCAGATATTTAGGATCAGAGATGGGGCGGCCACTGTTCGATGCCTCACAATGATAGCACCAGACCCACTGAGCTATTTGTGCTGGGGAGCCTGATGACCCGTCTTTTTCGGCACTTGCCCAATACCAGGCCCCTATCAGCTTGTCGCCCTTGGCGGCCTCCAGCTGCTTGTCTCGTTCGGCGGCTAAGTCAGTACCTTTATTAACCTGATTCTGTAACTCGAGATTCCCGGATATCAGCAAAGCCAGCTCTTTGAGGCTGGGCAAGTACCAGCCGCTGGTGCCGTCGGGGGCAGTATTCGCTGCTGCATAGGTGTCGACGGCACTGACGGCTATGCACTTCTTATCCTCGTCTGCCGTCTCATTATAGTGGCGTAGGGCCTCGGTGCAGCCATAGCCTATGAGGGTTTGCGGTATAACACGATATGAGACATTCGCATATCCTTCTTGCTGGCCGATAAGCTTATCTGTGTCTCCTCCCCACTTGGCGGGGTTATCTGCATCGCCGTCGGCATTCTTCAGCGCCACTACCAAGCCATGGCTGCCGGTAGAGGTGTCGCCTATCTTCTGCTGCAGCCAGGTGTCGTCCTTGGCCACATTGCCCACGTAGAACACTACGCCAATGCACTCCTTCTGCGCATCGAGTGTGGGGGAGTAGGTACCGTCGCTATAATAATAGTCGCCCACCTCAGCGCTACGGAGTGGTGCCTGAAGGACGCATGAGGCTACGATTTCGCCTCCAGCATTATCTACAAGGGTGACGCGCAACATGGCTTTGGAGCCGTCCTGCGGGGCAGTGACGGTGACTTTGCTACCGCTCTCCGCCAAGGTGGCCTCTACCTTCCAACCGGAATTGTCTACACGGGTGGCGATGCTCACGTCATCTCCTTCGGGGACGACCTGGGCCATGAGGGCAGAGAAATCGCCCACGCTGCTGCCTGTGGGCAAGGTGATGGATATGTCTGTAGTGACGTTGCTCAGCGTGAGGGTGCCTGTGCCTTCACCTATCTGCAAGGTGCGGTAAGCGGGAATGCTGAAGGTGCTGCCGCCTGTAAGGGTGAAAATATAATGCGTGCCGTCGCCGGAAAGCGTGGGAGCTGCGGCAAACCATGCATCGCCTGTTTCACCTTGATCCCCTTGTGGGCCTTGGGGACCTTGAGGGCCAGTGCTGCCTTGTGGGCCTCGGTCGCCCTGCTCACCCTTGTCTCCGCTAATGCGGTACCACGTCTGCCCGCCATCCACACTAAGGTACCAAGCTTCGGCTTGCATGCCTCCATTATCGGTTATCACAGTTCCTCCGGTAATGGTACTTCCCAGCTTGATTTGCGGCGTGGGGGCGGAGGCGCCGGTCTGTCCGGTCTGGCCTTGTTGGCCTTGCTGTCCTTCCTGCCCGTCTTCTCCATTGGCGCGGATGGGGTTGTTGTCCTTATCCAGCATCAGCTCGCCGTCCAGCGTCCAATACCAGTTGCCGTCGGTGCCCTGGGTCAGGCTGATTTGCGGGGTGTAGCCGTCGTCACCGGTGTCCCCTTTCTTGCCGTGATAGATGTTGATGGGGTCGGAGTTCAGGAACGTGATGGTGTAGCCCACCTCTTCCCCGCCTTCAACGAGGGGGGTAACGGAGGTGATGTAGTCGGTAGTGTTGAGGAGTTGTTGCAGGGACTCGATGTTCTGGTTCACCTGGTCCTGCCACTTCTCGAGGGCGGAGAGGCGTTGTTCGTGGTCGCTCACCACGGCCCACAGGGGGGAGATGTTGTTGTCGTCGTAGCAGGAGGTAAGCGATGCTCCTGCAAAGAATATAAAGAATGGTAACAGATGGTTAATCTTTCTTAAATATGGGGGGGGGTAAATTGTCCCTTTGTTCTTCGCATAAGCTTAAAGTTCTTTGGTTAATAATGGGCGAAGGTAAAGTTATTTCTTGAATATTGCAACACTATCCGCATAAAAAAACCGCCCTACCCTCGCGGGCAAGACGGCTGTGACCCTTTATAAAAAGGAGGTCTTGGCAATATTATTCTTCGTCCATAAGGATTTCCAGTATCTGGCAGGCAGCCTTTGCCACGGGGGTACCCGGGCCAAAGATAGCCGCTACGCCCGCCTTGTAGAGGAAGTCATAGTCCTGCGGCGGGATGACACCTCCGGCGATGACCACGATGTCCTCGCGGCCCAGCTTCTTCAGCTCGGCGATGAGCTGCGGGATGAGCGTCTTGTGTCCGGCAGCCAAGGAGGACACGCCCACTACATGGACGTCGTTCTCCACCGCCTCGCGGGCAGCCTCGGCAGGGGTCTGGAACAAGGGTCCCATGTCGACGTCGAAGCCACAGTCGGCATACCCGGTTGCCACTACCTTCGCACCACGGTCGTGACCGTCCTGTCCCATCTTGGCAACCATAATACGGGGCTGACGGCCTTCCTTCTTGGCGAACTCCGCACACAGCTCGCAAGCACGGTCGAAGTCCTTATCGTTCTTACTTTCTGATGAATACACGCCTGATATCGTTCTGATGATTGCTTTATAACGTCCTACTACCTTCTCGCATGCATAGGAAATCTCGCCCAAGGTGGCACGCACGCGGGCTGCCTCGACGGCCAGCTCCAACAGGTTGCCCTTGCCGGTCTTGACACACTCGGTGATGGCATCCAAGGCCTTGTCTACCTCTGCCTGGTTGCGGCCGGCCTTCAGCTTCTGCAGGTTCTCCAGCTGTTCCTGGCGGACGGCGGTGTTATCGATTTCAAGGATATCGATAGGCTCTTCTTTCTCCAGGCGGTACTTGTTCACGCCGACAATGGTCTGCGAACCGCTGTCGATGCGTGCCTGGGTACGTGCGGCGGCCTCCTCGATGCGCATCTTGGGAATGCCGGTCTCGATGGCCTTGGCCATGCCGCCCAGCTTCTCAATCTCCTGGATGTGCTCCCAAGCCTTCTTCGCAATCTCGTTCGTCAAGGACTCCACGTAGTACGAACCGCCCCACGGGTCGACGTTCTTGCAGATGTTCGTCTCTTCCTGGATGTAAATCTGGGTGTTGCGGGCGATACGTGCCGAGAAGTCGGTGGGCAGGGCGATGGCCTCGTCCAAGGCGTTGGTGTGCAACGACTGGGTATGTCCCAGGGCAGCCGCCATGGCCTCGATGCAGGTACGGCCCACGTTGTTGAAGGGGTCTTGCTCGGTGAGCGACCATCCGGACGTCTGGCAGTGGGTACGCAAGGCCAACGACTTGGGGTTCTTGGGGTTGAACTGCTTCACAATCTTCGCCCACAACATACGGGCGGCACGCATCTTGGCAATCTCCATGAAGTGGTTGGTGCCGATGGCCCAGAAGAAGGACAGACGCGGGGCAAATGCATCGATGTCCAGCCCGGCATTGACTCCGGCACGCAGGTACTCCAAGCCGTCGGCCAGGGTGTAGGCCAGCTCGATGTCTGCCGTAGCGCCGGCCTCCTGCATGTGGTAACCGGAGATGGAGATGGAGTTGAACTTCGGCATCTTCTGCGAGGTGTACTCGAAGATGTCGGAGATAATCTTCATGGAGAATGCAGGCGGATAGATATAGGTGTTGCGCACCATGAACTCTTTCAGGATATCGTTCTGGATGGTTCCTGCCATCTCTTCCAGCTTGGCGCCTTGTTCCAGCCCGGCATTGATGTAGAACGCCATGACAGGCAGCACGGCACCGTTCATCGTCATGGAAACGGACATCTTGTTCAAAGGAATGCCCTCGAACAGCACTTTCATGTTCTCCAACGAGCAGATGGACACGCCGGCCTTGCCTACATCACCAACCACACGTTCATTGTCCGGGTCATAACCGCGGTGCGTGGGGAGGTCGAAAGCGACCGAAAGGCCTTTCTGGCCGGAAGCCAGGTTACGACGGTAGAATGCATTGGACTCCTCTGCCGTAGAGAACCCTGCATACTGGCGGATGGTCCACGGACGGAAAGTGTACATCATAGAATACGGGCCACGCAAATAGGGAGGCAAACCGGCAGCATAGTCCAGATGCTCCATGCCCTCGAGGTCTTCTTTTGTATAAACAGGCTTTACTTCAATATGTTCCGGCGTCTTCCAATCAGCATGGATGCCGTTAGCCTTCTGCCACTCGGCACCGTTGACGGGCTGGAAAGCGGCATAGATATCTAAATTTTTGAAATTTTTTCTCATGGTTCTTATGAGTTGACGAGGATTCAGTTGACAAGCAAACAAGGACATGCCTTGTGTCTTGTAGCCTTGTCCCCTTGTTAACTTAATAATTTAGCGTTGTATTCCTTTAAAGTTTCCAGCACGTTGACGCGTACATGAATGAAGTTCTCGATGCCGGCAGCTTTCAGTTCGTCCATGCAGGCGGGAGCGCCGGCCACAATGAACATGGCACGGCCTGCCAGCTCTTTGTATGCCGGAACGGCGTATTCGGCATATTCGTCATCGCTGGAGCAGAGCACCACGATGTCTGCCTTGGCCGCCAGGGCAGCATCAATACCTTCTTTCACGGTATCGAAGCCCAGATTGTCGATGACTTCATAACCGGCACAAGCCAAGAAGTTGCAAGAGAACTGGGCACGTGCCTGACGCATAGCCAAGTTGCCAATGGTCAGCATAAATGCTTTCGGACGTTTGCCCGATGCCTCTGTTTCCAGCCGCAAAGCCTCGAACTCGCTGGCCGCACGGTCGAACACCAAAGTTGCGCAATCTTTCTCGCAAGCCTGATGTTCTCCACCACCGCAGCAACAAACGGCTTCAAGCGGTTTCTTGCCATCGGCCAGTTCCTGGAAGTTGGGGTACTGGTTCGTGCCCAACAGGATTTCCTTACGCTTGGCAACTGCCGTATGGCGTGCGGCATTGCTGGCATTTACAGCCTCCTGCACCTTGCCTGCCTTGACAGCAGCCATGAAGCCGCCTTCGTCTTCCACGGCAAGGAACAGTTCCCATGCCTGCTTGGCAATCGAAACCGTCAGGTTCTCAATGTAATATGAACCGGCAGCGGGGTCAACCACTTTGTCGAAGTGCGATTCTTCCTTCAGCAACAACTGCTGGTTGCGTGCCAAGTGTTCGGAGAACTCGTTGGGAGCCTCGTAAGCCTTGTCGAAAGGTACCACCGTCATCGAATCCACACCGGCCAAAGCAGCACTCATGGCCTCGGTCTGAGTTCTCAGCAAGTTAACATAGGAGTCGAACAAGGTAAGATTGAATGTAGAAGTTTCGGCATGGACACACATCTTGGCAGGCTCCTTGCCGTCTTCTTCCTTCAAGTAAGAAGCTACGATATTTGCCCACAACAGACGGGCAGCGCGGAACTTGGCAATTTCGAGGAAGTAATTGGAGCTGATACCGAAGTTGAACTTGATGTTCTTCGCCACCGTGGCCGCAGGCACTCCTGCCTCGGTCAGTGCATTCATGTATTCATTGCCCCAAGCCAATGCATAACCCAGTTCCTGATAAATGTAAGCGCCGGCATTGTTCAAGGTCAAAGCGCCAACGTTCAAGACCCTGTAACCGGGCAGGGCGGCAGTAGCAGCCAGCAACGCCTTGGAAGTTTCCACCAAGTTGCCTTTTTCCTTGCCCTTGGCGAGCATCTTGCCCATCGGGTCATAGTTAATGGAGCCTCGCAGCTTGGAGAGGTCGTAACCCTTGCCTTGAAAATAAGCAACCAGCAAGTTGGCCAGTTCAACCACGTGCCCTTGGCAAACGGAGAAATTCAGTTCCACACACTCTGCACAGATGTCTTTCAACAGCGTGTCAAGGTAGGCGGCATCCAGTTGTTTGGCTTTCAGGTGGAAAGACAAGGAGTCAATGCCCTTGTTCAGCCCATCCAACGCTTTGGCATTGGCCTCGGAGGCATCGGCCGCATCGATTTCCTGACGGACGAGCCAGCTGTTGTTGTCTTTCTTGTTACCTCTCAAATAGGGAAATTCGCCGGGCAGGGCGTCTGTAATCTTCAGTCCTTCCAGATCTTCCCTGCGGTAGAAGGGCTTTACTTTAAAGCCTTCGTTGGTTTTCCAAACGAGTTTCTTCTCAAAATCCGCGCCTTTCAGGTCGACGGTAATCTTCTCCATCCACTGGTCGGTGGACACAGGAGGGAAGTCTGAGAAGAGTTTTTCATTGATATCTGCCATAGTTTATCTATTTAAAAAAGTAAAACTGTTCACTTGTCAAAATGTCGTTTACAGACATGCAAATATACGGAATTCATTGGGATAAGGATGTTTTTCATGTGTTTTTTTACCGCATGCGTTATAAAAAAGCTAAACAGAATGGCTTTTACCACCCGACGGCCTTTCTTACTGCCCGTCCAATGCCCGGTGCAGCTCCTCCCAACCGTCACACAACGCTTGCATGGACGGCAACAAGACATCGGCACCAGCATCCAGCAATACTTGTCCGTCCAGCGGGCCGGTATTGACCGCCACCGTAAAAATGCCTGCCGCACATCCCGCCTGTACGCCGATGGGGGCATTCTCCACCACAATGGCCTCATTGGGTTGCACTCCAGCCTTTTCCAACCCCATCAGGTATGGCTCGGGGTTAGGCTTGCCATACTTCACATCGAAGGCGGTCACCATCCGTTCCCGTTGGAATGTTCCCGGGAAACAATGTGAAAGGCGGTCGAACAACGAATGTTGCCCCGAACCTGTGACTATGACGGGAATGATGCCTTCCTCCTTCAACTTCTGCAACAGTTCCCAAGCACCCGGCATACGCTCAGGTTCCGGATTTTTGGCGAACTCCGCGCTTTTTTCATCGTAAATGGTTTTCACCAGTTCCGGGTCGGCATCCTTGCCGAACTGGCGGCGATAAACGATGTTGATGGTAGAAGAACCGGTACGTCCCTCATGCAAAAAAGCTTCTTCACGCGAAAGGTGCAAGCCATAACGTGCCATGACCTTATTCCAGGCATCAGCATGGTAAGGCATGGAGTTGAACAACACGCCGTCCATATCGAAAAGGACTGCTTTCAAGCGGATGCGCGGATAGCCGTGTTGTTCCAAATAGCGGGAAACAGATGCTTTAAAATCAGCCATATATAACAAAAGTATGATTTGTTGTCATTAAAAAACAAATATGGGCAGCCATACATACGGCTACCCATATTCCTATTTATACCAATACTATATGACCCATGTGAATCATTACAGGCGGGCTTGAATAGCTTTGGATTCTTCTTCATAACCCGGCTTGTTCAGCAAGGCAAACATATTCTTCTTGTAAGCTTCCACACCCGGCTGGTTGAACGGGTTAACACCCAGGACATAACCGCTGATGCCGCAAGCCTTTTCAAAGAAATAGAGCAGCCCGCCGATGCTTTCCTCATTCAGTGCCGGGATAACTATACGCATATTGGGAACACCACCATCCACATGGGCAAGCTGCGTACCCAATTCTGCCATCTTGTTCACCTCGTCCACATGCTTGCCTGCCAAGTAGTTCAAGCCGTCCAGGTTTTCGGCATCGGTAGGAACGGTAAGGCTGTGGTTCACTTTCTCTACGGAAATCACCGTTTCGAAAATGCTGCGTTCACCCTCCTGAATCCATTGGCCCATGGAGTGCAAGTCGGTAGAAAAGTCTACGGAAGCGGGGAAGATTCCCTTGTTTTCCTTGCCTTCCGATTCGCCGTACAATTGTTTCCACCACTCGCTTACGTAGTGCAGTTTGGGGTTGAAGTTAACCAAGATTTCTATTTTCTTGCCGTTCTTGTACAACTCGTTGCGGGTAGCGGCATAGATGGCGGCAGGATTCTCGGCAAACGGGACATCCTTGCCACAAGCTTTCTCCATAGCTACGGCACCGGCAACCAGTTTGTCAATATCAAAACCGGCAACGGCAATAGGCAACAGGCCTACCGGGGTCAGCACAGAAAAACGACCGCCCACATTGTCCGGAATGATAAACGACTTATAACCTTCCTTGTCGGCTGTCACACGCGCTGCACCCTTCTTGGCATCGGTAATAGCCACGATAACTTTCTTGGCCATTTCCTTGCCACGCTCATCTTCACACTGCTTCTTGAGCAGGCGGAAAGCCAAGGCGGTCTCAGTGGTAGTTCCCGACTTGGAGATATTGATAACGCCGAATTTCTTTCCTTTCAGGTACTCGGTCAGTTCATACAGATAATCTTCGCCGATATTGTGGCCTGCATACAAGATGACAGGAGCCGACTTCTTCTCCTGCAGCCAGGTAAAGCTGTTGGACAATGACTCGATAACGGCACGGGCGCCCAGATAGCTTCCGCCAATACCTGCCACTACAACCACGTCGCAATTGTCGCGCAACACCTGGGCGGTAGCCTTCAAGTCGTCCAGATGTTCTTTGGTAATCGAAGACGGGAGGTGCAACCAGCCCAAGAAATCATTCCCTTTGCCGGTCCCATTTTCCAATGCCTCTTGTGCAGCCTTTACCTGAGCTTCGTAGGCAAAGACACTTTCTTTGGAAATGAATCCAAAAGTCTTTTCAATGTTTAAGCTAATCATATCGTTCTATGTTTTGGCAACTTCCCCTCCTCTCTTTCCCAAGGGGAAACGGAGTTGCCCGATTAATAATCTTTTTACCAGCCGCCCCTGCGACGTCCTCATCGGAAGGAGTCGGTCAGCAGCTTTATCTCTATCACCGGCGAGATGCGTTCATACAATATATTATATACTGCATCCACAATCGGCATATTCACATGGTAGTGCTTGTTAATCTCCTTGATGCACTTGGTACCGTAATACCCCTCGGCTATCATTTCCATTTCCATCTGTGCGCTTTTCACCGAGTAGCCTTTCCCTATCATGGCGCCGAACGTGCGGTTGCGGCTGAAGTTGGAATAACCGGTCACCAACAAATCACCCAGATAAGCCGAATCGATGACATTGCGCCCGATGGGATGCACCACTTGCAAGAAGCGGTCCATCTCCTGCACGGCGTTCGACATCAGCACCGCTTGGAAGTTATCCCCGTATTTCAACCCGTTGCAAATGCCTGCCGCAATGGCATACACATTCTTCAGCACCGAGCCGTACTCTATGCCCACCACATCGTTGCTGACCGAAGTCTTGATGAAAGAACTGGCCAGCAGGCGCGCCATACTGGTAGCCTTATTGATGTCGGGACATGCTATCGTGAGGTACGAAAGGCGCTCCAAAGCCACCTCCTCGGCATGGCAGGGACCGGCAACCACCGCGATGTTTTCGGGCGGGACGCCATATTCCTTGGTAAAATATTCCGACACAATCAAGTTGTCATCGGGCACAATGCCTTTGATGGCCGAGATGATGAACTTGTCTTTTATCTTCGTCTTCAGCTTCTTCAAGTGGTTCTTCAAGTAAGGGGACGGTGTGACGAATATCAGCGTGTCCGACTCCTTCACAATGTCGTTGATGTTGGAGCTGAAGTGGATGCGTTTCACATCAAATTTTACGCTGGTCAGATAAGCCGGATTATGCCCCAAGCGTTTGAAGTCGGCTATGCGGTCATCGCGCCGCATGTACCAGTTCAACGTTTCCGTTTGGGACAGCACCATCTTGGCTATGGCGGTAGCCCAGCTCCCTCCACCCATTATGGCTATCTTTCCAGGTAATTTCATGGTTCTCTTACGGTATCTGTCTATGAAGCGACGTTTATTTCAATCGGTTTATCCAGCCCTCTACTTCCGCCACGGTGGGATTGTCAAGTCCCAGCTTGTACTTCTTGTTGATGCCGCAGATGTCCATGTGAAGCTTTTGGGGGTTGACTTCCTTCATGCTTTCCACCACATTATATCCGGCTTTCTGGATGAGGGGTACCCATGCTTCGGGCATGCCCAGCTCGGTATATTTGGCGGGAGCGTCCTTGGGCGCGGTCTTCTCGGGACGCATCTGGGGAAAGAAAAGCACCTCCTGGATGAAAGGCTGTCCCGTCATGAGCATGGTAAGGCGGTCGATGCCGATGCCGATGCCCGACGTGGGAGGCATACCGTATTGCAAGGCTTTGAGGAAATCCTGGTCGATGAACATGGCCTCGTCGTCGCCTTTTTCGCTCAGGCGGAGTTGCTCCTTGAAGCGTTCTTCCTGGTCGATGGGGTCGTTCAGCTCGCTGTACGCATTGGCCAGTTCCTTGCCGTTCACCATCAGTTCGAAGCGTTCGGTCAGCCCGGGCTTGCTGCGGTGCATCTTGGTAAGGGGCGACATCTCAACGGGATAGTCGGTGATGAAAGTAGGCTGGATGAAAGTGCCTTCGCAGAATTCACCGAAAATCTCATCGATAAGCTTACCCTTGCCCATGGTGTCATCTATCTCCATGCCAAGGGCCTTGCAAATGTCGCATATCTCGTCTTCCGTCTTCCCGTCGAGGTCGTAACCGGTCTTTTCCTTGATAGCTTCGAGGATAGGAAGGCGGCGGTAAGGAGCCTTGAAACTGATGGTCTTGCCGTCTATCTGGGTTTCGGTACTGCCGTTGACGGCAAGGCAGATGCGCTCCAGCAACTTCTCGGTGAAGCCCATCATCCAATTGTAGTCCTTATACTGCACGTAAAGTTCCATGCAGGTGAACTCGGGGTTATGGTTCTTGTCCATGCCCTCGTTGCGGAAGTTCTTGCCGATTTCGTAGACACCCTCAAACCCGCCCACTATCAGACGCTTGAGGTACAACTCGGTGGCGATGCGCAGGTAAAGGTCGATGTCCAACGAATTGTGGTGGGTGATGAAAGGGCGTGCGCTGGCCCCGCCGGGGATAGACTGCAGGATGGGAGTTTCCACTTCCGTATAGCCGGCTTCGTCAAGCACGGCGCGCATGGTCTGTATGATTTTGGAACGCTTCAGGAAAGTGTCCTTCACGCCGTCGTTCACAATGAGGTCCACATAACGTTGGCGGTAGCGCAGTTCCGGGTCGTCAAACTTGTCGTAAGCCACGCCGTCCTTGTACTTAACTATGGGCAGGGGGCGCAGGCTTTTGGAAAGAACGGTAAGCTTCTGGGCATGAATGCTGATTTCGCCCATTTGGGTACGGAACACGAAGCCTTCAATGCCGATGAAATCGCCCAAGTCGAGCAGGCGTTTGAAGACGGTGTTATACATATCTTTATTATCGCCGGGGCAGATGTCGTCGCGCGTGACATACACCTGTATGCGGCCTTTCGAGTCTTGCAGTTCAATGAAAGAGGCCTTTCCCATAACGCGGCGGCTCATCATGCGTCCGGCCACGGATACCTGCCGCGGCTCGGCGCCGTCCTCGAACTCGGCCTTGATGTCGGTCGAGAAAGCATTGGTTACATACTCTGCCGCGGGATACGGGTCGATGCCCAAAGCGCGCAGTTCGGCCAGACTATTGCGCCGTATGATTTCCTGTTCACTTAGTTCTAATACGTTCATCTCGTTTTATTACGCTCGATTTGGGTACAAAAGTACGAAACTTTTTCCATATTGCGGCATGTTTTGGGAAATAAAGCGCGGGGGGAAAGCCCGAAAAAAGGAGGCAGGCCGTCCGGAAAGCGGGGCAAGTTCCCCGGGAAAAATCGTTCCGCCCGGACAAAAAAGTCCCGGACAGGCGCAAAAAGATTATCTTAGGCGCAAAGATAATTATCTGAAGCCTGCAGATAATTATCTTCAGGCTTCAGATAAATAACTGCAAGCTTCAGATAAACTTTTCCTGCCTGTACCGGCATTTTTGCATGCCTGCAAAAAGATTTTCCGGAACAGACTCCCGTTATTTCCCGGAGAATATTTATATTTGCTACCGAGAGAACAACTTTAAAACAACAAACCGCCTCATGAATAAAAAAATCATAGTAAACATAGGACGCCAATTGGGAAGCGGCGGAAGAGAGATTGGAGAAAAGCTTGCCGCACGCCTGGGCATAGATTTTTATGACAAGGAACTGATTCAACTGGCATCGGAAGAAAGCGGATTGCGCCGCGAGTTCTTTGAGAAAGCCGATGAGAAAGCATCGCAAAACATACTGGGAGGGCTGTTTGGCGTGCGCTTCCCGTTCATCGGAGAAAGCACCATTCCTGCGACCAACTGCTTGAGCAACGACTCCCTGTTCCAAGTGCAAAGCGATGTAATCCGGCGGCTGGCCGACGAGAAGTCGTGCCTTTTCGTAGGACGCTGCGCCGACTATATCCTGCGCGACCACCCTTGGTGCGCCAACATTTTTATTTCTGCGTCCAAGGCAGACCGCATACGCCGCCTCTGCCAACTGCACTCCATCAGTGAAGAAGCGGCAGAGAACATGATGGAAAAAGCCGACAAAAAACGCTCGGATTACTACAATTACTACAGCAACAAGACGTGGGGGGCCGCAGCCACCTACCACCTGTGCATCGATTCGTCGGCACTGGGCATCGACGCCACCACAGACTTCATTGAATCTTTCGTGCGCCGCAAGCTGGCATTATAACCGGAAGCCCGCACACCCCTTTGCATAAAAAAGCCGCGTGCCGTGATACACAGTTCGTATCACGGCACGCGGCTTTTAAATAAAGTCAGTCACTACTGTCCCGTAAAAGTGGATAATTAGTTCTTTGAAATTATTGAAATATAGTCAATTACGCGGTTTTTTAAAATGAAACGGACTTGATTTTTCAACTTTGCAGTCTAATACAAATGGCTGCT
>CALULP010000016.1 GCA_944321495.1 uncultured Bacteroides sp. | reverse complement strand
ATTTTATATGCGAAAAATCAAAAAAATGAGGGAAACTCTCAAAACATGGCTGCTTGAAGTATTTCCAGACCTCACACAATGAAAAGAAGGGTGCATCAAATACATTGCAATTTGATACACCCTCTTTCCTTGTCTCTTTCCGCGTGTTGGCGTCTTATGCCTTCACGCCGTTGTATTCGTCGGAAACGGTCAGTTTCTTGCGGCCTTTGGCACGACGTGCAGCCAATACTCGGCGGCCGTTTGCAGTGGCCATTCTCTCACGGAAACCGTGTTTGTTTTTTCTCTTTCTGTTCGAGGGTTGAAATGTTCTTTTCATTGCTGTATCTTTTTTATGTTATTATTCTCGCGAATTCGGGCTGCAAAATTAGGCACTTTTCTCCAATAAACCAAGAGATAAGTCATTTTATCACAAAACTTTTTGCGAATTTTGCTGAATTCCATTACTTTTGCACCCGCAAAGAACGTTTATTCAACTTAATATTATACGAATATGATTAATGCCCAAGACATTAAAATCGGAACTTGCATCCGCATGGACGGCAAGCTGTATTTCTGCATCGACTTCCTGCATGTAAAGCCGGGAAAAGGTAACACCTTCATGCGTACCAAACTGAAAGACGTGGTAAACGGTTACGTGCTGGAGCGTCGCTTCAACATCGGCGAGAAGCTGGAAGACGTGCGTGTGGAACGCCGCCCCTACCAATACCTGTACCAGGAGGGTGATGACTACATGTTCATGAACCAAGAGACTTTTGACCAGATTCCCATTGCACACGATCTTATCAACGGTGTGGACTTCCTGCTGGAAGGCCAGGTGGTGGATGTGGTGTCCGACGCTTCCACTGAAACCGTGCTCTATGCCGACATGCCTATCAAAGTACAGCAAAAAGTTACTTATACCGAGCCGGGCCTGAAAGGCGATACCGCCACCAACACCCTGAAGCCTGCCACAGTAGAATCGGGTGCCACGGTGCGTGTGCCCCTCTTCATCAACGAAGGCGAAACCATTGAAATCGATACGCGCGACGGTTCATACGTAGGCCGCGTAAAGGCATAATGCCTGCCCCGCACAGGCTCTGAATCCCCGAAGCCGCATGGCTTCGGGGATTTTTTTGTACTTTTGCCGGAGAATCACGGTTAAATCCTTATACATCATCTCATGGAACTGATAGCAGCAATTATTTTAGGCATGGCCGCCGGCGCGGTCATAGGCATCCTGGCCTCGCGCGGCAAGCAGCAGGCATTGGCTACGAAGAACGAAGTGCTCCGGATGCAGGTGGAAGAAATCAAAATGCAGGCAGAAGCGCAGAAAGCGGAAGCACGGCGTGCACTCCAAGAGGCCAAAGAAGAGTGGAGCGGGCAGATGGCCCGGGCAAAACAAGAAGCGGACAATTATGCCCGGCAGGCGTTGCAGGAGAAAGAGAAAACCTCCCAAGCCGCTTTGGTAGCCAAGGACGAGGCTTGCCACGATGCCCTCAATGCCAAGGAAACGGCATGTAGGGAGGCGCTGGCGGCACAAGAGAAACGACATGCCGAAGCACTGGCGGCACAGCAGGCACGTTTTGACGAGATGATGGCCAAAGTTTCCGCCCAGGTAAAGTCTGCCACCGACGACATGCTGAAGCAACGCCAAAAAGAGTTTGCCGAATCCAGCAACACCAATCTGGGGCAGATAGTCAATCCCCTGCGCGAAACCATTGAGAAGATGAAACAGGCCATGAACGAAAACACCCTGAAGCAAACCTCCATGAGCACCGAGATGCGCACCAACATCGAGCACATGATGCGCCAGAGCGCCGCCGCGCAGCGCAGTGCCGAGGAGCTGACCCGCGTGTTCAAGCACGGCACCAAGGTGCAGGGCGACTGGGGGGAAACGGTGCTCGACGAGCTGCTGGAGGCGCAGGGGCTTACCCGTGGCATCCATTACGACACGCAGGCCGTCATCCGCGACGCCGAGGGCCGGACGGTAAAGACCGAGGAAGGCAGCCTGATGCGCCCCGACGTCATCCTGCACCTTGACCAGCGGCGCGAGGTGATTATCGACTCCAAGGTGTCGCTCACGGCTTTCATCGATTACGTGAACGCCGAGACCGAGGAGGCAAGGCAGCAATACCTGAAGGCACACATAGACAGCTTGCAGAAGCATGTAAAGGAACTGTCGGTGAAAGACTACTCCTCCTACATCCAGCCCCCGAAGGTCAAGATGGATTACGTCATCATGTTCGTGCCCCATACGGGTGCCCTGTGGACAGCCTTGAACGCCCAGCCCGACTTGTGGCGGCGTGCCATGGACAAGAACGTGTTCATTGCCGACGAGCAGACCCTCTTTGCCGCCCTGCGCATCATCAACCTCACCTGGACGCAGATAGCCCAGGCGCAGAACCACGAGAAAGTCTATGCCCTGGCCAACGAGATGATAGACCGCGTGGGGCAGTTCATGAAGAAATACCAGGCCATCGGCAAGGCTCTCGACAGCGCAGCCAAAGCCTACGAGGACGGCGAGAAAAAGCTCCTGCCGGGCGGGCAGAGCATCTTGCAGACCTGCGGCAAACTGGTGAAACTGGGCGCCAAGCAAAGCGACAAGAATCCCCTGCCGCAGCTGGTGGACGTGGACGAGGTGCCGGCGCTTGAGGCTCCGGAACCGGAGCAATGACCGCTACTTCCCCACGCTGCTTCCTGCCCACACCGCCGCAATGCCCAGCCCTACACTGAGGCAGGCGTACAGCAGAAACGGCGCGTAGTAACCTTGCCGCACCATTTGCAGGCAGTCGTTGCCGAAGGTGGAAAACGTGGTGAACCCGCCGCACAGTCCCGTGGTAAGCAGCAGGCGCACTTCGGCCGGAAGGTTGAAGCGTACCGACCAGGCGTAAAACAGCCCGATAAGGAAGCAACCTGCCAGGTTGACCGTCAGTGTAGCCCACGGAAAGGAGTAGGGGTGTATGCGTTCATGCAACGCCATTTGGACCAGATAGCGCAGGATGCTGCCCGCGCCTCCGCCTACGAATACGGCTATCAGTTCTTTCATTATTACAGAGCCGATGTTAAAGTTAGTTTTGTTCTACTTTCCGGCGATAGGTTACCGCTTTCTGCGCTTGCAGGGAGGCAGGCACGTCTATTAGCCGTTGGTTGCTGCTGCCTCGAAAGTGCAGGGTCTCGTCGCGCAGGTCTTGGCGGAAACGCCCATCTACCAGTACATCTATATATTGTAACAACTTGCGTTGTCGCGTGTTGCGCAGCAGTTGTTCAAAGGTGTATCCGGTATAGCACCAGATGTTTTTGCAGCTTTTTTCCTTAATGGCTTTCGCCAGTTCGGCAAAGCCTTCGGGCTGGTACATAGGGTCTCCCCCACTGAAGGTGACATCGGCAAACGGGTCGGCAAGCACCTTGTGCAAAATTTCCTCCGTGCTCATCTGCCTTCCGTTCCGTATATCCCACGATTCCGGGTTGTGGCAACCGGGACAGGCGTTTGGGCATCCGGCGGCATAGATGGCCGTGCGGAAGCCTGGGCCATCGGCGGTAGTGTCTTCGAGTATGTTTAGTATAGACAGCATGGTTGTGTGCGCTTATTGATGAGTGGTACGATCGTTCAGTTCAGCCAGTTTGGCCTTGTTCCAGCGGTTAGTGGTACCCACCAGGTAGCCGGTGATACGTTGCAGGCGGTCGATATGCGTGCTGCCACATTTAGGGCAGGTTTCCAAGCCGGAGGTGGCGTTTTCGTATCCGCAGTCCATGCAGCGATTTCGGTTGTGGTTTACCGACCCGTAACCCATGTTGTAGTGATCCATCATGTCCACAATGCGCATAATGGCTTCCGGGTTATGGGTGGCGTCGCTATCCATCTCCACATAGAAGATGTGTCCGCCACGTGTTAGGTCGTGGTAGGGCGCCTCGATTTCTGCTTTATGGCGTGCACTGCACTTGTAGTACACCGGTACGTGGTTTGAATTGGTGTAATAATCGCGGTCGGTAATGCCGGGCAGGTTGCCAAAGTCTTTACGGTCGATGCGGGTAAATTTCCCTGCCAACCCTTCAGCAGGTGTGGCCAGTACGCTGTAGTTATGCTGGTATTTCTCGGAGAAGTCGTTGGCGCGATCGCGCATATAAGTCACGATTTTTAACCCTAATACTTGTGCTTCGTCCGATTCGCCATGGTGTTTCCCCGTGAGGGCGACTAGGCATTCCGCCAGTCCGATGAAGCCTATGCCAAGTGTGCCTTGATTAATGACCGAAGCAATGGTGTCGTTAGGCTTCAGCTTTTCGCATCCCGTCCACAGGGCCGACATTAGCAGGGGAAACTGTTTGGCGTATGCCGTTTCCTGGAACTCGAAGCGTTCGTGCAATTGCTGTGCGGTGATCTCTAGCATATGGCCAAGCTTGGCAAAAAAAACTGCAATGCGTTCCTTGGGGTCGGTAATATCCCGGCATTCTATGGCAAGGCGTACAATGTTGATGGTGGAAAAAGACAGATTGCCGCGTCCTATAGATGTTTGGGGACCGAAGCGGTTTTCGAAGACGCGCGTACGGCATCCCATAGTGGCCACCTCGTGGAGATAACGTTTTGGGTCGTCGGCTTTCCATTCCTTGCTTTGGTTGAAAGTAGCGTCTAGGTTCAGGAAGTTGGGAAAGAAGCGTCGCGCTGTCACCTTGCAAGCCAGGCAGTACAGGTCGTAATTACGGTCGGTGGGTAAGTAGCTTACACCTCGTTTCTTTTTCCATATTTGTATGGGAAAGATGGCTGTTTCGCCGTTCCCCACGCCTTGGTAGGTGCAGTTCAGCAGTTCGCGGATGATGCAACGCCCTTCGGCGGAAGTGTCGGTGCCGTAGTTGATGGAACTGAACACCACCTGGTTACCCCCGCGCGAGTGAATGGTGTTCATGTTGTGGATAAATGCCTCCATGGCTTGGTGCACGCGGGCTACGGTCTGGTTGACGGCGTGCTGCAACAGTCGCTTCTCGCCCTGCAGGCCGTTCAGCGGTTTAGTCAAGTAGTCGTTCAACGGCGCGTTGTACAAGTGTGTGTAATCGGCATTGTTCAAGCGCTCCAAGGTTTTTACCTCCTCAATGAAACTGTAGCGTACGTAGGGCGCCAAGTAGAAGTCGAAAGCCGGAATGGCTTGTCCGCCGTGCATTTCGTTTTGTGCCGTTTCCAACGAGATGCAGCCCAATATGCTAGCCGTCTCGATGCGCTTGGCGGGGCGTGATTCGCCGTGCCCTGCCGAGAAGCCATTGCTCAATATGTTATCCAAAGGGTGCTGCACACAGGTCAGGCTCTTGGTGGGGTAGTAGTCTTTGTCGTGAATGTGCAGGTAGTTGTCCTTCACGGCATTCAGGGCATCTTCGCCCAGCAGATAGTCGTCTACGAAGGGTTTGGTGGTTTCGCTGGCGAACTTCATCATCATGCCCGCCGGCGTATCGGCGTTCATGTTTGCATTTTCGCGAGTAATGTCGTTCGACTTGATGTCTATGATTTCCAAGAAAATATCCCTTGTCTTTGCCTTGCGGGCAATGCTGCGTTGGTTGCGGTAGGCAATGTACTTCTGCGCCACGTCCTTGCGGCTACTTTTCATCAGTTCCAGTTCCACCATGTCCTGGATCTCCTCCACGCTCATTTGCGAAGCTCCCCGGAAGGAGATGCGGTCGGTAATTTGGCGGATGAGTTGCATGTCTTCACCTTTGTCGGTGTGCAACATTGCTTTTCGTATGGCCGTTGCAATTTTTTCTTCGTTAAAACCTACGATTCGCCCGTCACGTTTGACTACTGTCTGTATCATTTTTAAAATGTTTTAAAGCTGTTTTCTGTCTTGTTTTAAGTAATGCAAAGGTATTAATTGATATTTATAGTTTTCTTTTTAGGGTAACTTTTCGTCGATTAATATTTGTTAATTCAATAATAATCAGTCATATGTAATTTTATTTTGGAAATTTGTCTTTTATTTATGTTTCCAATTATTTCCGTTTATGTAATGTGTTTGTGTTTTTTTTTTCTTTGAGTTGTTGTGCCGGATGCTCCCACATCTCATAAATCTTTTCAAGCAAAATACCGTATTTCCCTTCGCTTATTATGTGGCTTTTCCTTACATTTGCCGGAGTAACGTTAAACCAACCCCCTTTGCTTACATGCGATACTCCCTGATTATCCCTGTGTTCAACCGTCCGGATGAGGTGGATGAACTTTTACAGAGCCTTACTTCGCAGACGTTCCGCGACTTTGAAGTCGTTGTGGTGGAGGACGGTTCCTCCGTGCCTTGCCGCGAGGTGGCGGAGCGGTATGCCGGCAGGCTCGACGTGCATTACTACGCCAAACCCAACTCCGGCCCCGGGCAGACACGCAACTATGGGGCGGAACGCAGCCGGGGCGATTTTCTTATCATATTGGACTCCGACGTCATCCTGCCACCGGGTTACCTCGATGCGGTGGAGCAGGAACTGCGGCGTTGTCCTGCCGATGCTTTCGGCGGGCCTGACCGTGCACACCCCTCGTTCACCCCCTTGCAGAAAGCCATCAACTACGCCATGACTTCGTTTTTCACCACGGGCGGCATCCGTGGCGGGCGGAAGAAGATGGACAAGTTCTATCCCCGCAGTTTCAACATGGGCATCCGGCGCGAGGTGTACCGGGCGTTGGGAGGCTTCTCCGCCATGCGTTTCGGGGAAGACATCGACCTGAGCATCCGCATCTTCAAGGGGGGCTACGCCTGCCGCCTGTTCCCCGATGCGTGGGTGTGGCACAAGCGCCGCACGGATTTCCGCAAGTTCTTCAAGCAAGTGCACAATTCGGGCATCGCGCGCATCAATCTCTATAAAAAATATCCCGATTCGCTGAAAATCGTCCATCTGCTTCCGGCTGCCTTTACGGTAGGCGTAGCGGTGTTGCTGCTGGCGGCACCGTTCTGCTCGTACAGCCTGTTGCCCTTGGCGTTCTACGCCCTGTTGGTGTGCCTGGACGCTGCCGTGCAGAACCACAGCCTGCGCATAGGCGCGTATTCCATAGCCGCGGCCTTCATCCAGCTGACGGGTTACGGCACAGGTTTCCTGCGCGCCTGGTGGCGCCGCTGCGTGCGGGGGCGGGGCGAGATGGAGGCCTTCCGCACGACGTTTTACAAATGACTTCCGCCCTTTCCGGCAGGGTATTTCGCCGTGTCTTGTCCGTTCTTTTTCCTTTCTATAGCGAAAGCCGAGAAAAGGAGCAGATAAGGAGAGGGTAAGGAGAAGGTAAGGGGCGGGTAAGGTGGTGGGTTGTAAAGATTGTTGCATTTAAATAAAAGATATGGATTTGAGTAATCACGAAAATCATCCCCGCCTCACCATTCCCCAATGGTCGGAGGCAGACCGCCCGCGGGAGAAGATGATGCAGAAAGGGGCGGAGGCATTGAGCGATGCCGAACTGCTGGGCATCCTGATAGGCTCGGGCAATACGGAGGAGAGCGCCGTGGCCCTGATGCAAAGGATATTGGCCGCGGCAGGCAACGACCTGAACACGCTGGGCAAGTGGGAGGTGCGCGACTTTGCCCGCTTCAAGGGCATGGGGCCGGCCAAGAGCATCACGGTGATGGCGGCGTTGGAACTGGGCAAGCGGCGGAAATTGCAGGAACGGCAGGAGCGTGCTGTCATCCGCTCGTCGCAGGACATTTACGAGTTGTTCCACCCCCTGCTTTGCGACCTGCCCACCGAGGAGTTCTGGGTTCTGTTGCTCAACCAGGCGGCGCGTGTCATAGACAAGGTGCGCATCAGCCGCGGGGGCATCGACCAGACCACGGCCGACGTGCGCGCCATCTTGCGCGAGGCGTTGCTGCAAAGGGCCACGCAACTGGTGCTGGTGCACAACCATCCCTCGGGCAACGTGCAGCCAAGTGCGGAAGACCGCCGCCTGACGCAACAGGTGCAGCAGGCGGCCCGGGTGATGAACATACGGGTGCTGGACCACCTGGTGGTGACGGACGGGCGGTATTACAGCTTCAATGACGAGGGGGTGTTGTGAGGCGGGGGCGTGGCACGTTGTCCTGGCAAGGAAATTGCGGCGTGACATTTTTAAAAGGTTCTTGGCTGTTTCGTTGATTTTTTTTAGCTTTGCCCATTGAATCTAAGTGTTCTTTTTTTATGACGAAATTTGAGATTGAAGAAAAGATAGTGGCCATGCTCAAGACGGTGTACGACCCGGAGATTCCGGTGAACGTCTATGACTTGGGGCTGATTTACAAGATAGATGTGTCGGACGAGGGTGAAACGACCATTGACATGACACTGACTGCGCCCAACTGTCCGGCGGCTGACTTCATCATGGAGGATGTGCGGCAGAAGATTGAGTCGATTGAGGGCGTGAAGTCGGCCGTGGTGAACCTGGTGTTCGAGCCGGAGTGGGACAAGGACATGATGAGCGAGGAGGCGAAGCTGGAGCTGGGATTCCTCTGAAATAGATGGATTGGGATTTATGCGCGCGTAAGTGCGTTTTAATTCATTTCGGGGCTTCGCCCGATATACATTAACTGAAAAAGCAAGCATTATGAAAAGGATGAAAATGAACTTACGGGTGGCTTTGGCCGTGGCAGCATTGGGTTGTGCGGGCGGTATGGGGGCTTATGCTTCGTCGCCCGTGGCCGGCAGCCAGGAGGTGAAGGTGGCGAGCCAAAGCATTGCCGAAGGGCAGATGGCTCCCGACTTTACGCTGAAGGACTTGCAGGGCAATGACCTGTCGCTGTCATCCCTGCGGGGCAAGTATGTGGTGCTGGATTTCTGGGGCAGCTGGTGCGGCTGGTGCATCAAGGGCATCCCTGACATGAAGAAGTATTATGCCAAGTATAAGGACCGGATGGAGATTCTGGGGATAGATTGCCGCGACACGGAGGCGAAGTGGAAGGCTGCCGTGGAGAAGTATGAATTGCCTTGGCTGCATGTGCGCAATGCGGGCAATCCGGATGTGAGCAAGCTGTATGGAGTGCCCGGCTATCCTACCAAGATTGTGGTAGATCCTGAAGGGAAGATTGCCAAGATTGTAGTGGGCGAAGATCCTGCTTTCTATACGTACTTGGATGAACTGTTTAAGTAAGTGGTTAGGTGTCAGGTATTAGTGATTAGGTATTAGTGATTAATGATTAATGATTAATGATTAATGATTAATGATTAATACGTGCTGAGCACTACTCTCTATTCCCTAATCACTAATACCTGACACCTAATCATTGACCACTAATTCCCTACTCACTAATGAAGAACGTCTATTTTCTTTCTGATGCCCACTTGGGATGTCGTGCCATTGCACACGGGCGCACGCAAGAGCGGCGTTTGGTGAATTTCCTGGACAGCATCAAGCATAAGGCTGCGGCCGTGTACCTGCTGGGCGATATGTTCGACTTCTGGTATGAGTTCCGCACGGTGGTGCCCCGGGGTTACACGCGCTTTCTGGGGAAGCTCTCCGAACTGACGGACCTGGGGGTGGAGGTGCATTTCTTTACGGGCAACCACGATATATGGTGCGGCGACTACCTGGCTACGGAATGTGGCGTCACGTTGCATCGCGAGCCGCTGACTACGGAGATTTATGGCCGGGAGTTCTACTTGGCGCATGGCGACGGGCTGGGGGATGCGGACGTGAACTTCAAGCTTCTGCGTGCCATGTTCCATAGCCATACTTTGCAAAGGTTGTTCTCGGCCTTGCACCCCCGTTGGAGTGTGGAGCTGGGCTTGCGGTGGGCTAAGCATAGCCGCTTGAAGCGGGAGGGCGGTAAGGACCCCGACTATATGGGCGAGGATAAGGAAAATCTGGTAGTCTATTCCAAAGCGTATTTGAAGAATCATCCGGATATCAATTACTTCATTTATGGCCACCGCCATATAGAACTTGACCTGATGCTGAGCGCTTCGGCGCGTGTCGTGATTCTGGGGGATTGGATTAACTTTTTCTCGTATGCCGTGTTCGATGGAGAGCATCTTTTCCTGGAGAACTACATTGAGGGGGAAACAAGGCCGTAGGATAGGGAAT
The DNA here is from genome assembly GCA_944321495.1 of uncultured Bacteroides sp. Taxonomy (GTDB): domain Bacteria; phylum Bacteroidota; class Bacteroidia; order Bacteroidales; family Bacteroidaceae; genus Bacteroides. The sequence continues at coordinate 44,708 of CALULP010000016.1, read as the reverse complement.
TAGTGTTTAGTGATTAGTGATTAGTGGATGAATATGCAGCGGGTAAAAAGGCACTCGTCCCCTCGTCCCCTTGTTAACTTGTAAACTTGTAAACTCAAAAGCTCATAAACTCATAAACTCATAAACTTATACACTCAATAACACATGAAAAACTATTTGTCTTTTTTGACCGGATGCCTGCTGGTGGCAGGTACGGTTCCTGCATGGGGGCAGGACACTCCCCCGGAGTTGGTAATACGCATTGACGATATGGGTGCTTTCCATTCGGTGAACAAGGCCAGTGTGGCTACTTACCGCGACGGCATCGCCAAGAGCGTGGAGGTTATGCCGGTGGCTGCCTGGTTCCCGGAAGCAGTGAAGATGCTGAAGGAGAATCCGGGACTGGATGTGGGCTTGCACTTGACGCTGACTAGCGAATGGGAGAACGTGAAATGGCGCCCGCTGACCCATTGTCCCAGCCTGACGGATAAGGACGGTTACTTTTATCCTATGATTAAGCCCAATCCCAACTATCCGGGACAGGCGCTCACCGAACATGAGTGGGATATCCGCGAGATTGAACAGGAGTTCCGTGCGCAGATAGAGGCGGCGTTGCAGAATATTCCTCAATTGAGCCACCTGACGGGGCACATGGCTTCTACCGCTTTCAGTAAAGAAGTGAACGAACTGACCCTCCGGCTTGCCAAGGAGTACAACTTGTCTTGCATTGACCGCATGGATTCGGATAAGGAATATAATTTCCAGTATATCGGTTATACGGGACCTAACAAGACGTTGCAGGACAAGGAATCCAGTTTCCTGGCTTCGCTGGAGAAACTGGAGGCGGGCAAGCGCTACCTCTTCCTGGACCATCCTGCCTATGCTGACGATGAGATGGAAACGGTATTCCATATTGGTTATGAAAATGTGGCAGAGGACCGCCAGGGGGTTACCGATTTGTTGACCAGCCCGTGTGTGAAGCAGGCTATTGAGGAACGTGGCATCCGATTGATTGACATCAACCAACTGACCAAGAGCCTACCGCGTGGCGAGGCTTCCAAGAAACTGGACAAGGCGGTGCAGAAGTATCTGGCCGCCGCTAAGGACAAGGAGCAAGACCTGCATAGTCTGATGATTGTGCAGCACGGCAAGGTGCTTTCCGCCAACTGGATGAGCGAAGGGCGTGAGGACGAACCGCACATACTGAACTCCATCAGTAAGACGTTTACCTCTACCGCCGTAGGTTTTGCTATCGCTGAGGGGAAATTGAATTTGGATGACAAGGTTATCTCTTTCTTCCCTGATAAATTGCCTGCCGAGGTAAGTGACAATCTGAAAGAAATGACCGTGCGCCATCTGCTGACCATGAACTGTGGGCATGATACAGACCCTACCCGCGATGTGCGTGGGAAGACGGATACCGATTGGGTGAAAGAATTCCTGGCTTGGCCGGTGGAGCATAAACCGGGTACATTCTTCTGCTACAACAGTGTGGGGACTTACATGCTTTCCGCCATTGTGCAGAAGGTAACCGGGGAGAAGATTGTGGATTACTTATGGCCGCGCCTGTTCCGCCCGTTGGGCATTGTGAATGTGCGTTGGGAAGAAAGTCCGCAGGGTATTAATACCGGTGGCTGGGGCTTGTACCTCAAGACGGAAGACTTGGCCAAAATGGGCCTGTTGCTGTTGCAGGACGGCAAGTGGCAGGGCAAGCAGATCTTACCCGAAGGCTGGGTAAAGGAAGCTTCGGCTGCCCAGGTGCCCTCTCTGCCTGCGGGTGTGCGTCCTGAATGGCTTGAGAAACTGAAGATGACGCCTAAGAACAGTGACTGGTTGCAGGGTTATGGCTATCAGATGTGGCGTTGCCGTCATAATGCCTTCCGTGCTGATGGTGCCAATGGGCAATATATCCTGGTGTTGCCGGAGAAGGATGCTGTGATTGTGGTTACAGCCCATCTGCAAGACATGCAGGCCGAATTGAACCTTATTTGGAAATATTTGTTGCCCGCTTTGTAGGAAGAAAACAAGAAAAAATCAAGGGGTGCATATCAATCAATCTGATATGCGCCCCTTGATTTTAATCGTTAATCATTAGCCATTTTTGCTGCTACCATTTATATCCTGCAGCCTTGGCGATGCGTTTGGGTATGTCGGTATTGTCCATTTTCCCGCTGAACAGTTTGGCGTTTGCGCCGATGGCGAATACGGGCACGTATTCTGCGGTGTGGCTGCCTGATGTCCAGCCCAGCTTGGCTATCTGGCTCATGACCTTGCGGGCAGCGGCTGCTACGGGTTCTGTTTTGGAGTAAAGGCTTTCTGCAAATACGACTTTATGTTGTACAAACGATTGGTCGAATTCGTTATGGAGCAGTCGTTCTTGCTCCCATGTCAGGGAGAGTTCGTCCCAGAAGCCCATGCGTTCACTTAGCAGGTCTTTCATGTTTTCCCACGTTGCATTTTCATTTTTGCGTAGTGTGGTAATGTCGCGTGATAAGGTCTCAGAAGATTGTTGCTGGTTTCCCAAAGCTTTCAGGTTCAAGGTATAGTCGCTGTTGCCCAGCCCTAAGCCACCTGTCTCGTGGTCTGCGGTAACCACAATCAGGGTTTCTTTGGGATGCTTTTGGTAGAATTCATAAGCGACCTTGATGGCGTTGTCAAAGTCTATCACTTCGTTGACTACGGTAGCCGGGTCGTTGTCGTGGCATGCCCAATCAATCTTTCCTCCTTCTACCATCAGGAAGAATCCTTTACGGTTGTCTTCTGTCAGGAAGTCTATGGCGCTTTCTGTAATCTGTGCCAGTGTGAGGTCGCCTTCCTTGCGGTCAATGGCATAAGGCAAACTGAAAGGCAGATAGCCTTCTTCTTGGATGAGAAGCATCTTCTGTGCATCATCGCATTTCTCTTTGTATTCATCTGTGCCGCGGGCTATGGTGTAGCCGGCTTGTTCAATGGCTGCGAAGATTTTCTGTGTATCGCGGCAGTTGAATCCGCTGCCGGCATAAAAATCGAAGCCGGTTTTTGCCAGGTCAAGCGAGATTTCATAATACATGTTGCGGTCGGGCTGGTGAGCGTAGAAGGCTCCCGGGGTGGCATGGTCTATGCCTACGCTGGTGGCGATACCCACTTTCTTCCCGGCTTGTTGTGCCTTGACGGCCACACTGTACACAGCGTTTTTGTCTGCATCTACACCGAGGGCGCCGTTATACGTCTTGGTGCCGGTGGCAAGCGCCGTTCCTGCGGCAGATGAGTCGGTAATGGAGTTGGACTTGGAAAAAGTGGTAGCCATGCCTGCTACGGGGAATGAGGGGAACTGTAACGGCTTGATGCCGATGCGTCCTTCCTGTTCGGCGAGATACATTTCGGTGGCGTTTACTTGGTTTAATCCCATTCCGTCACCGATGAAGTAGAACACATACTTGGCGCGTTGTGCCTGTACGGCAATGACGAACAGCACCAGAATAAGGAAACTTGTCAGTCTTTTCATGTCTTGTTTTTAATTTATATTAGAAAAATGATAGGCGAAGCTATGCGTAGTGATATCTTCAGGCAAAGATACACCTTTCCGGTCATTTTGTTTGTTACATTTTTGATAAAAACAGCACGCCGGTTGATGCCGCATGAAATCGTACAGAGATAAGAAGCCCCCCATGCGGTTACATGGGGGGGCATACAAATCAAATGTCCTATACAAGGGGTATCATTGCAGGTTAAGCTTCGCCATGCTCCAGAATGGCAAGCGTGTCGGTGGCAATCATCAGCTCTTCATCAGTGGGGATGACTACGACTTTTACCTTGGAGTCATCGGTGGAAATCACCATTTCCTCACCCCGCACCTTGTTCTTTTCGGCATCCAGTTTCACGCCCATGAATTCGAGGCCTTCGCAGGCGCCCCAACGTGCAGTTGCCTGGTTCTCGCCTACGCCGCCGGTGAACACAATGACGTCCACGCCGCCCAGTGCAGCGGCGTATGCGCCAATATATTTTTTGATGCGGTAGAAATACATGTTTTCTGCCAAGATTGCTTTAGGATTGCCGGCTTTTACGGCAGCTTCCAGGTCGCGCATGTCGCTCGATTCACCGAAGATGCCCAGCACGCCGCTTTTCTTGTTCAGCAGGTTCGAGATGCCTGCGGCATCCAACCCTTCTTTTTCCATGATGTAAGTCACGGCACCGGCGTCGATGTCACCGCTGCGGGTACCCATCATGAGGCCCTCCAAGGGAGTAAGTCCCATGCTGGTGTCCATGCATTTGCCGTCTTTGATGGCACTGATGGATCCACCGTTGCCGATGTGGCAGGTGATGATGCGCAAGCCCTCGGGTTTTACCCCCAGGAATTCGCATACGCGCTGCGAGACATAGCGGTGCGATGTGCCGTGGAAGCCATAGCGGCGCACCCCATATTTCTTGTACAAGTCGTAAGGCACGGCATACATGTAGGCATAGTCGGGCATGGTCTGGTGGAAAGCCGTATCAAATACCCCGATTTGCGGTACATCGGGCAGGATGGCTTTGATGGCGTTTACACCTTTCAGGTTGGCCGGGTTGTGCAGGGGCGCCAAGTCGTTGCAGGCAGTGAAGGCATCCAGCACTTCAGGTGTCAGCAGGACAGATTTGCTGAACTTCTCGCCGGCATGTACCATGCGGTGCCCCACAGCATTTATTTCATTCAGCGAACGGATGGCGCCATATTCAGCGCTTGTCAGCGTTTGGAGGATGAATTCCACGCCCACGGTATGCTCGGGGATATCCTTTTCCAGGATTTTCTTTTCACCGTTGGGCAGGGTGAATTTCAAGAAAGAGTCTTTCAGGCCGATTTTCTCTACGCCGCCTTGGGCAATGACTTGCTTGTGGTCCATGTCAAACAACTTGTATTTGATGGACGAGCTGCCGCAGTTTAATACTAAAATCTTCATACGAAACAGTTTTTATTAGATTTAAAAGTTGTCAGGCATTGTTCTTCGCTGCGATGGCTTGATTGGCTGTGATGGCAATCATCCGGTACACGTCCTCTACCGAGCATCCGCGTGACAGGTCATTTACCGGCCGGGCAATACCTTGCAGGATGGGGCCTATGGCGTCGGCATGTCCCAGGCGTTGTACCAGCTTGTAGGAAATGTTGCCTACTTCCAGATTGGGAACGACCAATACATTGGCATGCCCTGCAATGGCCGAGCCGGGAGCCTTGCTGGCGCCCACTTCGGGCACGAGGGCGGCGTCGGCCTGCAATTCACCGTCGATGGCAATGTCGGGAGCCATTTCTTTGGCCAGTTTCAAGGCTTCCACCACTTTGTCCACCACTTCATGCTTGGCAGAACCTTTGGTCGAGAAGCTGAGCAGGGCCACTTTGGGGTCGAGCCCGGCTACGGCACGTGCCGTGCGTGCGGTGCAGATGGCTATCTGTGCCAGCTGCGAAGCATCGGGAACCGGTGTGACGGCAACGTCCCCCATCACCAGGATACCGTTTTTCCCATATTCAGGCGCATGTGTCAGCAGCAACATGGCGCCCGATACGCAAGTGATGCCCGGGGCGGTCTTGATGATTTGCAGGGCCGGGCGCAGCACGTTGCCTGTGGTGTTGCGGGCGCCTGCCAGTTGTCCGTCGGCATCACCGTTTTTTATCATGAGGCAGCCTAGGTAAAGCGGGTCGGTTACCTTCTGTTCGGCTTCCTCAAGGGTCATGCCTTTGCTCTTCCGCAGTTCATACAGCAATTGGGTATATTCGTCTTTTTTCGGGTTGTTGTCCGGGTCAATAATGGTAGCTTTTGCAATGTTGCCCAGTCCCCATTTCTTGGCGCATTCGTTAATCTCATCCGGATTGCCCAGCAGGATAAGGTCTGCGGTTTCATCGGTCAAGGCTTGGTTGGCAGCCTTTAAAGTGCGTTCTTCCGTACCTTCGGGAAGGACAATACGTTGGCGGTTTGCTTTGGCGCGCTCAACGATTTGGTTGATTAATCTTTGCATGATGATATATTTGTGTGTTGGATTCATACTCCTTTAAGTCACTCGCAAAAATACACAATTCTGCCATATCTATATAGCAATTCGGGCTGTAAAAATGCCAAGGATGGCAATTATTGGATTATTTAACACAAGTTTTACAGTATGTTTTCCGGATATGTTCTTCAAAGCGGAAGATTCATTAATTTTGCGCCCGTTTTTCAATAGGTATTAATTTGCATAAGTATGATTCGTCAATGTGCCATCCTTTTCGGATGCCTTGCCTTGGGTGAGCTGGTCGTTTTCCTCACGGGTGTCAAATTGCCCTCCAGCATCATAGGCATGTTGTTGCTGACCCTGTTCTTAAAGTTGGGTTGGATTAAGCTGCACTGGGTGCAGGGGATGTCCGACTTCCTGGTTGCCAACCTCGGGTTCTTTTTTGTGCCGCCGGGCGTGGCGCTGATGCTTTACTTCGATGTCATTGCCGCCGAGTTCTGGCCTATCGTCGTTTCCTTTTTAGTCAGTACGCTGCTGGTGCTTGTGGTCACAGGCTGGGTTCATCAATTAACACGTAAACTGAAATGAATTTCCTGGAGAATGAATTTTTCTTGCTCGCCGTCACTTTCGGCGTGTTCTTCTTTGCCAAGCTGCTGCAAAAACGTACCGGCTTGATGTTGCTTAACCCCATCTTGCTGACAATTGCCGCCCTTATCATCTTCCTGAAAGTGGCGCACATCAGCTACGACACTTATAATGAGGGCGGACGTCTGATTGAGTTTTGGCTGAAGCCTGCGGTGGTAGCCTTGGGCGTGCCCCTTTACTTGCAGTTGGAAACCATCAAAAAGCAGTTGTTGCCTATCCTCTTGTCCCAATTGGCGGGCTGTATTGTGGGGGTAGTTTCCGTAGTGCTGATTGCCAAGGGCATGGGGGCTTCCGATGAAATCATTTACTCCCTGGCACCCAAGTCCGTCACCACGCCCATTGCTATGGAGGTAGCAGGCTCGTTGGGTGGCATCCCCTCGCTGACGGCAGCCGTGGTAGTGTGCGTGGGCCTGCTGGGCGGCATACTTGGTTTCAAGGCGTTGAGGCTGGGGCATGTGCATAGCCCCATGGCACAGGGACTTTCCATGGGCACGGCTGCCCATGCCGTAGGCACCTCGGCCGCTATGGACGTCAGCCGCAAGTACGGTGCATTTGCCAGTCTGGGCCTTACGCTGAACGGCATCTTCACCGCCCTGCTCACGCCCAGCATCCTGCGTCTGCTGGGACTGCTGTAAGTTTTCTCTGTCAGATAAACGGCCAAAGGGACGAACCGTATCGCTACGATTCGTCCCTTTGTGTACCCGGAGCGGGACTTGAACCCGCACAGCCATTACTGGCCAAAGGATTTTAAGTCCTTCGTGTCTACCATTCCACCATCCGGGCGACCTGATAAAAAAGAGCGGCAAACGAGACTCGAACTCGCGACCCCGACCTTGGCAAGGTCGTGCTCTACCAACTGAGCTATTGCCGCAGGCTTTTGCGAAAGACGGTTGCAAAGATAGGGAGTTTCCCCGTCTTTGCCAAATAAACCTGTGCAAAAATAAGCGGCTTACCGTCCCTTTTCATCGCTCGCAGGGCGTTTACCGTCCCAGCAGCGCTTTCTCCGCCTGTTCCACCCGCTGGAAGTCAAAACCGTCCACCACCTGTTGCATCAGGGCGCTGATTTGCTCGTTGCACAGGTTGCCTATGCTGCCCTCGTGCGTGTGGTGCACCTCCTTGTGGGGGATGAAGCGTCCTGCCTCGATGTCCAGCCCCACCTTTTTGTAGGCGTCGCGGAACGGCATGCCCGCCTTGGCCAGCCGGTTCACCTCTTCCACGCTGAAGATGAGCGCGTAGCGGTCATCGTCCAGGATGTGCTCGTTCACCTTGATTTCGTTCATGATGTAGGTTGCCATCTGCAGGCAGTCTTTCAGCTCCTGGAAAGCGGGCAGGAATACCTCCTTGATAATCTGCAGGTCGCGGAAGTAGCCCGACGGCAGGTTGTTGGCTATCATCATGATTTGCTGCGGCAGCGACTGTATCTTGTTGCACTTGGCGCGTGTCAGCTCGAACACGTCGGGGTTTTTCTTGTGGGGCATGATGCTCGAACCCGTGGTGCATTCGTCGGGCAGCTTCACGAAGCCGAAGTTCTGGCTGTTGAACAGGCAGGCGTCGAAGGCCAGTTTGGACAGCGTGCCTGCGATGCTTGCCAGGGCAAACGACACGTTGCGTTCCATCTTTCCCCGTCCCATCTGTGCATAGACCACGTTGTAGTTCAGGCTGTCGAAGCCCAGCAGCCGGGTGGTCAGCGTGCGGTTCAGGGGGAACGACGACCCATAGCCTGCCGCCGACCCCAGCGGGTTGCGGTTGCACATCTTATAGGCCGCCTGCAGGAACAGCAGGTCGTCCACCAGGCTCTCGGCATACGCCCCGAACCACAGCCCGAACGATGACGGCATGGCCACCTGCAAGTGCGTGTAGCCCGGCATCAGCGCCTCCTTGTAGCGTTCGCTTTGGTGGATTAGCACGTGGAACAGCTGTTCCACCGCCTCGGCTATGTCGCGTATTTCGGCGCGGGTAAACAGTTTCAGGTCCAGTAGCACCTGGTCGTTGCGCGAGCGTCCGCTGTGTATTTTCTTGCCTACATCGCCCAGGCGTCGGGTCAGCATCAGTTCCACTTGCGAGTGTACGTCTTCCACCCCGTCTTCAATGGCAAACTCGCCGCGTTCGGCCAGGGCGTAGAGGTCTTTCAACTCGGCCAACAGTTGGGCCAGTTCGTCGGCAGTGAGCAACCCGATGCTTTCCAGCATGGTGATGTGTGCCATCGAGCCCAAGATGTCATACTTCGCCAGGTAGAGGTCCATTTCGCGGTCGCGCCCTACCGTAAAGCGTTCTATGTCTTTGTTTATCTGGACGGATTTCTCCCAAAGTTTCTGAGCCACGGGTTCGGTATTTAAAGGTTGGGGTTATTCGGTTCGTAAGGGATGGAGGCCAGTGCGTCCGCCATTCTTTCCACGCCATCCTGCAAGGGCTTTTGCACCATGGCTTTCATGAAAGAGTTCAGTTCCAGTCCGATGGTCAGTTTCATCTTGCAGGCGTTGTCGCCGGCGGGCAAAAGCTGAATCCACAAGTTGAAGGGGAGAGGCGACACGATGGTGCCGAACTTGATGCACTTGCACGGTTCTTTTTCCACAATGCGCAGTGCAATCTTGCCTACGGGCGCCACTTCGATGCTCAGGGTCTCGGCGTCGAAACTCAGGTTCTTTACTTTGTCGGCAGGGATGCGGTCCTTGATGTGCTCCAAGTTGTTCAGGTCCGACAGCTTGGCATATACGGTTTCTTGCGGGGCTTGTACGAGCTTTACGTTGCTCTCGAATTTCATCATGGGCTTTCTCTTGTTATAAAGGATAAAAAAGAACTGTCCGGATGGTACAGCCCCGGACGGTTCTTTTCTTCTTGTCAGTTCTTGTCAGTATTGTATGTCAATTCCCGTGGTTATTTGGTGGTGTCCCAGTGGGCGGGGTCTTTGCGCCATTCGTTCAAGGTTTCCACGTCGGCTTCCTCGATATATCCGGTGCGCAAGGCCACTTCCAGCACGGCTTCGTAGTTGGTCAAAGTCACCAAGGGCACTTTGGCTTCCTTGAAGGCGGCTTCGGCTACCGGGAACCCGTAGGTATAGGCGGCTACCATGCCGATGACTTCGCAACCGTCGCGGCGGATGGCTTCCACGGCTTTCAGGCTGCTGCCTCCCGTCGAAATCAGGTCTTCCACCACTACCACTTTCATGCCCGGGCGCAACTCGCCTTCAATCAGGTTTTCCAGTCCGTGGTCTTTAGGGGTGGAGCGGACGTACACAAACGGCAGGTTCAGCGCGTCGGCTACCAAGGCGCCTTGCGGGATGGCACCCGTAGCCACGCCGGCTATGGCATCTACTTGCGGGTAGCGTTCCAAAATCAGTCGCGTGATTTCCACCTTCACGAATGTGCGCAGTGAAGGGTAAGAGAGGGTTTTGCGGTTGTCGCAATAGAATGGAGATTTCCACCCCGATGCCCAAGTGAACGGGTTCGCCGGTTGCAGTTTGATTGCTTTGATTTTCAGCAGTTTCTCTGCGAACAATCTTTCTAAGGTTTTCATAGCCAACTAACTGTTTTGTTTTTCCTTTGCAAAGGTAGGGAAACGGAATGAATTTAGGAAAAGGATAGCGATATTTTTCACTCCGCCCATTCATTTTCTTCTTCGGGCACCTCCATGCACCGGCGGATGTCTTTCATTTCAAATCCCCGGCTCAAGGCGAAGCGTATCAGTTTGCCGTTCTGCTCGAAGGGGGTGGAGGCGCGCACGCTTTTGCGCTTCGAGTCGAGCAGCTTGCGCAGGATGCCCAGGTATTCCTCCTCGTCGATGTTGTTCAGCATGAGGTTGTACACGTAGGGCGGGATTTTTTTCAGTTGCAGGGCCTGGGCTATTTTCACTTTGCCCCATTTGGCAAACCTGTATTTGTCGTTGATAAACGCCTGGCAATAACGCTCTTCGTCAATGAATTTCTCGTTCTCCAGCCGGTCGGCAATGCGGTTTACGGCATCGTATGCCAGTCCCCAGCGTTGCATCTTCTCGGTCAGTTCGGCACGGCAATGTTCAGCGCTGGCACAATAGGCCATCATTTTGTTCAGTGCCTCGGTTTCTGTCATTTCTGTCATTTTTCTGCTATTATAAATCGGTCGTTGCCGGATAAGTCTTTCTGTAGCCGGACGTGGGTGTATCCCATGGCTTCCAGCATCTGGCGTGTGGCCTGCCCGAAAGCGCGGTTTATCTCGAAGTACAGCCTCCCGCCGGGCAGGAGCATCTGGCGCCCCAGCCAGCCGATGGCGCGGTAAAACCGCAGCGGGTCGTCGTCGGGCACGAACAGGGCGAGGGCGGGCTCCCAGTCCAATACGTTCCGCTGCATGTCGGCCTTTTCGGCTTCCGTCACGTAGGGCGGGTTGCTGACGATGAGGTCGAAGCGTTCTTCGGGACGGGGCTCATGCCGCAACACGTCGTGCCGGGCAAAGGCGACCTGCGCTTGCAGGCGCAGGCTGTTGCGCCGCGCCACCTCGAGCGCCGGCTCCGACACGTCCCATGCCTCCACCCGGGCGTTTTCCAGCTCCTTGGCCAGGCTGATGGCGATGCATCCGCTGCCCGTGCCCACGTCGAGTATATGCTTGCCGGGGGGCGTTTCCCGTACAATCAGTTCCACCAGTTCTTCCGTTTCGGGGCGGGGAACCAGCACGCCCGGCTCCACCTCGAAGTCGCGTCCCAGGAAGCGGGCGCGGCGTTGGATGTATTGTATCGGCTCATACCTTTGCAGGCGCGCGACGATGGCATCCACTTCGCGTGCTTGGGCGGGCGTCACTTCCAGGCTTTTGCCCAAGTAGTAATCCGTGGCGCTTTGCCCCAGCATCTCGCAGCACACCACGCGTGCCAGTGCGGCAGCTTCCCTGGCGGGGTAGCAGTCGAGCAGGGCAAGGCGTATGTAAGAAGCGGTAATCTGCATCGGATGCCGACGTTTTTGGTGTGCAAATGTAGGAATTTGTTTTGAATTATGCCCCATCTTGGCGGGGCAATGTGGCCGGGCTTCCCTTTCCGGTAGTCAACAAACTTTACAAACCGCCTGCCTACCCGGTCCTTATCTTCTCCTTACCCGCTCCTTATCTGCTCCTTTTCTTTGCTTTCGCTATGGAAAGGAAAAAGAACGGACAAATGCGGTGCGGGGCAAAAACTTGGGGAATGTTTTGCCGTTTGGGAAACATACCTTACTTTTGCGTTGGATTAAAAAAGTGTCCGGGAAACGGTGCGGGGAATCCGGCATCCTGACCGGACGGATAGACCATGGACAAAGACCGGCAAAGGATAGAAGACGAGAAATACATGCGCCGTTGCATAGAACTGGCGCGGAACGGTTTGTGCAACACGTCGCCCAACCCGATGGTGGGGGCGGTCATTGTGTGCGACGGGCGCATCATAGGCGAAGGTTACCACGTGCGTTGCGGGGAAGGGCATGCCGAGGTGAATGCCGTCCGTTCGGTGGCCGACCCTTTGTTGCTGAAGCGTTCCACTATTTATGTCAGCCTGGAGCCGTGCGCGCATTATGGCAAGACGCCGCCCTGCGCCGACATGCTGGTGGAGAAAGGCATCCCCCGGGTGGTTATCGGCTGTCAGGACCCGTTTGCCAAGGTGGCAGGACGGGGCATCCGGAAGTTGCTCGATGCCGGCTGTGAGGTTACTGTAGGGGTGCTGGAGGAGGAGTGCCGCTGCCTGATACGCCGCTTCATAACCTATCATACGTGCAAGCAGCCCTATGTGACGCTGAAGTGGGCGGAGTCGGCCGACGGTTACATTGACGTTTGCCGCACGGGCGGCAAGCCGGTAGTGTTGTCCAGCCCGCAGACGGCAATGCTGGTGCACAAGCTCCGGGCGGAGCATGACGCCATCATGGTGGGGCGGCGCACGGCATTGCTCGACGACCCGGGCCTCACCGTGCGGCGGTGGTACGGGCGTTCGCCGGTGCGGGTGGTGCTCGACCGGCAGCTTTCGCTCCCCCAGTCTTTGCAGCTGTTCGACGGCACGGTGCCCACATTGGTGTTTACCGGGGAGGCGCGCGAATCCTTGCCCGGCGTGGAGTATGTGCAGGTGGATTTCGGCCGGGATGTGCTCCCGCAAGTGCTTGCCGGGCTGTACGGGCGCGGCCTTCAGTCGTTGCTGGTCGAGGGGGGCAGCCGCCTGCTCCAGTCGTTCCTCGACGCCGGGCTGTGGGATGAAATCATTGTGGAGGAGGCTCCCGCAAGGCTGGGAACGGGCGTTCCGGCTCCCCAGGTGGACAGGCATGCGGCCTGCGAACGCCGATACCTGCTGGGACGTTATTACCGGCACTATGAGAACCGGCATTGGTGACGGGGAAAATGTTTTCCCTCCTGCCCGTTCGTCGGGAAAAGGGGGTGGATTATCTATAATTTTATATAAAACTTCCGCGTAAAGCGTCTTAGAGAAAAAATTGTTCCTATTTTTGCAACTTGTAAAATAACTAACAACGTACAATGAGAGTAAAATCGCCATCGATTATTTTAGCTATACTGTTGATTTCCATTGCTGTAAGTTCGTGTCTTAATACGGATGAAACGACTGAGTTCAGCTCTAATGCTTCTGTGACGGCATTTGGCATCGATACCATTTACGGCGTGGAATATGATTTTGAGATAGACCAGATAAAAAACCTTATTTATAACCGCGACTCCCTGCCGATGAGCGCGGACACCATCCTCGACAAGACTTTGATTACCACTTTCTCGACGGCGGGCATGGCGGTGATGTCGGGTGATACGGTATTTAATGCGTCGGACTCCGTAAACCTGTTGCCTGCGGTAAACAAGAGCGGTTCGGAAGGCATGAAGTTCACCGTATATGCGGCCGACGGCTTTGCCAACCGCACCTATACCCTGCAAATCAGGATGCATAAGCAGGACCCCGATTCGCTGATGTGGAAGAATATGGTGAAAGAAAAACCGGTATTCAGCAGTACGCCTACTCGCGGTGAGCAGAAAGCGGTGATACTGGGCGGCGAATTGTTGGTCTTCACGTCTTACGGGTCGGTGTACCGTACTTCTACTGCCGTCGGGCAATACGGTTGGAGCGGTGAAGAAACGGTGACCGGTTTGCCTGCCGATGTGCGTCTGGGCACTATCCTGGCGTACAATGGTGCCCTTTATGCCGTAAACGGGACGGAACATGGGGAAGTCTACCGCTCTGCGGACGGCCTGTCGTGGACAGCCGTGCCGGACTTGGGCAACCGGGTGGTGAATCTGGTTGCTGAAGTGGGAGGCAACCTGGTGGCTGTTGTGGCAGGGGAAACGTCCGGCGATTACTATTTCCAGGCATGCGACGGCTCTTCGTGGCTGGATACGGATGCGTTGTCGGCTGTACCCGATGATTTCCCCCTTGAAAACCTGTATGCCACCCATGCCACCAATGGCAACGGCATTACCAAAACGCTGGTTGCCGGTACTCCCCGGGGCGATGCGGATGCCACGGTGCTTTGGAGTACCGAGGACGGCGAGTTCTGGGTGGATTATGCCACGTACGATTCACCTTGTCCGCGCATGGAGCGGCCTTTTGTGGCTTACTATGGCGGCAATTATTATATATGGGGCGATGAGATGGATGCCGTTTATGCATCCGCAAATGGCATTGCCTGGTTTGAGACGGAAACCAAGTTCTTGTTGCCGGATGAGTTTGAGGGGAAAACGAGTTATTCCATCGTCATAGACCCGACAGTGGATGCGTCAGACAAACGGGATTACATTTGGGTGGTTTTCGGCGGACATGGAATGGACAATGAAGTGTGGAGAGGCCGCCTGAACAAACTTGGCTTTGAGGATTTGTAAAGCAATGGTAACGGCATCCTGTCCCGAAGGCTGCGCCATTTATATGGGTGATGCGGGTAGGGCAGGCTGCTGCAATAGATAAATAGAAATGTCGTATAAAGAGCAAATAGACGTGGAACGGATACCACGGCACGTGGCCATTATCATGGATGGCAACGGACGGTGGGCCAAACAACGTGGCCGGGAACGCAGTTACGGGCACCGGAAGGGGGCCGAGACTGTGCACCTTATTGCGGAGGAAGCCGCAAGGCTGGGTATCGGTTACCTGACTTTATATACGTTTTCCACGGAAAACTGGAACCGCCCTTCGGAAGAGGTGGCTGCTTTGATGGGGTTGCTGTTTGACTCCATAGAAGAAGAAACTTTTATGAAGAACAACATCCGCTTCCGCATCATAGGCGATGTGGAAAAGCTGCCCGATAATGTCCGGCAACGCCTGGATGACTGCATTGCCCATACGGCAGGCAACACGGGCATGTGCCTGGTGCTCGCCTTGAGCTATTCGTCGCATTGGGAAATTACCGAAGCGGTGCGGCAGATAGCCATCCGGGTTCAAAACGGCGAGCTGAAGCCGGAGGATATCGACAGCAGGCTGGTGTCGGAGCATCTGAACACGAATTTCATGCCCGACCCTGATTTGCTGATACGTACCGGCGGGGAACTCCGGTTGAGCAACTACCTGTTGTGGCAGTGTGCGTATACCGAACTGTACTTTTGCGATACTTACTGGCCTGACTTCCACGAGGAAGACCTGTGCAAGGCCATCTGCGCGTACCAGAAGCGGGAGCGCAGGTTTGGCAAGACCAGCGAACAATTGGGCTGACAATAATGATGTATAACCAGAATAAACAACGATTAAGGACTAACCTATATAACCTCATTGATAACATGCACGCTCGTATTTACTCTATAGTCTTGGTATTCATCGGTATGTTTGCCTGCGCATTGTCGGGCGCGGCGCAGGAAGCGGACACAACGATAGTGAGTGGCGAAAAGCCCGTCATCCTTTATTCCACCCCGCAACGGTATGAGATAGCCGACATCAAGGTAGAAGGTGCGGACAATTATGAAGATTATGCCATTATCGGACTTTCGGGGCTGAGCAAGGGGCAGGTCATTACTATCCCGGGTGATGAAGTGACGCAGGCTTGTAAGCGGTACTGGAGGCATGGCTTGTTTTCGGATGTCAGCATTACTGCCGATAAAATAGAAAGAGACAAGGTATGGCTCACCATCCACCTGACGATGAGCCCGCGCGTTTCCGACATCAGGTACCACGGTGTGAAGAAGTCCGAACGCGATGACCTGGAATCGAAAATCGGCATGATCAAGGGCAGCCAAATCAACATGAATGCCATTGACCGGGCAAAGACACTGATCAAGCGTTATTTTGACGACAAGGGTTTCAAGAACGCGGAAGTCATCATCGACCAGAAGGAAGACCCCGACAAGGAAAACCAGGTGATTGTGGACATCAACATCGACAAGAAAGAGAAAATCAAGGTGCACCACATTGAAATCGTCGGCAACAAGGTGCTGACGGCCAAGAAGCTGAAACGCGTGATGAAGAAGACGAACGAAAAGGGCAAGTTGCGTAACCTTTTCCGCACCAAGAAGTTCGTAGAAGAGAATTATGAAGCCGACAAGCAACTTATCATTGACAAGTACAACGAACTGGGCTACCGCGACGCCATGATTGTGCGGGATAGCGTAAGCCAGTATGACGACCGCACGGTGGACGTGTACATGGAAATTGATGAAGGACAGAAATATTACCTGCGCAACGTGACGTGGGTGGGCAACACCCTTTACCCGTCGGAACAGCTGGACTATATGCTCCAGATGAAGAAGGGCGACGTGTACAACCAGAAGTTGTTGGAAGAGCGCACCATGACGGACGATGACGCCATCGGCAACCTGTATTATAACAACGGTTACCTGTTTTACAGCCTTGAGCCGGTGGAAGTGAACATTGTGGGTGACTCCATCGACTTGGAAATGCGTATCTACGAGGGCAACCAGGCTACCATCAACAAGGTGATGATTAGCGGTAACGACCGCCTGTATGAGAACGTGGTGCGCCGCGAATTGCGTACGCGGCCGGGACAGTTGTTCAGCCGGGAAGACCTGATGCGTTCGTACCGTGAAATTGCCCAGATGGGACATTTCGACCCTGAGCAGATTAATCCCGACATACAGCCGCGTCCTGAGGACGGCACGGTGGACATCGACTACCAGCTGGTGTCCAAGGCCAACGACCAGGTGGAATTTTCTGCCGGATGGGGACAGACGGGCGTCATCGGTAAGCTGAGCCTGAAGTTTACCAACTTCTCGCTGGCCAACTTGCTGCATCCGGGCGAGAATTACCGGGGCATCCTGCCGCAGGGCGACGGGCAGACGCTGACGCTGAGCGGGCAGACCAATGCGCGCTACTACCAGCAGTACAGCATCTCGTTCTACGACCCGTGGTTTGGCGGGAAACGGCCTAATGCGTTCTCTGTTTCGGCTTTCTATTCGCGGCAGACGGATATCAGCAGCCAGTATTACAACGATGCCTACTACAACAACTTCTACAACAGCTATTACAGTGGCATGTATGGCTACGGCATGTACAACTACGGCAACTACATCAATTACGAAAACTATTACGACCCCGACAAGTCGGTGCAGATGTTCGGCTTTGCCGTGATGTTCGGTAAGCGTCTGAACTGGCCGGACGACTATTTTCAGTTTACCGCCGAGCTGGCCTACCAGCGTTACATCTTGAGCGACTGGCAATATTTCCCGGTGACGGACGGCAGTTGCAACGATTTCAGCATCAACCTCACCTTGTCGCGCAGCTCTGTCGACAATCCTATTTATCCGCGCCAGGGTTCGGAGTTCTCGTTGTCGGCACAGCTGACACCGCCCTATTCGTTGTTTGACGGGGTGGATTACAGCAAGTACAACACCAACAACCAGGACGACATGAACCGGATGCACAAGTGGGTGGAATACCATAAATGGAAATTCCGTTCGAAGGTGTACATCCCGTTGATGGATCCCTTTACCGTAAAGCATACGCCGGTGCTGATGGGACGTGTGGAATTTGGTTTGCTGGGCCATTACAACAAGTATAAACGCTCGCCTTTCGGGACCTTTGAGATGGGTGGCGACGGTATGACCGGTTATTCCAGCTATGCTACGGAAACCATTGCTTTGCGTGGTTATGAGAACGGCTCGCTGTCTTCCTACGGTTACGAGGGCTATGCCTATACGCGCCTGGCTATGGAGTTGCGTTACCCGCTTATGTTGGAAACCAGCACCACTATCTACGCCCTTGCCTTTGTGGAAGCCGGTAATGCCTGGCAGGATGTGGGCGACTTCAATCCTTTCGACCTGAAGCGTTCGGCGGGTGTGGGCGTGCGCATCTTCCTCCCGATGATTGGTATGATGGGTATTGACTGGGCGTATGGTTTCGACAATGTACGTGGCTCCAGCCAGTACAGCGGCAGCCAGTTCCACTTCATCTTGGGACAGGAGTTCTGATGGGAATTGAAAATTGAAAAAATGGGAATTGAGAAATGGGGGATAGATAGCCTTTCCCCGTTTCTTTGCATAAAAAACGCTGTTATGAAAAAGAACCTTTTACTGATGTTCCTGCTGCTTGCCGGTGCGGCGACAGCCAGTGCGCAGAAATTTGCGCTGATTGATATGGAGTATATCCTGCAAAATATCCCTGCTTACGAAAGCGGTATGAACCAGTTGGAGCAGGACTCCCAGAAGTGGCAGGCGGAAGTGGAAAAACTGGGCGAGGAAGCGAAGAACATGTATAAAGCCTATCAGTCGAAGGTGTCGACTTATACCGATGCCCAGCGCAGCAAGCAGGAGGAGGCCGTCATTGCGAAAGAAAAGGAGGCTGCCGACTTGCGGCTGAAGTATTTTGGCCCGGAGGGCGAGCTTGCCAAGAAGCGTGCCGACTTGATGCGCCCTATCCAGGATGCCATATACAATGCGGTCAAGGCTATTGCCACGCAGCGGGGATATGCCTTGGTGCAGGACCGTGCTTCGGCTGTCAGCATCATCTTCGCGTCGCCAGCCATTGACATCAGCGACGAAGTGCTTGCCCGCATGGGGTATGCCAACTGATGTTCAACTGCTTGCAAAAGGTTAAAAAGAGGCTGCTTATTTGGCGATACTCGCAGTTTGACTATCTTTGCAGCGTGCTAACGAATAATCATTCAAAAAACTTAATATTATGCTTAAAAAACTTCTACTTGCAGCCATCCTGGCTCTTCCGCTGGGCGTGATGGCACAAACGAAATTCGGACACATGAATTCTCAGGATATCATTACGGTGATGCCTGAGTTTACCAAAGCCCAGGCTGACTTGGATGCCATGGCAAAACAATACCAGGAAGAAATGCAGCGGACACAAGATGAGTTCACCAAGAAATACCAGGAATATCTGGCACAGGCTGACTCTCTGCCTAAGAACATAGCTGAAAGACGCCAGAAAGAACTGCAGGATATGGATCAGCGCCAGCAACAGTTCCAACAGGAGGCTTACCAGGCCATGCAGAAAGCACAGCAGGATGCTTTGGCGCCGATTTACCAGAAGTTGGAAACTGCCGTACAGGCTGTGGGCAAGGCTGAAGGCGTGATTTACATTTTTGACTTGTCACGTACGCCGCTGGCTTACATCGGTTCTGAGAGCATTGACCTGACAGCAAAGGTAAAAGCCCAGTTGGGTATCAAGTAAGGCATATACATTTTTTTCTTCCATAACAAAGGTGAGGGGTTGTCTGATTTATTCCGGACAGCCCCTTTTTGATTTTTTTCCGTACCTTTGCGGTAGTGTTCTTTTATAACTCCAGGTGTATGGCAAAGCTGTTTCCTACTGTCCCGGGACCCATCGGCGTGTTTGATTCGGGTTATGGCGGATTGACTATTTTGAGTAAAATCAGGGAGGTATTGCCCGGATATGACTATGTGTATCTGGGCGATAATGCGCGCACGCCCTACGGGTCGCGTTCGTTCGAGATTGTGTATGAATTTACGTTGCAGGCGGTAACCAAGCTTTTTGAAATGGGATGTCATCTTGTCATCCTGGCTTGCAATACGGCATCGGCAAAGGCTTTGCGCAGCATACAGACCAATGATTTGCCCCACCTTGACCCGGCGCGGCGGGTGTTGGGGGTTATCCGCCCTACGGTGGAATGCATAGGCGACATTACATTGAGCCGTCATATCGGCGTGCTTGCTACGGCAGGGACTATCCGTTCGGAATCTTATCCGTTGGAGGTACATAAACTTTTTCCGGACATCCGTGTCACGGGGCAGGCATGCCCGATGTGGGTGCCTTTGGTCGAGAACAACGAGGCGCAAGGCGAGGGGGCTGATTACTTTGTGCGCCACTATATTGATGATTTGCTTGGTGCCGACCCCCGGATAGATACCGTCATCCTGGGGTGTACCCATTATCCGCTGTTATTGCCCAAGATACGGAAGTATATGCCGCCGGGCATCCGTATCGTGGCGCAAGGCGAACTGGTGGCAGGAAGCCTGAAGGATTACTTGTGCCGCCATCCGGAGATGGACATGCGTTGTACGAGGGGCGGGCAGTGCCGTTATTATACCACCGAGGCGGAGGAGAAGTTCTGCGAGTCGGCATCTACTTTCTTGAACGAACGGATAGAGGTAGAACAGATAGAGCTATAGCCGGTTGCCCCGTATGGGGGCGGCATGCGCCTAAAAGATGCTTTGTTTTTTGGCATTGCAAATAGTTTGTTTATCTTTGCAGAAGAAAGATCGGCAATAATTGTTTAACCCATTAAATTTGCAGGATTATGAAAGAAGACAAAAGCAAACTCATCGAGGTTTTTCAAGGTTCGTTGTGGGAAGCCGAATTAGTAAAAGGCCTGCTGAAAGACCGGGGCATCACTGCCTCTATTCAAAATGGCTTATTGGTAAACAATACGCTGCCGGAGAGTGCGATTTCCGTGGTGGTTGTAGTGAATGAAATTGATTTTGAAGCTGCAATGGAAGTGATACGCGAACGCGAAAATGCTGACGGTGCGGCCGATTGATTCTTTTTTTGATAATTGTCAGGCATGAAATATTCTTTTTCCAGAATTACTGTCAAGGTAGGCAGCAATGTGTTGACGCGCCCGGACGGTACGCTGGACGTGACCCGTATGTCCGCTCTTGTAGACCAGATTGCGGCGTTGCATAAAGACGGGGTGGAGGTGATATTGGTGTCCTCGGGAGCGGTGGCTGCGGGGCGCAACGAAGTGTGCCCGTGCCATAAACTGGACAGTGTGGACCAGCGGCAATTGTTTTCTGCCGTGGGGCAGGTGAAACTGATAAACCGGTATTACGAGCTGTTTCGTGAACACGGCATTGCTGTGGGGCAGGTGCTTACCATGAAGGAGAGCTTCAGCACCCGCAGGCATTATCTTAACCAGAAGAATTGCATGACCGTGATGCTGGAGAACGGCGTGATTCCGATTGTGAATGAAAATGATACTGTCTCGGTGAGCGAGCTGATGTTTACCGACAACGATGAATTGTCCGGCTTGATTGCTTCCATGATGAATGCCCAGATGTTGTTGCTGTTGACCAATGTGGACGGCATATACAACGGTTCGCCTTCGGACCCTTCATCGGCAGTTATCCCGGAAATAGGGCGTGACCAGGCGTTGGATGGATTTATACAGACTTCCCGTTCCAGTTTCGGGCGGGGAGGCATGCTGACCAAGACCAGTATTGCCCGCAAAGTGGCAGATGAAGGCATTACGGTCATTATAGCCAACGGCAAGCGGGAACAGGTGCTTCCGGAAATCATACGGGCAGAAGAACTGCGGTTGAAAGAGGGAGGGAGCGGGACGTTGCCATTTCCTTATACCCGGTTTGTCCCTTCGCCTTCGCCTGCTTCCAGCATCAAGAAGTGGATAGCCCATAGCGAAGGGTTTGCCAAAGGGGTATTGCACATTAACCGGCAGGCGGCGTCTTTGCTCGAGTCGGACAAGGCGGTCAGCGTCTTGCCGATTGGCATTACGGCTGTGGACGGCGAGTTTGAGAAGGATGACTTGGTGCGGATTGTCGGCCCGGACGGGCAACCGATAGGTGTGGGAAAAGCCAACTGCACATCGGTACAGGCCCGCGCAGACATGGGACAGCATGGCAGGAAGCCCGTGGTACATTATGACTATTTGTATATAGAAAGTTGATAGATATGAATCTGGATGTTACTTTTGCTGAAGTGCGCGAGGCAAGTCGCTCGCTGCTGAAATTTCCCCATAAAAAACTGGACGGGATGTTGAATGCTTTGGCGGATGAAACGCTGAGGCAGACGGCTTTCATTTTGGATGCCAACCGCAAGGACTTGGCACGGATGAATCCGGAAAATCCCAAGTATGACCGCTTGAAACTGACGGAGGCCCGTTTGCAGGAAATTGCTGACGGGTTGCGCAACGTCGCTTCGCTGCCTTCTCCTTTGGGGAAGACGTTGAAGCGGCGGACCTTGCCCAACGGGTTGCGCATCAAACGTGTAAGCGTTCCTTTCGGGGTCATCGGCATTATTTATGAGGCGCGGCCTAATGTCAGTTTTGATGTGTTTGCCCTGTGCATAAAGGCTGGAAGCGCCTGTATCTTGAAAGGAGGGAGTGATGCGGAGAATTCCAACCGGGCGATTGTGCAGGTGATACATGGGGTGTTGGACCGTTGTGGCATAGACCGGCATGTCGTGGAATTGCTGCCTGCGGGGCATGAAGCTGCCGACTGCCTGCTGCATGCCCGCGGGTGGGTAGACTTGATTATTCCGCGTGGCGGAAGGGGGCTGATAGATTTTGTGCGGAACAATGCCACGGTTCCTGTCATTGAGACGGGGGCTGGAGTCTGCCATGCTTATTTTGACCGTTATGCCGACTTGGATAAGGGACGCGCCATTGTGCTGAATGCCAAGACAAGACGGGTGAGCGTATGCAATGCGCTCGATTGCCTGCTGGTAGATGTAAACCGTTTGGATGACTTGTCGGCCTTGTGCGCTCCGTTGAGTGAAAAGAATGTCGTGATTTATGCCGATTCGGCTTCTTATATGGCCTTGAAGTGCGGCGGTTATCCGGAAACTTTGCTGGCAGAAGCGACTGATGAAGATTATGGCAGGGAGTTCCAGGATTACAAGATGGCGGTAAAGGCCATAGTATCTTTGCCGAATGCCATTGAACATATCACACAGTATGGCTCGGGCCACAGTGAGTGTATCATTACGGAAAACAAGCTGCGTGCCAATCGTTTTTGCAAAGAGGTGGATGCGGCTTGTGTGTATGTCAATGCACCGACTTCGTTTACCGATGGCGCCCAGTTTGGCTTGGGGGCAGAGATTGGCATCAGTACCCAGAAATTGCATGCCCGTGGCCCTATGGGACTGGAGGAAATCACAACGTATAAATGGCTTATAGAAGGCGAAGGGCAAGTGCGGGAATAAATGCAGTGGTTTATTGATGTCATACTGCCGTTGCCTTTGAACAGTTGCTTCACGTATGCTTTGCCGGAGGCGCTGGCGGGCGATGTGAAGGTGGGATGCCGTGTGGTAGTACCTTTCGGAAAGAAGAAATATTATACAGGCATTGTACAGGACATCCATTGCCGGAAACCGGAGAGTTATGAGGTGAAGGATGTGGCAGATGTATTGGATTCGCGCCCTGTTTTGCTGCCCCTCCAGTTTAAACTGTGGGAATGGGTGGCTGATTATTACCTTTGTACGCGGGGGGACGTATATAAAGCAGCCCTTCCCTCGGGGTTGAAACTGGAAAGTGAGACGGTGGTGGCATGTGCTCCGGATTTTGAGCCGGAGAAACGCCTGTCGGAACGTGAAGAAAAGGTGCTGTCCGTGTTGGCTGCTGAAGGCGAGACATCTGTTACCCGTCTGGAAAAACCGGGAGGGGTGAAAAACGTTCTTCCGGTGGTCAAATCATTGCTGGCCAAAGGCGCCATTGTGGTAAAGGAGGAATTGAGGCGCACTTACAAGCCCCGCACCGAGGTGCGCGTCCGCCTTACGGAGGCAGCCCGCAATGAACGCCGGCTGCATTTTTTCTTTGATGAGCTGCAACGGCGTGCCCCCAAGCAGTTGGACTTGCTGATGAAATACTTGGAGCTGTCCGGCAGCTTGGGAGGGGGCAACGTGCGTGAAGTGGCAAAGGCCGAACTGTTGCGGCGTGCCTCGGCAACCCCGGCTGTATTCACCGGGTTGGTGGAGAAAGGCATCCTGGAGGTATATAGGCAAGAGGTCGGGCGGTTGGACAATACGGCTTTGGCAGACTTGCAGCCGCTGAATCCACTGAATAACAGCCAGCAACGGGCGTATGACCGTATCTTGGAAACTTTCCGGCAAAAGAATGTCTGCCTGCTTTATGGCGTAACGGCGAGTGGCAAGACTGAAATTTACATCCGCCTGATAGCAGAGGTTATCCGGCGGGGCAGGCAGGTGCTTTACCTGTTGCCCGAGATTGCCTTGACCACGCAAATCACAGCCCGTCTGCGGCGGGTATTCGGTGCCCGCCTGGGCGTCTACCATTCTAAGTTTCCGGATGCGGAGCGGGTAGAAATCTGGCAAAAGCAATTGACCGAACAGGATTATGACATCATATTGGGGGTGCGCTCCTCGGTGTTTTTGCCTTTCCGCCGCCTGGGGCTGGTCATTGTGGATGAGGAACATGAGAATACATACAAGCAGCAAGACCCGGCACCTCGTTATCATGCCCGTAATGCGGCAATCATGCTGGCTTCATTGTGCGGGGCAAAAACCTTACTTGGCACGGCAACCCCTTCGTTGGAAAGCTGGTACAATGCAGAGGCCGGCAAATACGGCATGGTAGAGCTGAAAGAGCGGTACACGCAGATACAACTTCCCGAAATCATTCCGGTCGACATCAAGGAACTTCAGCATAAAAAGCGGATGAATGGCCCTTTCTCACCCGTGCTTCTGCAATACGTGCGTGAGGCATTGGAACAGCATGCCCAGGCCATATTGTTTCAGAACAGGCGGGGATTTGCCCCCATGGTCGAGTGCCATACCTGCGGGTGGGTTCCGAAGTGCCGGAATTGCGATGTCAGCCTTACGTATCACAAAGGGTTGAACCAGCTGACGTGTCATTACTGCGGTTATACGATGCCTGTGCCCCGGCGTTGTCCGGCCTGCGACGGTACGGACTTGCGCAGCCGCGGCTTTGGTACGGAAAAGATAGAAGACGACATCCGCCTGTTGTTCCCGGAAGCGCGGGTAGCGCGTATGGACCTTGACACGACGCGTACGCGGGCGGCATACGAGCGTATCTTGACAGATTTTGAGCAAGGACGCACGGATATCCTTATTGGTACGCAGATGATATCCAAAGGACTGGATTTTGACCGCGTGAACGTGGTGGGCATCTTGAATGCGGACACTATGCTGAATTATCCCGACTTCCGTGCCTACGAGCGCGCTTTCCAGCTTATGGCGCAAGTGGCGGGGCGGGCAGGGCGCAAGGATAAACGCGGGCGCGTGGTGCTCCAGACGAAAAGCATGGACCACCCCATCATTGCCCAGGTCATGGCCAACGATTTCGAAGGCATGGCTTCCGTGCAGCTTGCCGAGCGGCAGATGTTCCGTTACCCGCCTTATTACCGACTGGTATATGTCTATCTGAAACACCGCGACGAGGCTTTGCTCGACACTATGGCGCATGTGATGGCAGACCATCTGCGCGCTGGTCTGGGAGACCGCGTGTTAGGTCCCGACAAGCCTCCCGTGGCACGTGTGCAAACCTTGTTCATCCGCAAGATAGTGGTCAAGATAGAAAATACGGTATCCTTGTCCCGTGCCAAGCAGTGGCTCGTGCAGGTGCAGCGGGAGATGCAGGCCGACGAGCGTTGCAAGTCGCTCATCGTGTATTATGATGTAGACCCGCAGTAGCTCATAAGGAAAAATATAAGTTATTCGTCAAAAGTACTCAATTATAATGAAAAGAATAAGAATTCTGTTTGTGTGCCTTGGCAATATCTGTCGTTCGTCGTGTGCCGAGGGGGTGATGAAGAAACTGGTGGAGGAGGCCGGGCTGGAAAACCGGTTTGCGATAGACTCGGCAGGCATCTTGTCCTACCACCAAGGGGAGTTGCCCGACCCGCGGATGCGTGCCCATGCGGCGCGCCGGGGGTATGAGTTGGTGCACCGTTCCCGTCCGGTGCGGGTGCACGATTTCGAAGATTTCGACGTGATTATCGGCATGGATGACCGCAATGTGGACGACCTGCGGGAACTTGCCCCTTCGCCAGAGGCTGTGCGGAAGATACACCGCATGGCGGAATATTTCACCCGGCATCCGTATGACGACTATGTGCCCGACCCTTATTATGGCGGCGCCGAGGGCTTCGAGCATGTCATAGACTTGCTGGAGGATGGCTGCCGTAACCTTATGGAGCGGTTGGCTGAGGCTGCGCGTTAGCTTCGGCCGGCTTCTCGTCTTTTTTCAGTTCGGGGTAGCTGATGCGCGTGTGGTACATGGTTTTGAGTTTTTCCTTGAACACGGTTTTCACGGTGGCAATGTCTTTGAACGTAATGGGGCATTCTTTGAAGAATCCGTCTGCCACTTGCGAGTCGATGATTTTGTCTACCAGGGCGCCGATGCTTTCTTCTGTATATTCAGGCAGGCTGCGTGATGCGGCTTCTACGGCGTCTGCCATCATCAGGATGGCTTGTTCTTTGGTGAAAGGGTTAGGCCCAGGGTAGGTAAAGAGGGCATCGTTGGGCTCTTTGTCCGGATGTTCGTTTTTCCAGGAGATGTAGAAATATTTGGTTTTCCCCTTGCCGTGGTGGGTAGATATGAAGTCTTTGATGACGGTGGGCAGGTCGTTTTTCTCGGCAAGTTTCAAGCCCTCCGTTACGTGGCTGATGACCACTTGGGCGCTTTGTTCGTAGCTGAGGTTCTTATGCGGGTTGACACCGCTCTGCTGATTCTCGGTAAAGAATACGGGGTTGACCATTTTCCCGATATCGTGGTACAGGGCGCCGGTACGTACCAACTGGCTCTTGGCACCGATGCGGTTGGCGGCTTCCGAGGCAAGGTTGGCTACCTGCATGGAGTGTTGGAAAGTGCCCGGAACGGTTTCTGACATGCGCCTGAGCAGCGGGGAGTTGATGTTGGACAACTCTACCAAAGTGACGTTGGAGGTAAAGCCGAATACTTTTTCCACCATGTACATCAGCGGGTAGGTGAAAAGCAGCAGGATGCCGTTGATGACAAAGTTGGTGTACATGCCCCAGTTGATTTTCGACAGATCGTTTTCCGTTATCAGTTCGTAGGCGAAGTAGATGACGGCGTAGCTCAGCATGACCAGCAGGGCGGACTGGAACAGTTGCGAGCGTTGGGATAGTTCCCGCAGGCTGTAGATGGCCACCAGGCCTGCCACCAGTTGCAGCAGGATGAATTCATACGGGTATTGCAGGCAGATGGAGCAGATGAGGACGGTGGTGACGTGGGCAATGAATGCCGTGCGCGAGTCGAGGAACACGCGGATGATGATGGGCAGCATGGCGTAGGGCAGCATGTACACGCTGAACAGCTTGTTGGTGACCATCAGGGCGGTGACCATGCAGTAAATCATGACTACGGCGAACAGCAGGGAAAGGCTGCCCTTCTTGTTGTAGTAGTCTTTGCGGAACAAGTCCAGGTAAAGCATGAAGCACAGCATGAAGATGGCGACGTACAATATCTGTCCGGCCAGCATGATGCGTTTCTGCCCGATGGATTCACTCCGTTCGATGGATTCTTTGCGGAGGCTTTCCAGAATGTTGTAGGTGTCGCGGGTGACGATTTCTCCCCGGTCGATGATTTTCTGTCCGCTCACTACCATGCCGTTTGCCCAGGAATAGTCGTCCAGTATCTCTTTGCGGGCAGCTTCGGTACGCTGCGGGTCGTAGGTCAGGTTGGGCTGGAGATAATCATTCAGGGAGCATTGCCTGAGGACGTAGGAATTGTAATGCAGGCTGTTGGCTTCTTGAAGTATGCTTTGGTAGGCGTTTTTCACCGAAAACAGCTTGCCGGTGCTTTGCGGGTTTGCCAGTTTGTCGGCTATCATCATGATGCCGGGGGTGCTGTCTTGTTGCAGTCTGTCCAAATCTTCCGTGGAGAGGATGCCAGCCTTGTATATGTCTGATATTTTTCTTTCCAGATATTGCAGGTAACCGGATGAGGGTAATAATCCTTTCAAGCGTCCTTGGTAGTCTTCGCGTAGTTTTTTGAGGGCTTCGCGTCCTATTTCGGGGTTCAGCGTATAGTAGGGTTGGAAGCGGGACAAGATGCTGTCCTGCTCCCGTTTCACCACTTCGTCGCTTTTGTAGATGGGAAAGTCGAAGGTGGCTATCAGTTGTCCGTATCTCCACGGCTTGTCGATGTCGAATTGGTAGTTGAACTTGCCGTCGCGTGGCAAAAAGTAAACAATCACCCCTGCCGTGGCGACAAAAATTAGTGCCTTATATAGCAAATCTTTATAGAATCCCTTTCCTTTTTTATTGAAATCCATGATATATTCCTCTATTTTTGGGCGAAAAGTACGAAAAAAAACCTTAGTGTGGAAAAAAAGGAGTAATTTTGCTGCCCGGTTTCATAAATAAATGGTAGGATTATGACAGATAGACGAGTGAGAGTCCGTTTTGCGCCCAGTCCCACAGGGCCTTTGCATATTGGTGGCGTACGCACCGCTTTGTATAATTATCTCTTTGCCCGCCAGCATGGCGGCGACTTGATTTTCCGTATAGAAGATACGGATAGCAACCGCTTTGTGCCGGGTGCAGAGGACTATATTCTGGAGTCTTTCAAATGGCTGGGCATCAAGTTTGACGAAGGTGTAAGCTTCGGGGGAGAACATGGTCCTTACCGCCAGTCGGAGCGTCGGGACATCTATAAGAAATACGTGAAAGTGCTGTTGGATGCCGGAAAGGCTTACATCGCCTTTGATACGCCGGAAGAGCTGGATGCCAAGCGTAAGGAAGTGCCCAATTTCCAGTATGATGCCTCCACCCGTATGCAGATGCGCAATTCGCTGACCCTGCCCAAGGAAGAGGTCGACGCATGGATTGCAGCGGGCAGACAATATGTGGTGCGCTTCAAGATTGAGCCCAACGAAGATGTGCATGTGCACGACCTGATTCGGGGAGATGTCGTTATCAATTCTTCCATTCTTGATGACAAGGTGCTTTACAAGTCGGCCGACGAACTTCCCACTTACCATTTGGCCAATATTGTGGACGACCATTTGATGGAGGTTTCCCACGTGATCCGTGGCGAGGAATGGTTGCCTTCTGCACCGTTGCACGTGTTGTTGTACCGTGCCTTCGGCTGGGAGGACACGATGCCTGCCTTTGCACACTTGCCCCTGCTCTTGAAACCCGAGGGCAACGGCAAACTGAGCAAACGCGACGGGGACCGTCTGGGCTTCCCTGTATTCCCCTTGGAGTGGCACGACCCTAAGACGGGTGAAGTATCTTCCGGTTATCGCGAGGCCGGCTATCTGCCTGAGGCGGTCATCAACTTCCTGGCTTTGTTGGGATGGAATCCGGGCAACGACCAGGAACTGATGTCGATGGACGAGCTGGTACGCTTGTTCAGCCTGGAGCACTGCAGCAAGGCGGGTGCCAAGTTCGATTATAAGAAAGGCATCTGGTTCAACCACGAATACATCCTGCACAAGCCTGATGCCGAGATAGCCGGGTTGTTCAGGCCGGTATTGGAGGCGCAAGGGGTCGATGCTTCTGCTTACAGCGATGCTTACCTTACCCGGGTGGTTTCGCTGGTGAAAGGGCGCGTAAACTTCGTAAAGGAACTTTGGGAACAAGCCCGGTTCTTCTTCGTGGCGCCTACCACGTATGCCGAGAAGGATGTGAAAAAACGCTGGTCGGAAGACACGCCGCGAATTATGGAGGAGCTGTCGGCGCTTTTGCAGGGCATTGGCGATTTCTCCTCCAAACCTTGCGAGGACATTGTGATAGGCTGGATTACGGAGAAAGGCTACCACATGGGCAATGTGATGAACGCTTTCCGCCTGGCGGTGGTAGGTGAGTGCAAAGGCCCCCACATGTTTGACATCACCGAACTGATTGGCAAGGAGGAAACATTGGCACGGATAAGAAGAGCAATCCAGGCATTATGATTTACCCGTTGCTTCGTTTTTCCCTAAAGCTGTTGTCGTACATTCCTTTCCGGGTAATGTATATCCTGTCGGACGGCATGTATTACCTGCTGTATTACGTTGTCCGTTACCGGCGGAAGGTTGTGCGGCAAAATCTGGTCGGGTCTTTCCCGGGGAAAGCCCCGAAGGAAATCAGGCGGATTGAGAAGAATTTCTACCGTTTTTTCATGGACATGATTTTTGAAAGCTGCAAGCTGGCGACGATATCTCCGAAAGAAATTCGCCGGCGGATGGCATTCAAAAACGTTGAGGCGGTAAATGCCTGGGTGAAGCAGGGGAAATCCGTAGCAGTATATCTGGGGCATTACGGTAATTGGGAGTGGGTGTCCTCCATGCCCTTGTGGCTGGATAAGCGTATGTGGGGCGCGCAGATTTACCGTAAGTTGCGCAACAAGAACATTGATCGCCTGATGCTGCACATCCGTGAACGCATGGGGGCTGTCTGTGTGGATATGCATAAGACGGCGCGTTGCATTACGGAGTGGATAGGTTCCGGAAAAATCTGTGTCATCGGCTTCATTGCCGACCAATCGCCCCGGAAAAGGGAATCCCGTCACTTTTTGCCTTTCCTGCATCATAAGACTCCTGTGCTGACGGGGACGGAAAAGATTGTGAAGCATTATGGTTTTGAAGCCTTTTACCTGGATGTAAAAAGAGTCAGACGTGGGCATTACGAGGCAGAATTTGTCCCTCTCCATGAGAATCCCTCATCCTTGCCCGATTTTGAACTGACAGCCCTTTATTTCCAACGTCTGGAGCAGACCATCTTGCGGCAGCCCGAGTTATACTTGTGGACGCATAAACGGTTCAAACATGGTGAGGTGTTGGGTGGTTAGGTTCAGCCGGGAGGTGGATTGGTAGTAGTAAGAAGTGCTTATTTTTAGTATGGATATAGATTTTGTAATTACATGGGTCGACATGAACGACCCGAAGTGGCAGGCAGACTTTGCGAAGTACTCCGGTAACAAGGAGAACACGAAGAACGGGGTTTCCGAAGCCCGCTTCCGCGATTACGGTTTCCTGAAATACTGGTTCCGTGGCGTGGAGAAGTTTGCGCCTTGGGTGCGCAAAATCCATTTTGTCACCAGCGGGCAGAAACCGGCATGGCTGGATGAAAGCCATCCGAAGATTCATCTGGTGAATCACAGGGACTATATCCCGGAGCAATTCTTGCCGACCTATAATTCGGTGGTCATTGAACGCTATCTGCATAAAATCCCCGGTCTGGCAGAGCATTTTGTCTACTTCAACGACGATTTCTATATCACAAATGTCCTCACGCAGGAGCGTTTCTTCAAAAACGGTTTGCCCTGCGATATTGCAGTTTTCCAGTATAACCCTTCCTGGTCTCAGTGGTACAAGCGAATTAAGAACAACCTGAAAATCATCAACCGGCATTTCGACAAAAAGGAAGTGATGGAGCGTTTCCACGACAAATGGTTCGATAAGAGCTACGGCTCAAAAGCCCGGTGGAACTATCTGCTGAAGCCCTACGGCAAATTCATCACGTTGCGGACTCCCCACAATGCGCAACCCTACTTGAAGACCACGTTCGAGGAGGTGTGGCAGGTGGCGGGGGAAGAGCTGACCGCGACTTCGGCCAACCGCTTCCGTGCCTTGACGGACTACACGCCGGAGCTTTTCCGCACCTGGCAGATCTGCCGGGGAAATTTCGAGCCATACAATACGTACCGCGACACCAAGATGTTCCCGCTTATGATTCGTCCCAAACAGGCGGCGCGGGCTATTTGCGGGCAATCTTACTCGTTGGTTTGCCTGAACGACAATGTGCATATTCGTAATTATGCGCAGGTGATGGAGAATATCCGCAACGCTTTCGAGCATATCTTGCCCGGAAAGTCGAGCTTCGAATTGTAAATTTGTTATCTTTATGAACAAGGTTCTTGCAGAAATCATAGCAGGGGTAATCCCCTATAAAATGGCACGAAACAGGTGGCGCGGGCTCTTACGCTACGGACTTGTCAAAGCCTTGAAATTGAAATACAGGCTGAAGCGCGACCATACAAAGCCGCAATATTACCTGGCGGTCTGTGCCATGGCGAAGAACGAAGGCCCTTACTTCAAGGAGTGGATAGAGTGGCACCGCAAGCAGGGAGTCGAGAAGTTTTACATCTACGATAACGAAAGCACGGACAATACGAAAGAAGTGCTTGCCCCTTACGTCGAGTCGGGGCTGGTGGACTACTGTTATTGGACGGGCAGGAAACAGCAGCTGACCATCTATGACGATTGCTTCAACCGTCACCGGCTGGAAACCCGTTGGCTGGCGGTCATCGACCTGGACGAGTTCATCGTGCCCATAAAAGACCGCTCGATACCCGATTTCCTGCGCCGCATGGAGAAGTTCTCATCGGTCGAAATCAACTGGCTGGTCTATGGCAGCGGCGGGGCGAAGAAGCAGGAGCCGGGCGGCGTGATGGATCGGTTCAGGCGGCATTCCTTGCCCGGGCACCGCTTGAACAGGCATGTGAAAAGCATTGTCGACCCGCGGCGCGTCTGCTCCATGGTGGGCTGCCACGAGGCAGCCCGCATGTCCGGCCGTTCTGCCGATTCCCACGGCGTTCCGTTGACCAAAGGTTTCCGCGACCGCGTGCCTCAGCACGACGTCATTCGCATTAACCACTATGCCGTGAAGTCCTACGAAGAGTTCTTGGGCAAGCGTGCCCGCGGTCGTGCCCGCGTGAATGACTTGCGCGATTTCAGTTACTTCGACCAGTACGACCTAAATGATATAGAAGATACTGATTCCCGTCCAAATATACCCTAATAGGTATATTCTCTTGCTTTTCTTGCTGTTTTATACCTTATAGGGTGCAATATCGGAATAATGTTGTATATTTGCACCTGAAAGGGTATATTTTATGGAACAGACAAGGCTATCCAAATACATAAAGGCTATGCGCAAGCAATATGGCTTGACGCAAGTCGAACTTTCCGAGAAGTCGGGTGTCGGGTTGCGCTTTGTGCGGGAATTGGAGCAAGGCAAGCAGACGCTCCGGTTGGACAAAGTAAACCAGGTGTTAAACCTGTTTGGCAGTGAAGTGGGGGCAGTGCCCATCCTCAAAACCGATGAATGATGAAGCGGGCGTAAACATTTAAATCAGCTGTCTCATTCAGCTGATTACTACAAGGCAACCTTTCCGTCTATGCCTAATTTCTTTACACCTACTTTGGCTCCTAACTCCTCTTGTGTGAGGTTCTGTTTGAGGCGTTCCGCCTTGATAGCTTCTCCAATATAGTAAGCTTGCAAATCTTCTTTGAGTTGTGCTTCCATTGCATCACGCTCTGGAGTACCTATAGGTCCCCATACATCATCCACCAATTCGCTAAGCGGGGTTAATTTCATCTTTGCCGGATTCATATTTTAATTTTTCGTCCGCTCATTGGGGCTTATATTATGACTTTGCAAAGTCACAGAATAGTTTCCATACAAGCAAACTTTATGCAGGTTGTTAGCTTGCTCGCTGGCGGTTCGGTGCTATGTTGGTAGTGACGGGGCGCTATGATTTTGCGTGGCGGCGATTACTTTTTTCGATGGCATGCCGCACCGGGAAATGTAGGGACACGCGTTAATTGCATCTGATATGATTGCTTTATCTGAATGATTTGTTATTTTTGCGGTGCAAAAATAGATGCGATTTGCTAAAGAACAATTGACATGAGAATTGCAATACTTACTCTTCCGCTCCAAATCAATTATGGGGGCATCGTTCAGAACTACGCTTTGCAAACTGTGTTGCGTGGAATGGGGCATGAGGTGGAAACAATCAACCTGAAAAGGGCATTGCTGTGGAAAAAATATGACATATCGTTCTTGAAAAGAATCGTCAAGCCCGGCACTCCGAAGGCAAAGCGGCATATCCGCCAGTTCATCGACCAACATATCCGTCTTACGGCGCCGTTTTATAATAAGAGGGATTTTCTGAAGCATGATTTTTCGGCCTTCGGTGCAATTATTGTGGGTTCCGACCAAGTGTGGCGGGCATGCTACGCCTATCCCGACCTTTATACGTACTATCTTGATTTTGTGGACAGCCGGACAGCCGGCAAAGGCATTCGGAAAATCGCCTTTTCGGCCTCGCTGGGTACGGATGCGGCTGAATATACGCCCGAACAGATACAGAAGTGCGGGGCATATATCCGGCAATTCGACCGGGTGTCTGTGCGGGAAAACAGTGCGCTCACCCTTATGAACGACGTGTATAAGTGGACCTGCAAGACCGCCCCGGTGCAGACGCTGGACCCCACGATGCTGTTGTGTAAAGATGACTATATAGGTATCTCCGCTTCATACGGCAGAGAGGAAACCCAAGGCGGGTTGTTTTATTACATTCTGGACATGACGAAAGAAAAACGCAGCCTTATCCGGAAAATCTCTTCGGACTTGGGCGTAAAGCCCTTTACGGTAAAGCGGAAAAGCCGCCGGTGGTACGACAAGCCGGAAGACCGGATGGTGCCTCCTGTGGAGGAATGGCTGCAAGCCTTTCACAACGCCCGCTATGTCTTTACCGACAGTTTCCATGGCTCGGTATTCTCAATTATATTCAATAAGGAATTCATTGCTTTCGGGAACAAGAAAAGAGGAATGGATAGGTTCCACTCCTTGCTGGATACGTTTAACCTTGCAGGCAGGCTGATAGGTTCTGCTTCCGAATATCGCGCGGACTTGTACGAAAACGCCATAGACTGGACATCGGTCAATGGCATATTGGATGGCGAACGGCAGAGGGCCGTGGATTTCCTCGTCTGCTCACTGTCCGTCTATGCGTGATACGGCTTCCGATACTGCCCTGCGGAAGTATTGCCCCCCGGCCATCTGCCTGTTTACACGCTGCACGTTGTCACACAAGCGGTGGTATTCTTCTTGTGTCAAATGCGCATAGATGTTGCTGATGTCGCGCAGCGAGTCGATGCCGATGCCGATGCCGTTTTCCTCGACAAATGCGGCCATGGCTGCCTTGCGCCAGATGATAAGGGGCAGTCCGCAACGGATGTAGAGCGAGACTTTGTGGGGCGTGTTGAGGATAAGATACCCGCCCCAGTCCCCGCTGCAACAATCCAATGATTCCCCGTCCCAGACGAGACCGAAATCCCCTTCTGCGCGGCGTATTAACTCATCGGGGAGCATGAAGCCTTTTGTCTCGAATTTCTCCGGGTTTGCTGCTTGCGATGCATCGAATCCTTTCCCATACACATTGACAGTATATCCGTCTGCATAGCGGCCAAGGTCGTACAGAAATTTGTTTTTCCGCCGGGCAAGCTGTCCAGCATACACTACCTTGCGCAATGGCCACGTACTTTTCCTGTCCGGGCTGGCGGAGCCTGATAGGAAATCAAAGGTGTGGAGGGGCACTAATACTTTTTTCCCGCTGTGCCCCACGAAACCTTTGTCGGCCATCCATCGGCATACGGTGGGGTTGCAGCCTATCAAGGCATCGGACCGGTTCAGCAGACGCATCTCTTTTTTCTCCGAGTTGTACTTCTGGCGGAAGCACCCCAAGTCGTGCACGAACGAAACGACCTGTGCCCCGCGCCGATGTGCCAGTCGGCAAAGCAGGGAGTAATATTTGGTGGGATATTGCATCACAAGCACGTCGCCCCTGCGCAGTTTTCCCGGAACGCGTATGGCAATGGCAATCGTGCGTATGAAGTGGAGCAACCGGCTTTTGCTTACGGTCGGCCGGCTGCCTGCTGGGCGGAAGCCCATGCCCTCCATGATTTGCTCGATGTCCCTGCGTGCCTTGCTTCCCGCGGTATGGATGTTTTTGGCTTTGTAGTCTCTGGCTAAATAGTAATTCATGATAAACAATGTTTTTCTTCACTTCGTGTACCCTATCCGCTCGCCCACGATGGGAAACTCCCGGACGATGGCCTCCAGTGCGGCGGCGTTCTTGTCTGTGCCCGACTTGAAGTTGGTGGTTTTCAGCGACAACTGGCGGGGCTTGCCCAATCCCCGGGGCTTGTTATGCCCGAAAGGTACAGGAATCACCGGGGTGCCGTTGGCTACCGCTGCTGCCCAAAACCAGATGTCGTCCGTAGTGGGGGCTATCCGGGTGAACAGGTTTTCATTAAGCATTTCTTGTTTTAAAGAATGAGGGGGGTATAATACACCTGCCACACCGGTTTGTAAAATGGTAAAGCCTGAGTGGATTTTCTTCGATAGGAAGTGATACCACCTATATTTGCTCCATTGTCGATAAGGTTTCCCGGGCTTGACATGTTTGGCGCGATGTGCCAAGATGGCGTTGGGCATCTGTTCGTGCAACAGTAACAGGTCTTTCAACATGTTTTTGTGATAGGCAATATCATCATCAATTGTTACTATGATGTCATTGGGAAAATCTCTTAGTGCAGGAATTAATTTCTTGTATGACCGTATTTCTGCTGCATCAAATCTTACATCAAAAATAGGGCTTTCCCTTTTGATGGCTTCAAGTTCTGCTGGTAACGTCTTTTCCGGGAATTTTTGCGTATCCAAGTAAAGCACCACCTTGTTGGGCAATACGGAGCCTTTCAGGATGGACCGGATAGCTTGTGCGGCGTAGGGTATTGCTGCCGGAAATGATGTCAGCGACACGATGACCTGTTGTCTGGGTATGTCCGGATTCATGTTTTCTTGTTTGAAATGGCTTTTGGCCAGAGTACTTTGCAAAAGTACGATAAAAAAACGAGTTCATGGGGCGGGAACAAGAATAATCTGTGCAAAAGTTTACATGGAAATGGCCAATAAAGTTGTATTGCTATATAACTTTTTGTATCTTTGCATCATGAGAAAGATAATCGCATACAAGAATTATTTCAGTGACTTCATAAATAAGTTGTCAGCAGACGAGATAAACAAGATTCGCCGTGCACTGGACTTGTTCAAAGTAGAAGACAGGATGCCAAGACATTTTATAAAGTTCATACGGGATGGAGTTTATGAGTTCCGTGTGAACTATGGGAATAATGAATCTCGTATCTTTTTCATATATGATGGTGATACTGTGGTTGTTCTCTTTAACGCTTTTAGGAAGAAAACGCAAAAGACACCTGACAATGAAATAAAAAAGGCTATAAAATTAAAGGAGGAATATTATGGAACTAAGGGAAATCGGTAAGGACATCTATGATTTGGATTCATGGCTGGATGAAGGCTTAGGGAAAGAAGGCTCCCCGGAGCGTGAAAAGAACCGTGAAAAGGCATGGGAGGAATACAATGCCCAAATATTATTGGAGGCTCGCAAAAACGCACATCTTACGCAAGCGGAACTTGCAAATCGTATAGGTGCGGATAAGGGGTATATATCAAGGATAGAACGAGGATTGACGGTGCCGACCGTAGCCACTCTTTATAAAATAGCCTCTGCGATGGGGCTGACAGTAGAATTACGCCCAATATAAGAAATCTCCCAAACGCGCCGAAAGGCTGTGCGTTTGGGAGATTTCCCCCCTTTTTTTACTTGTACCACTCCGAATACATCAGGTAGTTGTGCGCAATCTTCTGGTTCAGCTCTTTGGCCTGTTCGGGGTCTACTTTCTTGACGAACTTGGCGGGAACGCCTGCCCACACGGTGCCCGGCTCGATGACCGTGTGGCTCAGCACCAGGGCGCCGGCTGCCACGATGGCGCCTTCGCCCACTACGGCATGGTCGAGCACGGTGGCGCCCATGCCGATGAGGGCATAATCTTTGACGGTTGCCCCGTGGATGGTGACGTTGTGCCCGATGGACACATGGTCGCCTATCTCAATGACGGACTTCTCGTAGAGTGTGTGCAGCACGCTGCCGTCCTGAATGTTGACGCCGTTGCCTATGCGGATGGAGTTGACGTCGCCCCGCAGCACGGTGTTGAACCATACGCTGCAGTCGCGTCCCATTTTTACGTCGCCTATCACTGTGGCATTGTCTGCCAGAAAACAATTCTCTCCGAATTCCGGGGTAAATCCCCTTACTGATTTGATGAGTGCCATGTTATTGTCGTCTTATATTGAAAAATCAAAGAATGGGTGCTGTGTTTTTTACAATCCACCTACCGTTCCTCTTTCCATTTTCCCGTTCCAGTAACCCTCGTTCTATTAAGGAAGGAGTCATGCGTTTGATGGTACGTGGTGATTTGCCAATATGTGCTGCAATTTCGGTTTGGGTTGCTTCCGGGTGGTCTTTCAAAAATTTCAAAAGAGCAATCTCATCCAAAGTGCAATTCAAAGTGCCATTATGGCACTTTGAATTGTCATCTGTGGCACTTTGGGAGGCTTCAATATGTAATGTCCGATTATGTAATTCGTTCTTTTCTCCGAACAGCAGATTCTTGAAAAACAGTTCGAGAAAAGCAGTCGTAGCGGAAATTCCTTTGGAGTAGTTGTTGTAATTCGCTCTGACTAAAGCGTTTTTAAAATACCAAGAGTGTTTTTGGAATACATTATTGTCGAATTCAAATCCGAATGTCCGGAGATATTTCATGGTGAATTCTGCCGTTGTACGCGTGTTTCCTTCTCCGAATGGATGCACTTGCCAGATATCTGAAACAAATTTGCATAAGTGTTTTAGCGCTTGACTGGCATTCAGTGACGGGTAGTCAACGGTTTTCTCTTGGTTAAAATCATGGTCGAGTGTCTGGCGTATTAATTCGTGGTTGGAATATAATACGGAGGCTCCGTTCAATACCCATTCTTTTTTGGTTATGTCGTAATCCCGCAATTTCCCGGCAAATTTGTACAGACCTTCAAACAATCGCTTATGGATAAGAATCAAATAATCGGGAGTAAAGGAAAACGATTTTTCAGACAGCATTTCAGTAATTCTTGCAGATACTTTGTCTGCCTCTTCGGTCCTGTCATTTTCAATATTTTCTCTTATCGTTTTTGATTGATAATAACTGTCCAGTAGATGCTTTACTTCGTCAATGGTAATATCGCCTTCAATGTGTCTTCCTGCCGTTTGGAGCAGGTATTCCGAAGGCTTAAGGCCGTCTACATCCTGCAAGCCGATGGCTGTTTGCCAAGCTTGTGCCTTTTCACGACTATCTGGTTCACTTTGCCGGATATATTTATCAAAATCACTCATGTCGGTATTTTTAGTGGCATCACAAAAACTTGATGTGCGAAATCCAGTCTCAAACCGGCTGCGTAGCCTGTGCCAGCCAGCACCGTTCATCGTTGTTGAGGCTGGGGGCGAGGCGCTCGTACACCTGCCGGTGGTAGTTGTTCAGCCAGCCGGTTTCTTCGCGGGTCAGCATGTCTTTGAGAATGCCGCGCGTGCAGATGGGGCAGAGGGTGAGCGTCTCGAAGCGGAGGTAGCGGCCGAACATGCCTTCGCCGGCAGGCACCGTGAGCAGCAGGTTCTCGGTGCGCACGCCGTGGCTGCTTGCGCGGTAGATGCCCGGCTCGTTGCTGGTGACCATGCCCGGCAGCAGGGCAACGGGGTTTTCGTTCATGCGGATGCTCTGCGGCCCCTCGTGCACGTTGAGGAAGTGCCCCACGCCGTGTCCCGTGCCGTGCAGGTAGTTGGCATGGTGTTGCCACAAGGGCATGCGTGCCAGCACGTCGAGTTGGGCGCCGCGCGTTCCTTCGGGAAATACGGCGGTGGCTAAGGCAATATGCCCTTTCAGAATCAAGGTGTAGTCCAGTTTTTCCTGCTCGGTCAGCGGGCCGAGGGCAATGGTGCGGGTGATGTCCGTGGTGCCGTCCAGATACTGTGCGCCCGAGTCGAGCAGCAGGAAACCCTCCGGCCGCAGGGGGATGTCGGTTTCCGGGGTGGCTTCGTAGTGCACGATGGCACCGTGTGCGCCATACCCGGCAATGGTGTCGAAACTTTCGCCCATGTACAGCGGCTGTGCGGCGCGTAGTTCGTGCAGCTTGCGGTCAACGCTCATCTCGGTTTCCCCGCCTTGTGGAACGGCCTGCTCCAGCCACATCAGGAAGCGCACCAATGCCACCCCGTCGCGCTGCATGGCAGCGTGGATGCCTTCTATTTCCCGCTCGTTGCGCACGGCTTTCATCAGGGCGATGGGCGAGGCCGCTTCCCGTATGCGGCACGTCGGCCGCACGCGGGTGCATACGGCGTAGTTTGTCTTTTGGGGGTCGAGCCAGAGACTTTCCGGCACCGATTCTTGTAAATACCGGCCTATTTCCCCGTAGCCGTGCAGGGTTACCCCGGCTTCCTGCAAGTGCCGGGTGGTAGCCTCGTCCAGTTTGTCCGGACTGATAAAGAGGTGTGCTCCCGTTTCCTCTATCACCAGGTAGCTTACTACCACCGGGTTGCAGTGCACATCGCTGCCGCGCAGGTTCAGCGTCCAGGCAATCTCGTCGAGGGCGGTGACCAGCAGGGCTTTTACGCCCGCTTCTTGTAATTCTTGGCACACTTGTGCCAGCTTGTCCCGGCTGCATTTCCCTGCATACTCCGTCGGGTAGGCGAAAGCCGGCGCCTGGGGCATGGGTGGGCGGTCGGCCCATACCTCGTCCGTCAGGCCGTCTGCCGCCAACAGGCGGATGCCGCTGGCCTCTAAGGAGCGTTGCAACGTACGTGCCTCTTCCAGGGAAAACACCTCGCCCTCGATGCCCACCGCATCGCCCGCCTGCAGCGTGGTGGCCAGGAACTCGGGAATGTCGGGCGTTTCGGGCAGCATCTCCTTGTAGAGGTCGATGCCGCTGCCTTCCAGTTGGGCGGCAGCTTGCAGGAAATAGCGCGAGTCGGTCCACAACCCCGCTTTGTCCGTGGTGATGACCACGGTGCCTGCCGAACCGGTAAAGCCGGAAATCCATTCGCGCGTTTGCCAGTGGGGTGCTACATATTCGCTGATGTGCGGGTCGGTGCTGGGAATGATAAATGCTTGCACGCCCCTCCTTTTCATGGCGGCGCGCAGGGCTTCTATGCGTTGCTTGATGGTGAGTTCCATAATGTCCTATGTATCAATGTGTGTTGATGGGTTGCCTATTCTCCTGCCCAAAGTTACGTTTTTTTAAGCTAATATATACTATTGGACTGTTATTTCTCTGTTCCTTGGTAAATTCTTGCTAAAACTTATCCGACATACAATAATTCTCTGTATTTTTAGCCTCGAAGAACGTAGTGATAAATATCTTACAGGTAATCAGGGATGATAAGACTAAGTAATTTGCGTTTGGAACATGATGTTCCGTTTGAATATGGAAAGTCTCAAAGCCGCATCATTTGTGATCTGGAAGCGGACTTTACAGATGTAAAGTCGTTTTGGTTCAGTGTTGATACGGAGTTTGGATGCTGGCTTACAGCGGATGTTTATGATTCGTTTCTTGTCGCAATGCTTTATCCGGCTATGTATTATGGTGAAGACATTGATATTTGTGGAAACGTGTCTAAAAAGATATGGCATAATATTAACTATTATGTGCAAGGATTGATGAAAGCATACGATCCTTCGTTTTGTGACGTATCTGTAACCGTGCAAGGCTTTGCAGATGCGGCCAAAGTGGATCATTTGCACATCGGTACGGGATTCTCGGGTGGTATCGATTCGTTTTCCACCCTTACAGATAACTTTTTCAATACAAAAGATTCTGATTACAAAATAGATACGTTGTTTTTCTTCCATGTCGGACAATATGGGAATGTAAAAGAACGTAACACATGGCTGCGCGCAAACAATAGGTTTTGCATAACAAAAGAATTTGCAAAGGAGATCGGTGTGGGTGCAATAATGATGAATACTAACCTGTTTGATTTTTATCTTCCAAAGTGGGAGTATGACGCAGGTGTGCTTTGCCGTATTACCAGTGTGTTGGTTTTTCAGAAAATGTTGAAACGTTATTATATAAGTAATGCCGTTACTTATAGGGAGTTGGCGAAACTGGATTTTACAACGCATCATGTTGACATGGCTGAAATATCCGATCCGATAATTATGCCGTTATTGTCACCCAACGGTTTGGATATCCTTTGTGATGGAGCTCAATATTCGCGAACGGAAAAAACGGCCAGGATTGTTGATCTTGCTTTGGCGCAAAAGTATCTTAATGTATGCGTTAATTCATCCAATAAACACGTTGAAGCAAAGAATTGTAGTCGTTGTTCAAAATGTTTGCGGACAATGATGGCTTTGGAGTCGGCCGGAGCCCTACAGAAATTTAGCGGGGTTTTTGATTTGAAACAATGGAAACGGCGTTCATTTAAGTACAAGTGTAAACAGGTCTTTTTATATAAATCGGATTCTTTTGCACAAGATAATGTGGATTTTGCCCAAAAACAAGGTGAACGATTGCCTGATAAGTTGACTGCTGCCGTTGTTGTATCTTGTTTGAGGCTGATAGCTTTACCACGTAATTTTTTCCGTAAACTAAGGGCATGGGTAAGAAAAAAACTTTGAAGAAAATGTTAAGAAAATTCCTTCGCAAA
The DNA here is from genome assembly GCA_944321495.1 of uncultured Bacteroides sp. GTDB lineage: Bacteria > Bacteroidota > Bacteroidia > Bacteroidales > Bacteroidaceae > Bacteroides. The sequence continues at coordinate 2,785 of CALULP010000016.1, read as the reverse complement.
TGGCTGGGCATAACGGTTACGGCCGACATTCATTATATGGAACCGTCTGGAAAATTAAAAGGGAAACGCATTATCGTGACGGGCGGAGGACGTGGGCTTGGTTATGCCATGGCAAAGAAATTTAAAGAAGAAGGGGCGCAGGTATTGATTGCGGGGCGCGATGTGAAAACCTTGCGTGAGAGCGCAGAACGTATCGGTTGTAAGTTCTTGCAATTGGATGTCCAGGATACAGGAGCGTTTGCGTCATTCATGGATGAAGCAGATAAAATGCTCGGAGGAGTAAATTGCTTGGTCAACAATGCCGGAATTTCCTTGCATGAGAAAGGCTTTCTGGCAGTTTCGCCTGCTCAGTTTGATTTACAGTTCAATACGAATCTGAAAGGAGGATTCTTTTTGGCACAAGCATTCATCAGGAAATGCAAAGTGAATGGACTGGAAGGCATTAAAAATATTCTTTTTACTTCATCTGAAACAGGCATGACCGTTGATGAACGTCCGTATGGCTTAACAAAAGCGGCTTTGAACAGTTTGCTTCAGGGATTGGCATACCGTTATGTAAATGAGGGTTACCGTGTAAATGCCATTGCGCCGGGTGTCACAATCTCAGATATGGTAGGCAAGAGAGATGATGGCGATTTGACGTACGCAGGTAACATAACAGGCAGGTATTATCTTCCTGAAGAAGTTGCGGAGATTGCCTGTTTTCTGTTGTCGGATATATCAAACTGTCTGAATGGGCAGATTTTGGTTTGCAATGAAGGAAAGACAATCAATGCGAGATGGAAATGAGAAACATTCATAATGGATAGATGTTTAGTTGATGGAATCTAAATTTTATTATACTTCAGAACGCAATGTTCAAATCATCATTGCCTTGCTCAAAGCTCACGGCATACATCGCGTGATCGTTTCACCGGGTACTACGAATATGACATTTGTTGTCAGCATAGAGAACGACCCGTGGTTTAAACTTTGGTCATCGGTTGATGAACGTAGCGCTGCCTACCTTGCTTGTGGTATGGCAGCCGAGACCGGTGAACCGGTTGTTCTCAGTTGTACGGGTGCAACAGCCTCGCGTAATTATATGCCGGGACTGACAGAGGCTTATTACAGAAAACTTCCTGTGCTTGCCATTACCTCGACACGTGGAAATCACAAAGTGGGACATCTTATAGATCAGCAAATAGACCGTAGATCTATTCCCAATGATATCGCCATGGAAAGCGTAACAATTCCTATGGTGAGGGGGAAAGAGGACGAGCGTATGTGTGAAATAGAAGCAAATAAGGCTATACTCGCTTTGAAACTTAATGGAGGTGGTCCCGCGCACATCAATTTGTACACAAGGTATAGCCACAATTTTAGTGTAAGAGAGATACCACACGTTAATGCTATATTTAGGCATACCGCTTTTGAAGAACAGTTGCCGGCAATACCTAAAGAGAATAGAATAATAGTATTTGTCGGAGCTCATGCCAATTTCTCAGATCGGTTGACAGATGCTGTCGACCGGTTTTGTGCTACGTATAATGCTGTTGTGCTTTGTGACCATACAAGTGGTTACCGGGGAAAGTACGAAGTACATTATCAATTGGCATGTGGTCAACGTCATAGGCATCCGTCTTATGGGAAAGCTGATTTATGTATACATATAGGGGAAGTGTCCGGTAATACATTTACGGTTAAAGCAAGGCATACTTGGCGTGTGAGTCCGGATGGTAAGCTCCGTGACACTTTCGGCAATCTCCGTAGGGTGTTCATGATGCCAGAAGAAGTGTTTTTTGAAAAATATGCGGTCGATGGTGAAAAACATACGGAATGCTTTGATGCCATGTCGGAAGAAGTGGAAATGTTGAAAGACAAACTGCCAGAACTTCCATTCAGCAATATTTGGATGGCACAGCACATGGTTGAAAGATTACCCGCAGGGTGTGAATTGCATTTTGGCATATACCATAGTCTTCGTTCATGGAACTTTTTCAAGTTGCCTGCTGGTATACAAGCAAAATGCAACGTAGGTGGTTTTGGTATTGATGGTGGTATGTCGGCTATGATAGGAGCCTCGTTTGTCCGTCCGGAAAAGTTATTTATTGGTGTGTTTGGTGACTTGGCTTTCTTTTATGATATGAATGTTGTGGGAAACCGCCATGTTGGTAACAACGTAAGGCTATTGCTTATTAATAACGGTAAGGGGAATGAATTCCGTAATTACAGACATCCTTGCTATTTCCTTGGTGAAGAGGCGGATAGGTATGTTGCGGCTGCAGGACATTACGGAAACAAATCACGGCAGCTTGTGAAGAATTATGCAACAGACCTTGGATATGAATATTTGGTGGCAAGTAATAAGGAGGAATTTAATTCTGTAATAGATCGATTCCTTACTTCTGAAATTACAGACAAACCTATGTTATTGGAAGTTTTCACAGAGACTGACGACGAAAGCAATGCTCTTAAACAGGCTCTTAATATTGTTGCTGACCCTGCCTGTGGATTAAAACACTTTTTTAAAAATGCTGTAAAAGATGTATTTGATGATAATATAAAGGGGAAAATGAAGAAAATATTGAATAAGTAAGCGATAGATTCTTAGGGAGGAACATGAAAAGTAGAGTCAATGATATGTTATGTTATGAGGTGATGTGATAAGTTGAAAGACACTACTGTCCCGTAAAAGTGGATAATTAGTTCTTTGAAATTATTGAAATATAGTCAATTACGCGGTTTTTTAAAATGAAACGGACTTGATTTTTCAACTTTGCAGTCTAATACAAATGGCTGCTAT
>CALULP010000015.1 GCA_944321495.1 uncultured Bacteroides sp. | reverse complement strand
GTCCATAAATGGAACGGAACCAAAGAGAGCTTGAACGCCATACCGGTAAAGAAGAATACAAAAGCCATGATTTGCAACGGATTTCCATCGATATGAGCAGGAAGATCATCGAAATACAGTGTTCCTGCGGAACCGTAAATCATTGACAGACCAAACAGTAACAGTGCGCTGGAGAAAAGTGCGGTAAGGATATACTTGGCACCGGCTTCAGCGGAGTTATGGCGGTATTTGTCGAAAGCGATCAAGGCTGCCATCGGGATGGAAGCTGTCTCCAGTCCGATGAAGAACATCAGGAAGTGTCCGGCGGAAATCATGAAGTACATGCCCAGCAGGGTGGAGAGTGTCAATACATAGAATTCGCCTTGCTTTACGGCTGTATCGGGGCGGCGCATCCATTCGTGCGCCATTAGGAATACCACGATGGTACCGATGGAAAGGATGGACTTCACGATGTGCTGCATCGGCGAGTTGTAATACATGCCGCCGAAAGCCTCGGCCACAGGCCCCGGCACAATGGTTATCAAGGTGTGTATCGTGAGCAAGGCCACAGGCAGCATGGTGTTCAGTACCGGTTTGCCGTCATGCTTATGGGCATCGGGGCTCATGAAGAGGTCGGCAATGAAGAGGATGACGATGACGGCTATCAGCGACAGCTCTTCTTTCATGACAAGGAATTGACTGTAATCCATGTTTATATCGCAGTTTGTATAGGTATTGTTATCTATTTTGTTTATCTATTGTTATTGAACCATTGCTACATGTTCTACGATGGGCAGCACGCTGTCGCCTATCATGCCGCTGATCCACCAAGGTGCTATACCGAGGGCTGCCACGCAGGCGATAAGGATGATGACGGCCGTGCGTTCGTCCCATGTGGCATCGGTCAGTGTCAGGTGGTGTTTGTTGGTGCAAGTGCCGTACAGGATTTTGCCTACCAGACGGAGAATGTACACTGCCGTGATGACGATGGATGTGCAGGCAATGACGGTCCATGCGCGGTGGAATGTATCAGCATGCTCAAAGGCTCCGTTGAAGATGGTCATTTCGGCCACGAAACCGCTAAGGCCGGGCAAGCCGAGGTTGGCAAGACCGGCAATGACGTAGCATACCGAGAGGAAAGGCATGATTTTCATCAGGCCCGACAATTCGCGGATGTCGCGTGTATGGGTACGCCCGTAAATCATGCCGATGAGGGCGAAGAACAAGGCGGTCATCAGTCCGTGGCTCAGCATCTGCAGCACGGCGCCTGTGCAGGCAGTCTGGTTCACCATGAGGATGGCGAACAGCACCAGGCCGCAGTGCGACACGGAAGAGTAGGCGTTGATGTATTTCAGGTCGGTCTGTACGCAGGCCGAGAAAGCACCGTACACTACTGAGATACCCGTCAGTATCAGGAATATCCAGCCCAACTCTTGGGCAGCTTCGGGCATGAGGTACATGGCCACGCGGAAGCAGCCGTAGCCTCCCAACTTCATCAGTACGCCGGCATGCAGCATGGATACTGCCGTGGGGGCCGATGCATGGCCGTCGGGACTCCAGGTGTGGAAGGGGAACAAGGCACCCAGTACGCCGAAGCCAATGAATGTAAGTGGGAACCAGATGCGTTGTTGCTCGATGGGAATGTTGTGCAACTGTGCTATCTCAAGCACATTCATGGTGGTGCCGCCCGAGCCGTAGTAGATGCCCAGGATGCCGATGAGCAGCAGTGCGGAGGCACCCATCAGCATCAGCGTCAGCTTCATGGCGGAATACTCTTTGCGGCCGCTGCCCCACACGCCGATGAGCAGGTACATGGGGATGAGGGCTATCTCGTAGAACATGAACATGGTGAACAGGTCTATGGAGATGAAGAACCCGAATACGCCCAGCGACAGGAAGGTGAACCACAGGAAGAATTCTTTGGTGAGCGGTTGCAGCCGCCAAGAGGCAAACGTGCCGGTAAATACGATGATGGCAGACAGCAGCAGCATGGCTACCGAGATGCCGTCCACGCCTACGGAGTAGTGGATGTTGAGTGCCGGATACCATACCATGTCGGCACAGAACAGCATCTCGTCCGTGGCGCCGGCGTGGCGGGCGTTAAGGTACAGGACTACCAGCGTGGCAGCCAGTACCAGCAAGGCGGAGGCGCCGGTTACCATCACCGCGCGTATTTGGGCAAGGTTGCGGCTGAGCCAAAGTCCCAACAGCATCAGCAGGGGGATAAGTACGAATAAACTAAGGAAGTTCATATCTTTCTTGTATCTATTTTAGATTAATAGTATCAGGATGAGGACTAAAGCTCCCAACAGAAAAGCCAAGGCATACTGTTGTACACGTCCGCTTTGCAGGCCTCGTATCTCGTCGCTTGTGGCGTTGGCGCTCCAAGCAAGGAAGTTGAAGAAACCATCCACTACATGGCGGTCCCACCAGGCGATGGGGCGGCTGATGCAGGCAAAGATGATGCGGTGCGTAATGAACTGGTACACTTCATCGATATAGAAGCGGTGGTAGGCGGCAGTCCACAGCCCGCGGAAGCGGTGCGCCAGGGCATTGGCCACGGGCTGCTTGTCGCGGGCATACATCCAGGTGGCAAGGGCGATGGCCAAGATGGCTACGGCGATGCTGGTACCGGCTACTGTCCAGTCGATATGGATATCGTAAGCCGTGCCGTCTGCGCTGACCAAGTGGCCGAAAGGCAGTGCCCATCCGCACACTACGGTGATGGCAGCCAACACTGCCAGGGGAATGGTCATGCTGAGCGGGCTTTCGTGGGGGCGGTGTTCGGCATGGAGGGCCTTGTTCTCCGTGCCCCAGAAAATGCCGTAGTAAAGGCGGAACATGTAGAAAGCGGTCATGCCTGCAATGGCAGTCATAATCCAACCCATTGCGGGGCTGAATTGGAAGCAGGCGGCCAGTATCTCATCCTTCGAGAAGAAACCGCTCAGTGGCCAGATGCCGGCAATGGCAAGGCAGGCAATGAGGAATGTGATATGTGTCACGGGCATATATTTGCGCAAGCCGCCCATGGCGGACATTTCATTGCTATGTACGGCGTGGATAATGCTGCCTGCACACAGGAAGAGCAATGCCTTGAACATGGCGTGGGTAAACAGGTGGAACATTCCAGCCATATAGCCCAGTCCACCTTCGTGCGGGTCGGCAGAGGTGCAGACGCCCAGTGCCACCATCATGAAGCCTATCTGCGAGATGGTGGAGAATGCAAGCACGCGCTTGATGTCGCTTTGCACGCAAGCCACCGAGGCGGCATAGAAAGCCGTGAAGGCACCTACGTAGGCTACTAAATGCAAGACATCGGGCGCATAGCCGATAAACAGGGGGAACATACGTGCCACCAGATATACGCCTGCTACCACCATGGTAGCGGCATGGATGAGCGCACTGACAGGGGTAGGGCCTTCCATGGCGTCGGGCAGCCAGATGTGCAACGGGAACATGGCACTCTTGCCTGCACCGCCCACGAACATCAGCCCCAATGCCAACGGAATCATGGCGGCACCACCCTTGGCCAGCATCAGCGTGTCCGGCTCAAAGGTGTATGTGCCGGCGTAATAGCCGTAGATGAGGATACCCACCAGGAAACCCAGGTCGGCGAAGCGTGTCACGATGAATGCCTTCTTGGAAGCCGCTATTGCCGCCGGCTTGGTGTAGTAGAAACCGATGAGCAGGTAGGATGATACGCCTACCAGTTCCCAGAATACATACATTTGGAAGATATTGGTAGCCACTACCAGCCCAAGCATGGACATGGTGAACAGTGACAGGAAAGCGTAGTAGCGTTGGAATCCCCGTTCGCCTTTCATGTAGCCGAAAGAATAAATGTGTACCATGAGGGACACGGTGCTGATGACCAGCAGCATGACTACCGAGATGGGGTCAAGCAGTATGCCCATGGCGATGCTGAGCCGTTCGGTGAAGGGTAGCCATGTGTAATTGTAGGGCATAAGTGTCTCGTAGGTGCCGTCTGCCAGTCGTGGCATGTTGAAGTAGGCTATGGCAGTGGCATAAGCCAGTACTGTCACCGCGCACAGCGAGGCGGTTCCAATGAGACCTGCCGTGCGGTGGGACATCCATTTTCCTCCCAGTCCTAATGCAAGGAAAGAGAGGAACGGCAGTAACAGGATAAGAATCGTATATTCCATATTCTATACAGTGTTTTTTATTTCAATCAAACGTGTTCTTTTCCCTTAAAGGGGATTTGCCAACATTCGCGGATACCGGCACTACAAGGCATGCTGCCGTTACCATTTCAAGTCTTCCAGACGGTCGGCTTGAATACTGCGTATGTTGCGGTAGATATTGATCATGATGGCGATGGCAATGGCAGTTTCCGCAGCCGAGATGGCGATGGAGAACAAGGCAAAGAAGTGCCCTTCCGTACCGTCGGGGAAAAGGTAGCGGTTGAATGCCGCGAAGTTGATGTCCGTAGCGTTCAGAATCAGTTCGATGGAGATAAGCATGGCCAGCGTGTTGCGGCGTGTCAGGAAGCCGTAGATGCCTGCGAAAAGCATGACGGCGGAAATGATGAGGTAATATTCCAGTGGTATCATAATGTCACATTTTTATTATCGTTTTCTTGCAATGAGCAGTCCGCCTATGATGCATGCCAAGAGTAATACGCTGACCGCCTCAAAAGGCAACAGGTAACCGTACTTTTCGCTGCTGAGCATTTGTTGGCCGATAAGGTCGAAATCCAGTTCGGCAGGTGTTACTGTAGTGGCTGCGACGAATTTATGTTTCAGGGTGATGAACAATACGATGACGGCGCCTGCCAGTGTTGCTCCCAGTCCGGCTACGAAGCGGCTGCGCTTAAGTCGTTGGGCACGGTCACCCTCGCCGCTGGTAAGCAGGATGGAGAATACGTAAAGCACCACGATACCCCCGGCGTAGACCATGATTTGCACAGCCCCCAGGAATGTGTAGCCCAACAGGAAATACAACCCCGCCGTACCCAACAGCACGAATAGCAGGTAGGTGGCAGCACGTACAATGCGGGTAGTAGTTACCGTCAGCACGGAGAATACGGCAATAAATGCCGCCAAGGCGAAGAAAGTAATGTTTTCAAGACTTATATCCATAGTGTTATGTTGATTGACTTGTTTTATTCAGTAGTAGTTGGCTTTGCTTTTTCTTCAACATGGCTGCCCGGGTGGTTCAGTGTCAGAATGAGCTTGGAACGGTCGAACACGGCATGCTCAAATTCCTGGTCGAAAGTGATGGCATGGTGTGGGCAGGCGTTGACGCACAGTTGGCAGAACATGCACGAGCCAAGGTTGTATTCATACTTGGCCAAAATGCGTTTTTTCTTTCCGTCTTCCGTGGTGATGGTCTCGCTGGTCACTTTGATGGTACCGTTGGGGCAGGCCATCTGGCACAGTCCGCAGGCAATGCAATGGTGCTCGTTCCGTTCATTGTGTGGCATGACAAGTGTACCACGGAAACGGTCGAACATTTTCAGCTCCCGTCTGTTCTCAGGATATTGTTCCGTAATCTTCTTCGTGAAGAACTCGCGCATCGATGTCTTCAGTCCTGTGGCAAGGCTTCCTATCCCTTTGAACAGCCCGCCGAAGTATGTATCCTTTTCTTCCATCATAATCTTTTTTGTTCCGTCTTTATCAGTCGTTAGAAGTGCAGCCCACAGGCTACCAATATTGCCATCAGTACCAGGTTTGCCATTGATATGGGCATCAGGTATTTCCACTCCAGCTTCAGTATCTGGTCAATACGCAGGCGGGGGAACGTCCAGCGCATCCACATCATCAGGAACACTACGAAAAAAGCCTTGGCAAAGAACCATACAATGCCGGGGATGTAATCCATTACCATGTTGAATCCGTCCAGTCCGGGAATGTGCAAGGGCATCCATCCGCCCAAAAATACGGTGGCCGCAACAGCCGACACGATGAACAGGTTCAGGTACTCTGCCAGGTAAAAGAAACCGAAGCCCATGCCGCTGTATTCCGTGTGGTAACCCGCAGTCAGCTCACTTTCCGCTTCAGGCAGGTCGAAAGGTCCGCGGTTGCATTCTGCATTGGCGGCAATCAGGTAAATGATGAATGCAATGATGGCAGGAATGTGTCCCTTGAAGATAAACCAGCCATCGGCCTGTCCGGCTACAATCTGTGAAATCTGCATGGTGCCTGTTAGCACTACCATGGTCAGGATGCTCATGCCCACCGATAATTCATAGCTCACAATCTGCGCGCCGCTACGCATGGCACCAATCAGCGAGAACTTGTTGTTCGAACTCCATCCCGCCAGCAAGATGCCTATTACGCCGATACCGGATGCTGCCAGCAGGAAGAAGATGCCGATGTTGAAGTCAAGCACTTCCATGCCTTTGTTGATGGGCAGGCAGGCAAAGGTGAGGAACGATGCCAGCAGCACCATGTAAGGCGCCAAGCCATAAAGCAATTTGTCGGCGCCTTTGGGGCGGAAGATTTCTTTGGTAAGCATTTTCAGCACATCGCAGAATACTTGCAATACGCCGTAAGGTCCCACGCGGTTTGGCCCAAGGCGGCACTGGAAAAAACCGCAGACTTTACGCTCCATATAAATCAGTATGATGGCCAATATGGCATATAGCAGCACGATGCACACACCTATCACGACACATTCGATGAAGATGGCAAGCCCCTCGGGCATCACCGATGTCAGCAATTGGTGTATCCAGTTTGTTACAATACTAAAATCAAACATTTCTTTTGCGTTTAGTGAGTTAGTGTTTAGCGGTCAATATCGGGGACAACGTAATCCAGTGTGCCGCCGATGGCTATCAGGTCGGCAATCTTCCCGCCCCGGCAAATGGTATCTATTGTGCCTACCAGCGGCAATCCGGTAGCACGGTAGTGCAGGCGGTAAGGCGTCTTGTCGCCCTGGCTTTCCAAATACACGCCAAATTCGCCACGGCTGCCTTCCACGGCTGCGTAGTACGAACCTGCGGGCACCTTGATGATAGGTTTCATCTTCTCTTGGTAAGGCCCTTCGGGAATGTTGTCTATCAGTTGCTCAATGATGTGCAGGCTTTCTTCAATTTCCTCGATACGCACCCTGTAACGGGCGTAGCAGTCGCCTTCCGTATGGAGTATTTCTTTGAAGTCCACCTTGTCATAGGCGGCATACGGCATACGCTTGCGCACGTCGCATGCCCATCCGCTGGCACGTCCCGTACCTCCGGTGGCTCCGAATGCTATGGCATCTTCCCGGCTCAACACTCCCACGCCTTTCAGGCGCTGGTGGGCTATGATGTTTCCGCCGAAGATGTCTTGGTATTCCTGTAGGTTGCGGCGCATGTAAGGGATGAATTCTTTCACCCTGTGTACGAAATTGGGATGGATATCTGCTTGTACGCCACCGATGGTATTATAATTCAAGATGAGGCGTCCTCCGCAAGTCTCTTCAAAGATATCCAACACCTTTTCGCGGTCGCGGAAACCATACAGGAAAGCGGTCGTGGCTCCTAAATCCTGGCAAAGGCATGAGAAAAATAAGATATGTGAGTCAATGCGTTGCAACTCGTCCATGATGGTGCGGATGTACTGTACGCGGTCGCTTACCTCTACACCCATCGCCTTTTCAATGCACATGCACAGGGCATGGCGGTTTTGCATGGCGCCCAGATAGTCAAGGCGGTCGGTCAAGGCCAACGTTTGCGGGTAGGTCAGGCTTTCGTTCATCTTTTCGATGCCCCGGTGTATGTAACCGCAATTGACGTCTATTTTGCGTATGTTTTCTCCTTCCAGCGATACCCGGAAGCGCAGTACGCCGTGCGTGGCCGGATGTTGCGGCCCGATGTTCACCACATATTCCTCGTCGCCGAACAGGACGTTTGTCCTGGCCTTAAGCTTGCCTTCTTCGTCCAGTTCCACCTCTTGGGTGGTGTCTTCAGTCTCTTCGTTAGTCATGCGCAACGGGTTGTCCTTAGCCGGGTCATTGTCTTTTCGCAAGGGGTAACCTACCCAGTCGTTGCGTAAGAATAACCGGCGCATGTCCGGATGTCCCGTAAACTCGATGCCGAAGAAATCATATACTTCACGTTCGGGTAGTTCGGCTCCTTTCCAAATGTCGGTTACGGAAGGCAGTTCAGGCTGTTCGCGGTTCAACGTCGCAGTCTTGATAACCATCCGTTTGCCGTTGGCGGTCGACTCCAAGTGATAAACTACCCCGAGCCCGCGCATTGTTTCGTCCGTATCTTCTTCAGTAGGGACTCCCCAGTCCATGCCGGTCAGGCTTTCCAAGAAGTCCATTTGTTCTTCTTGCCGCAAGCGTAACATTTCTGCGTGCAGGTCTTGCGGTTTTATATGAATTTCTTTCTCCATAAATCCGTTGCTGCTTATTTTTCTTCCTTCTCTTTGCGGTTTGTCCCACCGAAGAATTTCTCAACTTTGATTTTCCGTTGCAGTTGCATCATGCCGTATAAGAAAGCTTCGGGACGTGGCGGGCACCCCGGTACATAAACGTCCACAGGGAGTATCTGGTCCACTCCTTGCACTACGTGGTATGATTTCCTGAAAGGTCCTCCGCTTACGGCACATCCGCCGATGGCCACCACATATTTAGGGTCACCCATCTGGTCGTACAACCGTTTCAGTACAGGTGCCATCTTGTTGGTGATGGTTCCGCTTACCAGAATGACGTCAGCCTGGCGTGGACTGTTGCGCGTCACCTCAAAGCCGAAGCGTGCAATGTCGTAACGGGCGGCGCATACGGCCATGAATTCGATGCCGCAACAACTGGTGGCAAAGGTCAGCGGCCAAAGCGAATTGCTTCGTCCCCAGTTTATCAAGTCATCCAGTGCGCCTACAATGACGTTCACGCCACCGGCATTCAGCTCTTTGACGAGTTTTTCCAGCGTTTCGTTATCTTGGAATTCTTCGTAGGGAATCGATTTTATCTTGGGCTTTTTCATTACTTCCATTCCAAAGCTCCTTTCCGCCAGGCATAGGCCAGCCCCAGCACTAAGATGAATAAAAAGAAAGCTACGCTAAGCAGTGCATCCGGTCCCATTGCCTTTACCCGGACAGCCCAGGGGAACAGGAATACGGTTTCTACTTCAAACATCAGGAAAAGGATGGCAAACAGGTAATATCCTACGCGGAATTGCATCCACGACCTGCCCCGTGTGGGGATACCGCATTCGTATGGCTCCATCTTTTGCGGATTGAAAGAGCGCGGCGCTATGGCTCTCGCTATGGCCACTACGAGTCCCACGAAAATGATGGCCGTCAGCACGACGGTGACTAAAAACGTAAAGTTCATACGCTCGTTTTTTTAATGTATAATTAGGTGCTTTGCCCGTTTTCGGCGTGCAAAGATACAGTAAGATTTTTGCCGATTGCTATCTATGCATGACAAAAAAAGTATGTTTTTGCACTTTTTATCCTATATCAAATTAACAAATGGAAATCGGTGCTTATCAGCTGAAATATTTCTCTATTTTCTTGATCATCATGTTCAGGCAGAATACCACCACATGGTCGCCCGCTTGTATTTGCGTGTTACCCATTACGACAATACCCTCACCGTTGCGCACCAGTCCGCCGATGGTGACGCCTTTGGGCAGCCCCAGGTCTTTTACTTGGTGTTGGGTTATCTTGGAACCTGCTTTTACGATAAACTCTGCTACGTCGGCATTGGCCACAGTAAGGCATTTCACGTTGCTCACGTCTGCGTCAAGCATCATCTGGTAGATGTGGCTGGCGGCTATCATTTTCTTGTTGATGACGGTGCCGATGTCCAGGCTTTCTGCCATGCCTATGTAATCTATGTTTTCCACTTCGGCAACGGTCTTCCGTACTTTCATGCGCTTGGCGGCAAGGCAGGCAAGGATGTTGGTTTCCGAGTTTCCGGTCAGTGCCACAAAAGCATCGGTATTCTGGATGCCCTCCTCTATCAGCAAGTCCATGTCGCGCCCGTCCCCATTGATAATCATGACCTTGTCGTCCAGTTGCTCAGCCAGTCGGTTGCAACGCGCCAAATCGTTGTCTATGATTTTCACCTGCATGTAGTCAGGCACGCATTGGGCGGTGCGGATGGCAATTCGGCTACCACCCATAATCATTACGCTTTGCACGTCCACATAATCCTCTTTGCCTGCGATTTTCCGGATGTAAGGAATGTATTTGCGGGTAGTCGTGAAATAAACGATGTCGTGCAGCTGGATGGAATCATCCCCCCGGGGTATCAGGGTCTCGCTGCCTCGTTTGATGGCTACGATGTGATAAGGCAGGGCGGGGTCGCCCAATTGGTACAAAGGTATGTTCAGTATTTCGGCTTTTTCACGCATCTTGGTGCCTATCAGTATCAGGGCGCCGTTGCAGAATTCCCACCACTGGCGCACCCAGCTCATGCGGATGGAAGAAGCGATTTCCCGGGCAGCCAGCATTTCCGGATAGATTAACGAATCTACCCCCAGGTTGCGGAAAAACTCGGTATGTTTGGGTTGCAGGTATTCGTAATTGTCAATGCGTGCCACCGTCTTTTCGGCGCCCAGGTTGCTTGCCAGCATGCAGGCTGTCATGTTGCGGCTTTCGTCGGGGGTGACAGCTACAAACAGGTCTGCCTTGTCGGCGCCGGCTTCCTTAAGTCCCTTGATGGAGGTGGGCGAGGCGGCAACGGTCATCAGGTCAAAGTTCGAACTTAAAGTATTCAGCCTGTCTTCGTTGTCATCCATCAGGATAATGTCCTGTCTTTCGCGTGACAATAGCTTCGCTAAATGTGTGCCGACCGAACCGGCTCCTGCAATCACGATTTTCATATCTTTGTACTTGTGGTAAGTGTGTTGAGTATTGTCTGATAGATGCCGTCTTCATCCATTCCGCATAGGTGGTGCAATTCTTTCAGCGTCCCGTGTTCCACAAAAGTGTCGGGGACGCCGATGCGTTGTACTTGTGGGGTGTATCCGTTGTCGGCCATGAACTCCAACACGGCGCTTCCCATGCCCCCTTTCAGCACTCCGTCTTCCACGGTGATGATGCAGTGGAAGCGTTTGCCTATTTCATGCAGCATTTCCTCGTCCAAGGGCTTGAGGAAGCGCAGGTCATATTGGGCAATGGTGCAGTGCTGTTCTTGCTCGGCACGCCGGATGGCACGCGCCGCCGCATTGCCTATCGGCCCCAAGGTAATGACGGCCAAGGCATCCCCGTCTTTCAGTTTACGCCCCTTGCCTATGGGAATTTCCTCCAGCGGGCAACGCCAGTCGGTATGTTCTCCCCGCCCTTTGGGGTAACGGATGACAAACGGCCCTTTGTCCGGCAGTTGTGCGGTGTACATCAGCCGCCGCAATTCCCGTTCGTCCAAAGGCGATGCAATGGTCAGGTTAGGTATAGGTCGGAAATAAGCTAAGTCGAATACTCCGTGGTGCGTAGGCCCGTCTTCGCCTACCAGTCCGGCACGGTCCAGGCAAAGGACGACGGGCAGGCGCAGAATGGCAATATCGTGGATGACATTGTCATAAGCCCTTTGCATGAACGAGGAGTAGATGTTGCAGAACGGTTGCAGCCCTTCCTTTGCCATGCCGCCCGAAAAGGTTGCTGCATGTCCCTCGGCAATGCCTACGTCAAAAGCGCGGTCGGGCATGGCGTCCATCAGTTTGTTCATGGAACATCCTGTGGGCATGGCAGGCGTGACGCCCACAATGCGTGGGTTCTGCTGTGCCAGCTCCACCAAGGTGTCGCCAAACACATCCTGGTAGAGTGGGGGCAGGTGGCTGTCGTCGGTAGTGAAGCGTTCGCCTGTGCGGGGATCAAAGCAACCGGGCGCATGCCAGATTTCCGGATTTTGTTCGGCAGGCAGGAAACCTTTCCCTTTCACGGTATGCAGGTGCAGTATCTTGGGCCCTTTCATGTCCTTGATGTCGCGCAGCACCCGTGCCAGGTTCTTTACGTCGTGCCCGTCGATAGGGCCGAAGTAGCGGATGTTCATCCCTTCGAAAATGTTCTGTTGCTGGGCGGCCATCGACTTCAGGCTGTTGGCAAAGCGGATAAGTGCCTTCCGGCGTTCTTCGTTCAGTATGCCCATCTTGAACAGCAGGCGTGCCGTCTTGAACCGTAACCGGTTGTATGAGTGTGAAGTGGTGAGGTTAAAGAGGTATTGCTTCATGCCCCCTACGCTGCGGTCGATGGACATGTCGTTGTCGTTAAGGATGATAAGCAGGTTGTTGGGCGTGGACGATGCATTGTTCAGCCCTTCGAATGCCAGCCCGCCGCTCATGCTCCCGTCGCCAATCACGGCCACCACGTGGCGGTCGTGCTCGCCTTTGCGTTCGGCAGCCACAGCCATGCCCAAGGCTGCGGAAATGGAATTGGAGGCATGTCCCGAAGTGAACGTGTCGTATTCGCTTTCATCGGGTGAGGGGAATGGCCGTATGCCCTTGAACTTCCGGTTGGTGTGGAAAGCCTCCCGGCGTCCGGTCAGTATCTTGTGCCCGTATGCCTGGTGCCCCACGTCCCACACAATGCGGTCGTAGGGAGTATTGAATACATAATGAAGTGCTACCGTCAGCTCTACCGTGCCCAAGTTGGAAGCCACGTGCCCGGGATTGTGCGAAACCTCTTCAAGGAGGTCCTGCCTCAATTCCTTGCAAACCTCCGGCAGTTGTTCTGCGGGGAGTTTGCGCAAGTCCTCCGGTGTGTGGATAGCTTCGAGTAAAGGATATGTATTTGTTTCGGTCTTCATCTCAATCCTAAGCGTTACAAAATGCAAAAGTAAGAAAAGAAAACGGATGCTGTCCGCTTTTCCCGCTAAAAATGTACAACTGAATGAACTTAAAAGAAAATACAAAGGCCCAATAGGGTTATAGGTTTGTTATGAGGAACAGGTATTGGTGAAGTATCTGTTTTGTGCTGCATCGTATGTAGAGTAGTAAGCAAAAGTCTATATTTAAACAGATTCTTAATTATTCGAACCGTTTTATCAGATCAGGTGTTATTACGAATTGGACATCCGAAAAAACACCGTTGATTTGACGGGCAACGGAAATGTCCCAATTGGTTCGGTTCGCAAAAAACTCTTTGGGTATAGAAACACCCCCACATTCTATCGAAGTGATGTATTCCCATACCGGAATGATGGATGACGGAATTTCACCCGCGTCCGGATTGTCGTCTACGATTTGACTGAACTGTATGAAATTATGGGGAGAAATGGTTTCCTGTTCGCTGAATTCATGGCGTGAGTCATACGTGCCGTCAATATAAATATGGTACGCTCCCCATGACGAAAGTGTCAGTGTAACGGGCGTTTCGGTTGTATTGTGTATGATAAAATTATATTGCACCTCGTCATTCTCCAGGTGGCAAGATGATAACATGAACATCATACATATACAAAGGCATACCTCTGCTATTCTTTTTTTACTTTTCATTATTACGGGTGAGTTCGACATGAGGATTAAATATCCTTTGACAGTTAGGAATATAGCGATAAAAACATTCGTTATTAAACCTGCAAAGGTACGCAAACTATTTTGAATCCTGACCTGTTTTGAGGCTTTTCTCCCAAATAATTTTTATTGTTTCCCCCTGTCACACGATGGCTGTTCAGTTAGGGTGTGGGTTATGTGTGACCTCGTCCTGTACATCACGAGTTGTTTAGGGCGGAAGTGTCAGCACGGCGGGCTTTCTGTCGGGATTGTCCTCCGTCCATTAAATTCCCCTCCCCCATCCTGCCGGGCAAAGGGCTGTCAATGATAAACTTCTTTACAATAAAAATCTTTGTTTTTTACATGAAAAATCCTCGAAATCCCATTGATTGTATAGAAAGACGTATTCGCTATGTTCTATGTATCAATCTGATATATTTCTTCTTTGTCCTTCTAATTTACCGTATCCTTGCTTTCTCCCTACCTTCTCCTTACCCGCTCCTTATCTGCTCCTTTTGTTTTCCTGCCCTATGGAAAGGAGGTGGAAGGTACGAGATATGTACAAGCCGGGTAAGAAAATTTGTCATGGCGGGGGAAAAAGAATGCCCCCGAACAACGTTTGCGGTTGTTCAGGGGCAACGGGTTGTCCGGCCGGAACTTTCTGTCTGGCCGGGATGCCTGAGTGCGTTTCGCTTTTTAGCGCACGGTTATCTTTTCTATGGGTTGTTGCTTCGCGGCGTCCATGGGCACGGCGCGGTAGGACGTCCGGGTGAAGTCGATGTCTTTCAGGCTGATGCAACGGATGGCGCTGTTGTACATGGTGCGGAAGTAGATGGCGCGGCCGGCAGGGTCGGTGGCCGAGGTCCATTGGGTGGCGCTGGGGATGTCTGCCGGGACTTTGCCGTCGGCAAACTCGGTGCCTACGGGGATGTCGAAGTTGTTCAGTATCTGGAAACCTTGCAGGATGGCCTTTTCAGCTGTACTTTGCCGGGGCGCCGTGGCTTGGTAGAAGGCGGCGCGCACAAAGCGTGAGGGCGGGGTGATGTCCCCCGGCAGTCCCAGGAAACCGCTGCCGGCGCCGAATTGCGACAGCCGTCTGCCGTCCAACTCTTGCGACGGCGCAGAACCCGGGTAAAGGTTGACGTAATTGTTCAGGTTGGTGAGGTGCCATTCCAGGCCGGGCGAATTGGTGAGCACGCCCAGGGGATTGTCGTAGAAGCATACTTTGCCTCCCTCGATGATTTCGAGTACTATCTGCCGTCCGGACGGGTCGGTGAAGCGCCAGTGCACGGTAGAGGCTCGCGGGTCTATCTGCACGATGTGCACTTGGGCTACGGCCTTTTTCACTTCGTCTACCGTGGCGCATTCACCCAACAGGTAGGCTACCAGCTGGAGGTCGGCAATGGTAGTGGTTTTCTCTGCGGGGTCGTAGGTTTCGTATTGCCCGTAGGCGGGGAAGTAGAACAGTCCGGCGGACAGCCCTGCTTCGTTCAGCCCTTCGGCCACAAAGGTTTCCTGTTCTACCGAAAGTCCCACATAGCCGTAGCGGGCAGTGAAGGCCATGCCGTCCGTCCCGCCTCCGGGCAGGAGTGATTGCTGGCGGTGTCCGCGCGGCACAATGACGTACTGGCTGTTCAGGTCGCTTCCGCCCCATTCTATGGTGCGTGCCACGATGGTGTGTCCGTCTTGGCTTTTCAGGGTGATGCCGGTGCAGGCATCGGCAGGCCGGGCGGCGCCAAGTAGGGCGGCCGTTGCCAAGGTAAAGAGGATTTGTTTCTTTTTCATGAGGATTGGTGTATTAAAGATTGATTTAGTTGACGAGGTGACGAGTGGATGAGGGGACAAGGATAGTCGCAGTGTCTTTCTGAACCTTGTCATCTGACGCCTTGTAGCCTTGTTGCCTAAAGCGCGCTTGCGCGCGTCAGTCTTGCAATTCGCCCAGGCCTTGGCGGATGATGGCGGGCTCGTCCCCGGTACAGTCCACTACCGTAGAGCCTTCCAGCCCGCCCATGCCGCCGTCGATGACGAGGTCTACTGCCTGGCCGAACTTTTCGTCTATCAGTTCCGGGTCTGTCAGGTAGCCGGTGTCTTCGTCTTCGTCATGGGGCAGGGTGGTGGTCATGATGGGGGCATCCAGCAAGCGGGCAATTTCCTGGATGATGGGGCTGTCCGGCATACGGATGCCCACTTCGCGGCGGTTGCGGAATATTTTGGGCAGGCGGGTCGTTCCGTTCAGGATGAAGGTGAAGGGTCCCGGCAGGTTGCGTTTCATTAGCTTGAAAGCGGCGTTGTCCATCTTGGCATATTCGCTGATGGCGGCGAGGTCGTAGCAGATGATGGAAAGGTTGTTCCGCCTGGGGTCGATGCCTTTCAGGCGGCAGATACGCTCGATGGCGCGTTCCTTCAGCCCGTGGCACCCGATGGCGTACATGGTGTCGGTGGGGTAGATGAGCAGTCCGCCGTCGCGCAGCAGGTCGACTACGCGTTGCAGGTCGGCGGGGTTGTTGTTTTTGGGATAAAGTTTCAGTAGCATAAACGGTATTCTGTGGGGGCACAAAGGCAAAGGTAGGCAATGTTTCCCATATATCCTTGTCTTTCCGGCAGTTTTTTGTTACTGTCCTTTGCGCAATTCTTTATCCAGCTTGCGTATCTTCTGCCACGCCTCCTTGAACTTCGGACAGAGCGCCACGGCTTTTTCGTAATTGCGCATGGCGGCTTCCGGCATATCCATTTTCAGGCATTCGTCGCCCATCTGGATGTACTCTCGTGCGTATTTCACCAGCGCTTTGTCGCGCTCTATGGCGGCTTGCCGCAGGGCGGCGTTCTCCTGGCGAAGGCGGTTGATGACGTCCAGCTTGCGGCGGATGAGGCGTTGGGCGGCGGGCTTCTCGATGTCGTAGCGCGAGTGGATGGCTTTGAAGAATTCGTCCAGGAAAGTGCCGAAATCTCCCCGGTCGAAGGCACGGGCGGCTGCGGCATATTGCACGTCGGCCTGTGCCTGGCGCAGGGCGCGGTCTACGGCAGCCCGGTTGTTGAACCGTTGGGCGAAGCTCACGATTTCGGGGCGGACAAACACGTCGGCGCGGCTGACTGGCTTCTTCAGCCGGATGCCTTCCAGCGAGGTGCACCGGCTCAGTGCCACGTAGGTCTGTCCGCCGGCAAACACGCCGCCGCTCAGGTCGATGACGGCGCGTGCAAAGGTCAGTCCCTGGCTCTTGTGGATGGTGATGGCCCATGCCAGGCGGACGGGAAACTGGCTGAATGTGCCCAGTTCTTCTTCCTCAATCTGTTTCTTCTGCTCGTTGTACGTGTAGCGGATGTTGCGCCACGTTTCCGGCTTCACGTCACACTCCTTGCCGTCGTCGGTCTGGACGTACAGCGTTTCTTCTTCCAGGTCGAAGCCTGCCACTACGCCGATGGTGCCGTTCACCCATCGTTTTTCAAAGTCGTTTTTTACGAAGATAATCTGTGCGCCCGGTTTCAAGGTCAGGTCGAGCGAGGTGGGCAGGCTGCTGTCCGGGAATTCGCCGGTCACTTTGCCGCGGAACGTGGCCGCCTCGCCGGGCAGTTCTGCCAGCTTGTGGCTGTTGATGTAGTCCACGTTGTCGCGGCGGGTGGCAAGGGTGATGTAGAGGTCTTTGTCGTCCGGGCTGTCCGGCACGTTGCAGCGCGTGTTCAATTGTTGCAGGTCGGCGGCTTCGATGGTGTTGTTGCGTATATGGTCGAGCACGCTGATGAAACCCGGGTCGGTTTGCCGGTACACCTTCTGCAACTCGATGGACACCAGTTCTATCTGGGTGAAAACCCGTGCTGAGAAGAAGTAGGGGGAAGGGTAGAAGCGGTTCAATATCTCCCGATCGTCGGCTTTCACCACCGGTTCCAGTTGGAACACGTCGCCTACCAGCAGCAATTGTTTGCCGCCGAAAGGCTGGCGCAGGTTGTGGCTGTACACGCGCAGGATGCGGTCTACGGCATCGATGATGTCCGCCCGCACCATGGAAATCTCGTCGATGATGACCAGTTCCAGCTCTTCGAGCAGCTTGCGGTGCTGCTTGGAGTACTTGAAGAATTCGTGGATGCGCCCCCGCTGCAGGCTGAAGTTGGGGTCGTCGGGCAGGAGGGGATAGAAAGGCAATTTGAAGAAACTGTGCAGCGTGCTGCCTCCGGCGTTGATGGCGGCAATGCCTGTGGGCGCCAGTACCACGTGCTTCTTCTTGGTGTGCTTGCATACATAACGCAGGAACGTGGATTTCCCCGTGCCTGCCTTGCCCGTCAGGAACACGGACTGGCGGGTGTAGCGCACAAGGTTCAGGGCGTCTTGAAACTCGCGGTTTTTGCTGTCGGGCGTAAACTCCATGGCGGCCGGTATGGGTGGGTTATAGGATGCCGAAGTGTTGCAGGGCTTTGGAAATGCCGTCTTCGTCGACCGAAGTGGTGACATACTTCGCGGCGGCTTTTACCTCATCGGCGGCATTGCCCATGGCCACGCCTATGCCCGCATGGCGAAGCATGGGGATGTCGTTGCCTCCGTCCCCGAAAGCCATGGTCTCGTCTACGCGGATGCCCAAGGGGCGGATGATTTCATCGATGCCCTTCTGCTTGTTATTGCCCCGGGCAGTGACATCGGTGAAGGCGGGATACCAGCGCCCGCTTTCGCAGCCGGGCAGGCGTGACATGATTTCGCGCTCCTGCTCTTCGTCGATGAAAGGGGTGAGTTGGAAAATGTCGCCCATCTGCAGGGCTTCGTCCACGGTGCGGTGGGGCAGGTAGTCTACCTTGAGGAAGTCATGGAAAAGTTTGTTGACAATGGGTTGGTGGTTGCATACGCACAGGTTATGCTCTGCCACCACGATGCACGGGCATTGGCGGCCGGTGCAGAAGTCCAGCATGGCGCGTACGTCGCCGGTGGGAATGGCGCCCTTGTACACCACCTGCTTGCCGATGATGCAGTAGCTGCCGTTCAGCGTGACGTATCCGTCGATGAGGTCGCGTTCCTGCAGTTCGCCCAGGTTGTTGATGAGGAGGGTGGCCCGTCCCGTGGCGATAAAGATGCGCACGCCACGTGCCTTGGCTTGTTCAAGTGCTGCTATGGTGGAGGGAGGCACCCGGTGTGTATTGAAGCTCACCAGTGTGCCGTCTATGTCGAGGAACAAGGCTTTTATCATGGGGTGTTCGTTCTATTTGGGGGGCAAAGTTATTCAAAAGTGGGGATATTTTGTATTTTTGCAGCCCGAAACTGGGAAATGGAGGGATTTAAAGTTTTTGAGTTTTTGAGTTTTTAAGTTAACAAGGTAACAAGTTAACAAGGTGACAAGGAAACAAGGGGACGAGGGACAAGGTAACAAACTTATAAACTCACAAACTCATAAACTCAAAAACTTACAAACTCATATAAACGAATGTCATTAGAAATGAAAACGAAAAAGCATCCTTTCAGCCACTGGATGGTGGCGGTGCGCCCGTGGTCGTTTCCGGCATCGGCTATGCCGGTGATGGTGACCTTGGCTTATCTGTATTGGGCGGGACATGACGTGAATTGGATCAACGGCCTGTGGGCGTTGGCAAACATCATCGTGTTTCATGCAGCAGGCAACACGTGGAGCGATTATTACGATTACAAGAAAGGCGTGGACGCACAGGATACCTTCGGTGTGCATACGCTGACAAGCGGCATGTTCACTCCCCGCGAGATATACCGCCTTTCGCTCTGCCTGCTGGCGGTGGCTTTGCTGGGCGGCGTGGGGCTCCTGTTGCGCACTGGCTTGCCCTTGCTGTATGTGGGGGCAGGGGGACTGCTTTGCACGGTGCTTTACCCTGCGCTGAAGTACAGGGCGTGGGGCGATGCGGTTATTTTTGTGGCTTACGCCCTGTTGCCGACGGTGGGCACTTCTTACGCAGCCCTTTTGAAGGTGGACTGGACGGTATTGTTGCTCGCTGTCCCCGTGGGACTGATTACGGTGGCCATACTCCATGCCAACAACACACGCGACATGCAGACCGACCGGCGTGTGCATATCACCACGTTTGCCATGAAACTGGGCGGACGGGTGTCCATGGGACTTTATTGTGTCGAGGTGGGCGTGCCCTACGTGTGGGTGCTTGGCTGCGTGCTGCTGGGGCTGTTCCCGTGGTGGGCATTGCTTTGCTGGCTTTCTGCCGTGGCAGCCGTGGGTAACATGCGTGTAGCTTTGGGTTATGGCAAGGACGGGGCAACCGGTATTGCCCGGTTGGATGAATTGACGGCTAAATTGCAGCTGATGTTCAGTCTGTTGCTGGTAGTGTCCTTTGCACTGGCAGGGTGGATGCAATGATGAAGAGGCTGGTTTTTACCCTGGTGTTGGCCGCTGGGCTTTGGACGGTGATGTTTTCGCCGTGGACGGCTCCCCATGTGTCCTTCTGGTGGATGATGACGGGGTCGGCGCTGACGTTGTCCGCGCTGTCCACGTGGTTCAACCCCGGTTGGTGGCGGGGCGTGCACTGCAGTATGGGCAATGTGCTGCTGGGCGTGGGCATAGCCGTGGGGTTGTGGTGCGTGTTTTGGGTGGGCGACAAAGTTTCGGCCTGGCTGTTCGACTTTGCCCGCCCGCAGGTGGACACTATTTACGGTATGAAAGCGGGCGAATCCCCTTGGCTGCTGTCGGCGTTGATGTTGTTGCTGATAGGCCCTGCCGAAGAAATATTCTGGCGCGGATATGTGCAGCGTACTCTCTCCGCACGGTGGGGTGGCAATGCCGGCTTTGCGGTGGCAACGGCGCTTTACGCGCTGGTGCATGCGGGCTCTTGCAACTTTATGCTGGTGATGGCGGCATTGGTGGCAGGCATGGTGTGGGGGGCGCTGTACCGCTTTTTCCCGCAACGGTTTTCTGCCATCATCCTTTCCCATGCCCTGTGGGATGCGGCGGTATTTATCTGGTTTCCTATATGAAAAAGCAGTCTTAAGGGGTTGCTTGAATTTTGTACAGGTTTATTTTGCGCGCTGTTTTCGGGGATATTTTCTTGCTGTTCGCGGAAAAAGCCTTACCTTTGCGCCGTTTTTCTAACTAAGACATTAAAAAACAGAGAAAAATGAAAGCATTTGTATTTCCCGGTCAGGGTGCCCAGTTCGTAGGAATGGGCAAAGATTTGTACGAAAACTCGGCACTTGCCAAGGACTTGTTTGAGAAAGCCAATGATATCCTGGGATATCGCATTACTGATATTATGTTTGCGGGTACGGACGAAGACCTGCGCCAGACGAAGGTGACGCAGCCTGCCGTTTTCCTGCACTCCGTTATTTCTGCTCTGTGCATGGGCGACGCTTTCCAGCCCGACATGGTGGCAGGACACTCGCTGGGCGAGTTCTCCGCCTTGGTGGCTGCCGGCGCCTTGAATTTTGAGGACGGGTTGAAGCTGGTTTATGCCCGTGCCATGGCGATGCAAAAGGCCTGCGAGGCACAGCCTTCTACGATGGCTGCCATTGTGGGACTGGATGATGCCGTTGTTGAGCAGGTTTGCGCCGAGGTGAGCGAAGAAGGCAATGTAGTGGTTCCTGCCAATTACAACAATCCGGGGCAGTTGGTCATCAGTGGTAATGTGGAGGCTGTAAACGCTGCTTGCGAGAAACTGAAGGCTGCCGGTGCGAAGCGTGCACTGGTGCTGGCTGTAGGCGGTGCGTTCCACTCTCCCTTGATGCAGCCTGCCAAGGATGAGCTGCAAGCTGCCATCGAGGCTACAGACTTCCATACGCCCAAGTGCCCCATTTACCAGAATGTGGATGCACAGGCCCACACGAATCCTGATGAAATCAAGGCGAACCTCATTGCCCAGCTCACGGCATCCGTGCGTTGGAAACAAGAGGTTGAAAATATGATTGCCGCCGGTGCAACGGACTTCACGGAATGCGGTCCGGGCAAGGCATTGCAGGGCATGATTGCAAAGATTGCCAAGGGCAACGATGCCGTATCGGCACATGGCATTGCTTGACAAGACTTTTTTCGCATCTTTTTATATCCCAACGCATCCGGAGGCCGTAAGACTTCCGGATGCTTTTTTTGTGGTCGGGAGGGCGTTTGATAAATGGGAATTTAGAAGCCCCTCCCCACCCCTCCCCTGTAGGGAGGAAGTACCTACTATCCACTTGGTTAGTACGTGTCCCCTCCCCACTGGGGAGGGTTAGGGAGAGGCTGTTAAATTATCATTTAATTTTGCACACATCCTTGTCGGGTATGAATTTTTATCCGTATTTTTGCAAAGGCTAACTAAATCATTCATTTCAATAAACATGGAAAAGGCTAAAGTTTATTATTCCGACTTGCGCACTTCACCTACTTCCAATTTGCTGGACAAGATGGAGCGCATGCTGAAGCGTGCGGGTATCGGCGAACTGCCGTTGAAGGACAGTTTCGTTGCCATAAAGATACATTTCGGCGAGCCGGGGAATCTGGCTTACATCCGTCCCAACTATGCGGCACGCATGGCTAACCTGTTGCGCAGCTATGGGGCAAAACCTTTCCTGACAGACTGCAATACCTTGTATTCGGGGCGCCGCTCCAATGCGGTAGACCATTTGCAAAGTGCCATGGAGAATGGTTTCAATCCTATCTCGGCACAGTGCCAGGTGATGATTGCCGATGGCCTGAAAGGCACCGACTATAGGGAAATACCTATTGAGGGGGCAGAATATTGTCCGGCTCCTAAGATTGGCACTGCCCTTGCCGATGCCGACATTATTATCAGCATGAACCACTTCAAGGGGCATGAACAGGCAGGCTTTGGCGGCGCGTTGAAAAACTTGGGTATGGGTGGCGCCAGTGTGGGAGGCAAGCTGGAACTGCATGCGGCTTCCCAGCCTAAAATCAATACGGACAATTGCATCGGGTGCAATATTTGCGTGAAGCACTGTGCCCACGATGCCGTTCACTTGAACAGCGACCGCAAGGCCGAGATAGACTACAGCAAGTGTGTGGGCTGCGGACAGTGCGTGGCTTTGTGCCAGCACGATGCCGCCGTGGTGAGCGACTGGGATACGTCCGAGCGGTTGAACTACAAGATTGCGGAATATGCTAAGGCAATCTTGAAAGACAAGCCTAATTTCCACATCAGTTTCATCATGAACGTGTCGCCCGAGTGCGATTGCTGGAACCATAACGATGCTGCCATTGTGCCCGATTTGGGGATGCTGGCATCGGCCGACCCTGTGGCACTGGACATGGCTTGTGCCGACTTGGTGATGCAGGCACCCATTTTGCACGGGAACAATGTGCTGGGGCTGAAGCATGAGCATGATGACCTGTGCGGACAGGATAAGTTCCACTTGGTGCATCCCGATACCGACTGGCTGGCGGGGTTGCGGCATGCGGAAAAAATCGGTATCGGTACCATGAGTTATGAATTGATAAAATGCTAATTTGGATATAAATACAAGACTTTATTTTATGGAAACAACCGTTAAACTCCATTCCTTGTCTTTGGGCAATGCAAAGACTTATCTGTTTGCCTTGTTGTTTGTGGCAGGAAATATCTTGTTGCCCCAGCTTTGCCACTTGGTGCCGTTGGGCGGACCGACGTGGCTTCCCATTTATTTCTTCACGCTGATAGCCGCTTATAAGTTTGGCTTCCGGGTGGGATTGCTTACCGCTGTCTTGTCACCGGTTATCAATCACTTGTTGTTTGGTATGCCGGCTGCTGCCGTGTTGCCGACCATCCTGATTAAGTCGGGATTGCTTGCCGGGGCTGCCGCTTTGGTGGCACACCGCTTGCGTAGCATCAGCTTGGGCGGGCTGCTTGTCGCCGTATTGGCCTATCAGGTAATCGGCACCCTCTTTGAATGGGCTTTGTGCGGCGACTTTTTCCTTGCTGTACAGGACTTCCGTATCGGGATGCCCGGGATGTTGCTTCAATGGATAGGCGGATATGCTGTGCTGAAGGCCATGGCACGCTTATAGGCAATAGATTGGTAAGGCGCGGATTACGCGGATTGCATGGTAGTATGATAAGTGCCGTGAAATCCGTGTAATCCGCGCCTGTTTTTACGAGAATATTGTCTATCTTTGCACAACCAATTAAGGACTAAAACATTTCACATCAGCTATGAGTAATCAACGATACATGATGCGCGGTGTAAGCGCATCGAAAGAAGACGTTCACAACGCTATCAAGAACATAGACAAGGGGATTTTCCCGCGGGCTTTCTGCAAGATTATCCCCGATATACTTGGCGGTGACCCGGAGTATTGCAACATCATGCACGCCGACGGTGCGGGCACCAAGTCGTCCCTCGCTTACCTTTATTGGAAAGAAACGGGCGACCTGTCGGTGTGGAAAGGCATCGCGCAAGATGCCTTGATAATGAACATTGACGATTTGCTTTGCGTGGGCGCGGTGGATAACATCCTTGTATCTTCTACCATCGGACGCAATAAGTTGCTGGTGCCGGGTGAGGTTATTTCGGCCATCATCAACGGTACGGACGAGCTGCTGGCCGAACTGCGCGAGATGGGCGTGGGGGTCTATGCCACAGGCGGTGAGACGGCTGATGTGGGTGACTTGGTGCGTACCATCATTGTGGATTCGACCGTGACCTGCCGCATGAAACGCAGCGATGTGATAGACAATGCAAGGATTCGCCCGGGCGATGTCATTGTAGGACTTGCCAGTTACGGGCAGGCGACTTATGAGAAAGAATACAACGGCGGTATGGGCAGTAACGGTTTGACCTCTGCGCGTCACGATGTCTTTGCCAAGTATTTGGCAGAAAAATACCCGGAAAGCTACGACCATGCCGTGCCCGACGAACTGGTGTACAGCGGTAAACTGCATCTGACGGATGCCGTGGAAGGCAGTCCCATCGATGCGGGCAAGCTGGTGTTGTCGCCCACCCGTACCTATGCCCCGGTGGTGAAAAAACTGCTGGATGCCTTGCGCCCGGAAATCCACGGCATGGTGCATTGCTCGGGCGGGGCGCAGACCAAGGTGCTGCACTTCGTGGGTGATGACTGCCGCGTCATCAAGGACAACCTTTTCCCCGTGCCTCCCCTTTTCCGCACCATCAAGGAGCAGAGCGGTACGGAGTGGGACGAGATGTACAAGGTGTTCAACATGGGGCATCGTCTGGAGGTTTACCTCTCACCGGAGCATGCCGAGGAGGTCATCGCCATCAGCAAGAGCTTCAACATCGATGCTCAGGTCATCGGGCGCATTGAAGAGGGGGAGAAGCGCGAACTGATTATCCGGAGCGAGTTCGGGGAATTCAAATACTAAATCCTACAATCCTAAAAGGCATGCGAAGCGTTAAAACATTATTTTTAATCCTGCTTGCTGTGGCTATTCCCATCAGCCTTCAAGCATGGGATCCCAAGACGGAGAAGAGAATAAAGGAATTCAAGGAAGAGTTCAAAGGAGTATATATAGTGGACGGTACCGACATATATCTTCAAAGGGTCATTGAATTCCCCAATACGAGCAAGGAAGAGCTTACCCAAATGGTGAAGGATTATGTGAGCAGAAGGCTTGAACGATTAGGGAAAAATGCAAGCAACAGTAATGTCAGGTATTACAGAGATGCTTACATCATGGTAGAACATTCTCCTATATTCAAAATAAATTTTGTATTTGACTCTTTTGAAAGGTATACCTACAGGATTGAAATAAAAGATAACAGAATTAGAGCAACCATCACTTTGAACGAAGTGGTATGGCCGCCTGATGTGTTTCCAACAAATAAGTTCTATCCGTTTAACAAAGGAGGAAGAGGAGAAAAGAAACACATGCGACAATTTGCTGACTATGCCCTTGGCATATTAGACAGCATCAAGAACGACATGCAGGATGAGTTGCTGGATGATAATTGGTAACAAGCAATGAAAAGAAAGAAGAACCTCCTCCTTCGCCTGGTGCTCTATGCCCTGGGAGCCGTGGGCACCCTCTACCTCATTTACGAGAGTGGGGCGGAACTGGCAGGCTTGCTGCAAGCAGACGACCTGTCGGTTCGGCGCATCATCATGAGTTTCATCCACCTGCTGATATGGCTTGGGCTGGAATGGGCGCTGATAGAGAAGTGCAGGGACTGTTATGAAGAAAGATTTAAACGATAGTTATGGCTGACAACAATACCCTACTGGAGAAACTGGACACCCTCGTGGCGCGCTACGAGGAAGTGTCCACCCTGATAACCGACCCGGCAGTGATTGCCGACCAGAAACGCTACGTCAAGCTGACAAAGGAATACAAGGAGCTGGGCGACCTGATGGCGGCACGCAAGGAATACGTCCAGGTGCTCGGCGGCATCGACGAGGCCAAGGACATCATTGCCAACGAAAGTGACCCGGAGATGCGCGACATGGCCCGCGAGGAACTGGAACGCTGTGAGGCGCGCCGCCCCCGGCTGGAGGAGGAAATCAAACTGCTGCTCATTCCTGCCGACCCGCAGGACAGCCGCAACGCCATCCTCGAGATACGCGGCGGCACGGGCGGCGACGAGGCGGCCCTCTTTGCCGGCGACCTGTTCCGCATGTACTCCAAGTACTGCGAGCGCAAGGGCTGGCGGCTGGAGGTGAGCAGCGCCAACGAGGGCGCGGCCGGCGGCTTCAAGGAAATCATCTGCTCGGTGACGGGCGAGGGGGTGTACGGCACGCTGAAGTACGAGAGCGGCGTGCACCGCGTGCAGCGTGTCCCCGCCACCGAGACGCAGGGCCGCGTGCATACCTCTGCCGCATCGGTGGCCGTGCTGCCCGAGGCTGAGCCGTTCGACGTGGAGATAAACGAGGGCGAAATCAAGTGGGACACCTTCCGCAGCGGCGGCGCGGGCGGACAGAACGTCAACAAGGTAGAATCCGGCGTGCGCCTGCGCTACAACTGGAAGAACCCCAACACGGGCGTGACGGAGGAAATCCTCATAGAGTGCACCGAGACGCGCGACCAGCCGAAGAACAAGGAGCGCGCCCTTTCGCGCCTGCGCACCTTCATCTACGACAAGGAGCACCAGAAGTACATCGACGACATCGCCTCCAAGCGCAAGACGATGGTCAGCACCGGCGACCGCTCCGCGAAGATTCGCACCTACAACTATCCGCAGGGGCGCATCACCGACCACCGCATCAACTACACCATCTACAACCTGGCCGCCTTTATGGACGGCGACATACAGGACTGCATCGACCACCTCATCGTGGCGGAGAATGCGGAACGGCTGAAGGAGAGCGAACTGTAGCCCTGCGGAGGGGGCCGAAACTCGGCCTAGGTCTTGGCCAATCCTCGGCCTAGGCGGCGACGGCTTCTCGGCCTAGGCGGCGACGGCTTCACGACCTAGGCGGCGACAAGGTCACGACCTAGGCGGAGGTTTGGCTTCGACCGGGGCGGCGGCGGATTCACGACCGGGGTGACGGCAAGGTCACGACCGGGGCGGCGGCAAGGTCACGACCGGGGTGACGGCAAGGTCACGACCGGGGTGAAGGTTTGGCCCCGACCGGGACAGGCAATAACCATACAACATAAGATAATGAAAATGAGCAAACTATATGATATTCTCCACGCGCTGGGCGGCTCGTTCCGCCGGTGCGCGACGCGCTTCCCGCTGGCCGTGGCGTTCGTGCTGGCCCTGACGGCCTACCAACTCTGGCTGGTGCTGACGGGGTGGAAGCCGGAAGACAGGCTGTTTGTCGCGCTGTCATACTACCTGTCCGTGGGCGCGGTGCTGTCGCTCAGCCTGCACCTGTGGGCCGAGGAGGTGAGGCGCAAGCGGCTGCGGCTCGTGGTGCAAGCCGTGGCGCAGGCGTTGCTCGTCCTCGATGCCGTCTACCTTTACCACAGCCTGGATGAGGGCGGCGACATCGGCATCGGCATCGCCCACTTCGCCGGGGTGGTGGCCATCGGGCTGTCCGTCTTCTTCCTGTCGTTCTTCCGCGAGAAGGACGACATCCCGTCGTGGAACTTCGCGCAGACGGCCGTCGGCATCCTGGCGCTGACGGTCATCGTGGGCATGGTAATGAGCGGGGGGCTCTGCCTGCTCGCCCTTTCGCTTGAGCAGCTCTTCGGGGTGGACGTCAGCTACAAATGCTACGCCGGCATCGTGATACTTTGCAGCGAGCTGCTGCCCCTGCTGATGTTCCTCGGCCTCCTGCCCGGGGGTGAAAGCAAGCATGACCGTGTGCCGCAACCTACCGCGTTCTTGCGCAACATCATCCGCTACCTCTTCCTGCCTTTGGCGGGGCTTTACCTGCTGGTGCTCTACGTCTACGCCGCCACCATCATCGTCCGTTGGGAATTGCCCGACGGCTGGGTGTCGTGGCTGGTCACGGTCCTGATGGCGGGATGCATCGGCATCGAGTATGGCCTTTATCCCTCCCGCATCAAGGGGCATCAGCCGGCCGACGAGCGCATTGCCCGCTGGTTGCCCGTGCTCATCCTCCCTTTGTTGGTGCTGATGACGGTGGGCATCGGCCGCCGTTTCCTGGACTATGGCATCACGCTCAACCGCCTGTACCTGGCCACGCTCAACGGGTGGTTCTACATGGTCTGCATCGGTCTGGTCATAGGGAAGGCGCGGCGCATCAGCTGGATACCCGTCTCGTTCTCCCTCGTCTTCCTGCTTACGTCGGTGCTGCCGGTGAACTATGCCGGCATCACGCGGAACGCCTTGCGCCAGGACATCAAAGCTGCGTTGGGAGGTCAGCAGTTGCCGCTGTCGGAGGCGCAATACGAGGCCTGGTTGCAGTCCGTGGCTCCCGATGAGGCGGGACGTATCAACGGCAAGCTGATGTATCTGGGCGACTGGTATGGCAGGGAGAGCACGCGCGACCTGGTGGACGGGGATATATCGCTCTATCCGTATGACGTGACGGTGGAGGCAGATACGGTCGCCGTGGAGGAGGATGGTTTCTATTACCACGCGAAATGCCCTTACACCCTGTCCTTGCCCCAAGGCTGCCGCTACTGCACCGCCCTCGATGAAGTGGGGACGGGGGACAGCCGGGCTTACCGCATCCCTTTGGGAGAAGACGCCCGCCTTGTGCCGGACACGCTCTGCCTGCCTGTCGACACGTTGCGCAGCCGTGACTTGCAGGACGAACTTCCCCCGCCCGTCCTATGTACCCAGAGGGGCAACATCTTCGTGCTGACCGGTTTCCAGACCGTCTATGGCATCACGGAGGACAACGGGGAGAACCCCGGCGTGCGTCACCATTTGGAGGTGACGGGCCTGCTCTTCCACAACGGGGCGGCATCCCCCCAAGATGTTCCTGATAATATTCATTAATAATGTAAGAGATAGAAGATTATGAACAAGCAACAACTCATCGACAACATCCGTCGCAAGCAGAGCTTCCTTTGCGTAGGCTTGGACACGGACATCAAGAAAATCCCCGAGCATCTGCTGGCGGAGGAAGACCCCGTATTCGCCTTCAACAAGGGCATCATTGATGCCACGGCTGACCTCTGCGTGGCCTATAAGCCCAACCTGGCTTTCTACGAATGCCTGGGCGTGAAGGGCTGGCAGGCATTGGAAAAGACTGTGAAGTATATCCGCCAGGAATATCCCGACCAATTCATCATCGCCGATGCCAAACGTGGCGACATAGGCAATACCTCTGCCATGTATGCCCGCTCGTTCTTCGAAGACCTGAAAGTGGATGCCGTTACTGTGGCTCCCTACATGGGCGAGGACAGCGTGACCCCTTTCCTGGGCTATGATGGTACGTGGGTCATCCTTCTGGCGCTGACCAGCAACAAGGGTTCGCACGACTTCCAGCTGACGGAAGACAAAGGCGGCGAACGTCTTTTTGAAAAGGTATTGCGCAAGAGTCAGGAGTGGGCAGGAGATGATCGCATGATGTACGTCGTGGGTGCCACGCAAGGCCGCGCTTTCGAGGATATCCGTAAGGTTGTGCCCGGACATTTCCTCCTCGTTCCCGGTGTAGGGGCGCAGGGCGGTTCGCTGGAAGAAGTCTGCAAGTACGGCATGACGAAAGACTGTGGCCTGATAGTGAACTCCAGCCGCGGCATCATCTATGCCGGCAAAGGTGAAGACTTTGCCTCTGCAGCCCGCCAAGCTGCAAAGGAGGTGCAACTGCAGATGGCCGAACAGCTGAAGGTAATCTGCTGATAGGGTTTTCTGCCTTGCCGTTGTATGCGGCAGGCAATACTAAAGTGCTACGTTGGCCCGTGTGAAGCGATGCTTTGGCCGGGTTGGCGTAGCACTTTTTGTTTTGTCAAGAGGGTATTCCCTGTCTGGTCTGGTAGCACTTTGACGCTACGTCGGTAGTGCTTTGGTCCTACCGGGGTAGCGCTTTGTCGCTTGCCGGCGAGTGATATGGCCCTAAGTTTTGCCCCTCTTCTCTATGGTGGCTTCCGGGTACGTCATGTCTTGAGGCATAAGGATGGCTATGGACCGGTAATGTCCGTTCCGATGCCCGTGGGGCGGCCTGTGCTCCGGCCTGTGTTCAGGACGGTGATGAGGAGGGGGAGGGGGCGGTGCCTCATGATGAGGCGGATGCGGGTGATGTCTTCGGGGGAACATTGTGACACACGAGCTGCAAAGGAATGCCATTCCTGTCAGCATCACGAAGACTTTCCAGTGAGTAAGAGCTTTCATAAACTTCGGTTTTTAGGGTTGTTATATGTCTTGTTTTAATGGTATGACCCTTTTTTAGCATAAAGGTTGAATTGGAAAAACATTTTTTATCTTTTGGGAAGACCGTCCCGGGATGCAAGAACTGTTATCCTGCGGTAATCATGAAAGTACAGAACCCCGTGTATTTCAGTTAATGCTTATAACCATTGGACACAACAAATACTTGTCGGGCTTGTTGTAGCTGGCTGTTGTGATTTGCTTTCAATTTTCCTATCTTTGGGGCATAAGAAACAGCACTTGTTCTCTATGGGTTCCTTGCATTGCCGTTGTGATTTGCTTTGAATCTCTATCTTTGAACTATTGGGAACAGCCCCAGCTCGGAACTTTGAGTTGCCCGACTCGTTGTGATTTGCTTTCAAGTTTGTACCTTTGAACCATTGGAAACAGCTATCCGGGTTCCTTGCGCACGGCGACCATGGTTGTGATTTGCTTTCAAATTTGTACCTTTGAACCATTGGAAACAGCGCCAGAACGTCGAATTGGGCATTCCGACCAGTTGTGATTTGCTTTCAAATTTGTACCTTTGAACCATTGGAAACAGCGTTCTTCCTTAATCATACGTTTACGGTAACGTTGTGATTTGCTTTCAAATTTGTACCTTTGAACCATTGGAAACAGCCCGGACACAACGTGATACGCTTGTTCAGGCGTTGTGATTTGCTTTCAAATTTGTACCTTTGAACCATTGGAAACAGCCGTTGGTCTTGCAATAGCACTGGAGCCAGTGTTGTGATTTGCTTTCAAATTTGTACCTTTGAACCATTGGAAACAGCAACCACTGGTAGTGGTGATGCTTCAGTAAGGTTGTGATTTGCTTTCAAATTTGTACCTTTGAACCATTGGAAACAGCTTGCATGAAGAAAGAAAGTCACTCGGTTTGTTGTGATTTGCTTTCAAATTTGTACCTTTGAACCATTGGAAACAGCAGGCCGCACGGTTGCCGAAAGCGGTATATAGTTGTGATTTGCTTTCAAATTTGTACCTTTGAACCATTGGAAACAGCTAAAACATGTGCTAAAAGCAATTGAGTTATGTTGTGATTTGCTTTCAAATTTGTACCTTTGAACCATTGGAAACAGCCAAATATACCAACTTGTAATTTGACTAACTGTTGTGATTTGCTTTCAAATTTGTACCTTTGAACCATTGGAAACAGCGTCCTTTTGCCAGTTACAGTAACGCAAATCGTTGTGATTTGCTTTCAAATTTGTACCTTTGAACCATTGGAAACAGCACCATCAACGGATGTGGGTGCTTATTGCTAGTTGTGATTTGCTTTCAAATTTGTACCTTTGAACCATTGGAAACAGCTATTGCTGTTTTATGTAATGCTACTTGCGTGTTGTGATTTGCTTTCAAATTTGTACCTTTGAACCATTGGAAACAGCTCTAAATTACGCCACAGATTTGCATGTTTGTTGTGATTTGCTTTCAAATTTGTACCTTTGAACCATTGGAAACAGCCATAATCAGTGTTTTAATGTTACACGTTTTGTTGTGATTTGCTTTCAAATTTGTACCTTTGAACCATTGGAAACAGCGAAGGAGCGCATACTTTACTCTTTTTACATGTTGTGATTTGCTTTCAAATTTGTACCTTTGAACCATTGGAAACAGCCGTGTACGCGGCCAGCATGGTAGTGTCATGTTGTGATTTGCTTTCAAATTTGTACCTTTGAACCATTGGAAACAGCATTTTTGGAGAAATTCAGCTTGACGAAGAGGTTGTGATTTGCTTTCAAATTTGTACCTTTGAACCATTGGAAACAGCTCTTTGATGCCGGGACAACGTCGCCCCGCTGTTGTGATTTGCTTTCAAATTTGTACCTTTGAACCATTGGAAACAGCTAACGGTAGGTACTATGGGAGCATTCAATAGTTGTGATTTGCTTTCAAATTTGTACCTTTGAACCATTGGAAACAGCATCAATGGGATAATGTGTTATGGGTGTCAGTTGTGATTTGCTTTCAAATTTGTACCTTTGAACCATTGGAAACAGCACACGGTACGCCAGGCATCCCAGCGCACGTGTTGTGATTTGCTTTCAAATTTGTACCTTTGAACCATTGGAAACAGCTATTATGAGATTACTCTCAATACCAACTCCGTTGTGATTTGCTTTCAAATTTGTACCTTTGAACCATTGGAAACAGCAGTGTGTCTAATTTTACAGCGTCAAGGGAAGTTGTGATTTGCTTTCAAATTTGTACCTTTGAACCATTGGAAACAGCTCTAAATTACTATGATTGCTTTTTGCCTCCGTTGTGATTTGCTTTCAAATTTGTACCTTTGAACCATTGGAAACAGCGGCTGGCGAGGTATTGCTGAACATGACTATGTTGTGATTTGCTTTCAAATTTGTACCTTTGAACCATTGGAAACAGCGAAGGAGCGCATCCTTTATTTTCTTTGAGTGTTGTGATTTGCTTTCAAATTTGTACCTTTGAACCATTGGAAACAGCCACTAGTAAGCGTAATAGTTACTTTCTGCTGTTGTGATTTGCTTTCAAATTTGTACCTTTGAACCATTGGAAACAGCCCGATGGGACGCTGGAGGTTTCTCCTCAGTGTTGTGATTTGCTTTCAAATTTGTACCTTTGAACCATTGGAAACAGCGAACCTTGGCCGCGTCAAGGTCTATCTTCCGTTGTGATTTGCTTTCAAATTTGTACCTTTGAACCATTGGAAACAGCTTGATATGAATTCGTCTGTTTCTCCTGCACGTTGTGATTTGCTTTCAAATTTGTACCTTTGAACCATTGGAAACAGCAAGTGACTTGTCTCAAACATCTTTCAAATGTTGTGATTTGCTTTCAAATTTGTACCTTTGAACCATTGGAAACAGCCCATGACTGAATATGGTTACACAAAGGCGGAGTTGTGATTTGCTTTCAAATTTGTACCTTTGAACCATTGGAAACAGCTGGTATTGCGACAACATCATCGACCACCCGGTTGTGATTTGCTTTCAAATTTGTACCTTTGAACCATTGGAAACAGCGTCACCATCAACGGACGTCGGGGCATACTGGTTGTGATTTGCTTTCAAATTTGTACCTTTGAACCATTGGAAACAGCACTTGCGAGCCTTACCCACTGCTAAACTTCGTTGTGATTTGCTTTCAAATTTGTACCTTTGAACCATTGGAAACAGCGTTTCAGTTCCTCCTGAGCTTCTTCACTCGTTGTGATTTGCTTTCAAATTTGTACCTTTGAACCATTGGAAACAGCCATCATCATACCACGAGCCACGGCACGCGCGTTGTGATTTGCTTTCAAATTTGTACCTTTGAACCATTGGAAACAGCGGTGAGTTACGACTTGTGGCAATGGTGAGGTTGTGATTTGCTTTCAAATTTGTACCTTTGAACCATTGGAAACAGCCATTTCGCGTATTTTCGTCTGTACGACCTGTTGTGATTTGCTTTCAAATTTGTACCTTTGAACCATTGGAAACAGCAGAATTGTAATAACTTTTTGTTTATTAATGATTTATGTGCTGTTTTGGAAAGAAGAAAAGAGCCTGTTTCTAATAACGAATCCCGCCTTAACAGCGGGATTCATTATTCTAAAAGAGTTCTAATTGCTGTCCTGGGGTCTTGAGTTCTTGCGTCTTCTTCCCATAGAATAGCTCAATTTGGCCGAATTGCTTGTCTGTAATGCACATAATTCCTACCTGTCCGAATTCGGGAAGGAAAGATTTAACTCTTTTTATATGTACTGCTGCATTTTCGCTGCTGGCACAGTGTCGGACATAAATGGAGAATTGAAACATTGTGAATCCGTCGCGTTGTAGATTTTTTCGGAAATCGACATACGCTTTCTTGTCTTTCTTCGTTTCTGTCGGCAAATCGAAAAGAACCAGCACCCACATAACCCGGTATTCGCTAAAACGATCCATCAGAATTCCGGGTAAACGATTCGGCGAAGCTCGCCAGAAAAGCATTTGTACAAAGATGCTGTGGTTTGTCCCACAGCAACCATTAGTGGGCTTCGTTTTTTGTTTATCCGCACTTCGAGTGTAGGGATGGAAAGTAAGGCGGCTTTTACATCTTTTGTGAGCGATACATTTTTGCCGTACTGATTGTA
The DNA here is from genome assembly GCA_944321495.1 of uncultured Bacteroides sp. Classification (GTDB taxonomy): domain Bacteria; phylum Bacteroidota; class Bacteroidia; order Bacteroidales; family Bacteroidaceae; genus Bacteroides. The sequence goes on along the minus strand of CALULP010000015.1, from coordinate 28,287 downwards.
TAGATCGAAAACCAACTTGTCAACGTATGGGCGATAAGGTTCCATAATGTCATCTGCCAGGCAATAGGCATTGTACCGGTTGTGGTGATGGATGCCCAATGTAGGCAGCAAGCCGCTGGTGACCAATCCGCGTGCTACTACGGCACGAAGGATGGCGTAGCCGTAATTCAGCAAATTGTTTGGTGGTATGCCTTCACGGCCGCGGGTAAATCCGTCCAAATCAGCAAAGAGCGTTTTCCAATAATAAGCTGCCGCACGTGCTTCCAAATTGTCGGGGTCACCGCTACGGACATCGTTTGCCCAGATGTACATGCATTTCGATTCTTCTTTTGTGCAAATGGACAATACGGCGGCTTGATTATTAATCTTCGTCTGAATGGTTTGTTGCCAAAGTTGCTTTTTTAACGGTAAGGAAGCACTCAATTGTTCCCGAAAACGTTCGTTTTGCGTGGTGTTTCCATAAAGAGGGAGCATCAGTCCGACCGGCATGCTTTTGCTATCACAGGTGATTAGGGCACAATTGTTCCCCAACAGAGCCTCCAGCAGACCGGAAGTCAGTGTGATGCGTTTATTGTCAAGCACTAAGACTCCAATATCTTCAATCGGCTTGGTCACTTCTGACTGCCGTTTCATTGTATCCGGAAGCGAATCGCTGTTTTCCACTTCCGGAAGTTTGATGACCAATTGGGCGTTGCGCAAAGACAGGTATGCGGGATTACCGAAGTAAAGTGTTTTCTTTATCATAGCTTCTTGATTATATTTCCTAATCGGTCTACTTGGATGGGGATGCAGATTTCTTTAATCATTTCGCCTGTTATGGCTCTTTGATTTTTTGCTTGTGGGCTACCTAATCCATATTCATTTTGAATTAAATTTTCTCCTTGGCAAAAACTTTTTGCAATTTCTTTAGGTAATGAAAAAAGAATTTTTGCTGAAGATTGAGGTACAAAATTAGCAGTCGAATCGCTTGCATCTACGAGTTTATAAATCCTTATAGGATTCAAGAAAGAAGATAAATTCCCATTTGCAATTTCTTCTTTCGTCGGCACATACACTAAGTCGTTAGGTGAAAGCACGTATTTGGGCAGATTGCCGTTCTCGTCTTCGGGTGCGGAGGGCAATCCATGTTTCTGACGGTCGATAACCACATTCAGCGGAATCGTGGCATAACTGCGTTCCTTAATTATTTCACCTGTATTTTTGTCTTCCTGTTCCGTTTCATAGATGGCAAAGAACAGATTGGTTCCTTTTGCTGCCTCTACATATTTGGTGGATTTATTACTGGTTTGTCCTACGGCAAACTTGTCGGCTTTCTCGTACACGCGAACCTTATAAATCGGTTGATGCCATTTCCCGTTATTCAATTCGATGATGTTTTTGTTCATCGCTTCAATGCCTTCGGGCGAGAATGCCGATTCCGCGTTATTCCCATTTGCTTCTAAATGTCGAAGCAGGATTTTCTGTATGCCTGTATCGGTTACGCTTCCCGTAATTTTCTTTCTGTCGAAACTTGAGTCCAACGGTTTACGCACAGCAAAGAAACGGTCCTTCGTTTCTTTAGAAAAGTAATAAACCTTGATTTTCTTCAAATCAACATCTTGCCAAACATCTTTGTTGTCTTCGAAGTATTTCTTTATCTGCTTTTCATTCAGGTTTTGCGCCAACAGCTCTTTCAGCTTCTTCTTTAAGTCTTTTTCCACGACAGTTTTCGGATTTCTCAATGCTTCTTTCAGCGTTACGGTCTTTATGTCTCGAAGGTTCACTTCTCCAAACACAGTTTCTTTATGCATCGGTTTACGGATGGCCCAGCTGTCCCCTTTCTTTTGGGGAATTATGGTTTTCTTGCCGTTTTCATAATGCTGGTAATGATTGATTGTTTTATTGATGACGCGCAGGTTTTGCTTGAAGCTGACGATAATGTCTTGCAATGCCCTGTAAACATCTTGAGTAAAAGTGTCCCACGGTTTCTTGATGAGCCAACGGTAGTTCCCTTTATCGTCCGTTTTCTGTTTGTCGCACAATAGGCGTTGCAAATCGTAACGGGAAATCTTGGCATTCTTACTTGCTGACTCATTGTTGAGATAATTCACGATGTTGCGGCTGGCGCAGGCGATGACGATTGCGTCCATTGCGTGGTGGCGGTGGTCAATGCGCTTCTTGCTAAACCCTTTCTGCAATTCCAAAGGCATTGCGGGAATAATATTTCCGCTTGTGTTGACCGATGTGAAACGGTCGCTTCCTGTCAACTCGTTCAGGCGCAAGAAACGTGGTAGAATGATTTTGTTCCATACATCATTAATGCCCCAATCTTTTTTCAGACGGTCGGTGACACTACCTGTGCAGACAATCACGTTTTTCGACATATCTTCCTGTTCGTCTTCTTCGCGGACGATGTTGGACAGTAAGGATTTGACCAGCTTGCTGATATAACGGCTGTCATTCAGTTGGCGGGCGATGAATTGTTCAGGGATATCCTCCATCAGCAGTTTTTTCTTTTTGCCGGGATTGCGGGAGTAGTTGTCTTTTATAAATTGCCCATAAGATTCTATTGAGAAGATTTCCACGCATTTGCCTCCGGTCAATTGCACTTTTTCACCGTGATGTTTGTTGATGAACTCATACCCCAACATATTGCTCTTCAATTTGTTGACTTCTGCCTCACAAATAACTTTGTTGCTGAACGAGTCGTCAAAATAACGCGCCTGCGGAATAATGTGCTCGATTTCATAAGCCGGTGTAAACAGTTTGCCCAAGGGTATCATTTCACCTGTATAAGGTGAACGATATTTCTGCTCTAACCAAAGTTTATAGCGCAACACTTCAGAAGTGGTGGGGCGTTTCTTGATGTCGCTTTCGTTGAATTTCTTTATGATTGTGTCTATCTCATCAGGCACTTCGTCTACACTGTTCAATACTCCGTCTTCATATATCCGTAATAAATCCTGTTGACTGGGGGAATAAGGATGTACGTTTTCTATTCCAAATTCAGGATTCATAAATTCGGTAAGCAAAGCCTTTATGCGGAGATTCGCATTTTCGTTTTCCTGTATTTGTTGCGTCATTTTCTTCCGTTTCTCGCTGGGGCTTTTCATCTCGCGTCCCAACTCCACGTGGATTTCATCGATGTGTCCCACTTGTTTCCATATGTCACGGACGGTGCGCAATGTCTCCAGAATAATCTGTTCGACAATTGGATTGTGCAGCGAATGTTGTTTGAAACCCTTCAGGTATTTGTCTATGTCAGATGGCTTTTCCCATTTCTGGATATCTTTTGCCTCGGAATGGCGGTCGTAAACTACATAGCAGGCCAGCCAAAGCGGAAGTCCTTTGAATGAAGACACTTCATCCAAGTGCATCGTTTTTTCCCTTACGCGTGTCCGAATGTTTTCATCGTATTCTCCTGATATGATTTTGTCAATCCGGTTACGGGTCTGTCCGTCTATATTATTTTCATTCCAATATTTCCCCATACGCATCAAGGGCAATAATCTTTTGAGCGCCTTAGCCGAATAAGAGCCGTATTCTTTATCAAAAGGAGGTGTTTTCAAAAAAACTTCTACAAATCTTTCATCAAGTCCTTGCTTCTGGGCAAACGACCTTAACGCTTTCTTCAATTCTTCTTTGTCGGAAATGGAATACAGTATATGCCATAAAGCTTTTTCCTTTTCCCGTGTCAGGAAGTCGGCAGTTATCTCCGCCTTTTCCAAACGGCTGAGAATAAGCGCACGGGTTTCATTGCCCGGGTAAGGCTTGTCTTCTACATAATTCCACCGATAGTTTGCTATGTCGTTCTTTTTCAATCCGAAAAGAGGGCATTTTAAGAAAGAGTCCTGCTTGATGCTTTTCTGTTGGTTAAGCCAATCAAACAAGCTGGCATAATCGTCTTCACTTTTTAAAAAATCAGGAGTGACATCTACATCAAGACATAATTTCCCATTGATGATTTTTTCTTTCTGGTAAATCCTCAGATTGGAAAGGAATTGCCATAAACGGAACTCTTGGAACAAAGGATGTGATTTGGCAATGCATTTTATTCCGAAATGACGGACTTCGCCCGTATCTTTATCTGTATGGGTATACTCCTCGTAAGGGCAATTGGCGATTAAAGATTTCTTGCTTTTCAACGGGCGTTGATAAAACAATATGTCGTCAACAAGCAGATAAACCAAATCTCGGGTGCTTATCAGATTGCGGTGTGCGTCGTTCTGTGGATATAATTCTTCGAGACAAGCCTCGTATAAAGCCCGGTCTTGAAGTTCTGGATGAAATTCTTTCTGTTTTTCTAAAATCTGGAGTAGTTCATTCTTGTAATATTTGCGCTCAATCGTGCGGACCAATTTTCCCCGGATTTTTTGTTTCGGCATTTGCAGCAATGTGTCATAAATGTAAGCACCGACGGTTTTCTCCGAAGAGTCCAGGTCATTCTGTGTCTTTGCTTTTATTAGTTCCCATTGTTCTTCCCATTCTTGCTCGGTAGGAATTTTGAACATACAGTAGAGTTCACCTGTTTCGTCATATTTGTCTTTCCCATCTTTATCCAAGTCAACTTTAACGATAATGTCTTTCTTTTGTCCAATCCAATCAGGAACTTCTTTTCTGAATATCTTCCCTTTCATTCCGTTCTCTAAAATAACGGAAAGTATTTTCATTCCTTTATACGTCTGATTCGTATCAATGATATCGGTTACTATTTGGCTGTCGAAATATTGGCGAGTTTTGGAAGGGCGTTCTTGCTGTTCTTCTTCTCCTCTCAATTGATAATATCCGCGCTTTTGGTTGAAATTGAGTAATATCCATGCCAATTCCTCTTTGCTTATCTTTTGCGTCAAGGCTTTTTTCCGCAAATAATAAATGGTCCAGTCATAAGGAACTTTTTGTCCTTTGGATAATAAATCCGGTTGATTTTGATAAAAATCAGCCAGCATTTCATTGAACGATTCTTGAAAAATGAATGACCAATGTCCTTGTTTGTTTTTATACCAAGGCAATTTAGGTTCGGTCTCAGTCGTGAATTTGCCATAACGGTCTAATTGTTTGGAATAATGTGATGGCAAAAAGCCTAATAAAGCCAATACCCGATGCAATCTTTCACGGCGTAATTTACCTCGTTCATATAATCGGCGGACGCTGCGGCTCTGGGTTCGGTCTGCTGTTTGCGATTTTGAATTGCCTTTATCAAAATCGCCCAATACTGCTGCATCCATCGGAATGATTCTCACACCGTCACAATTGATGCCGTCCAATTGTTCTTTACTTTCTTCGTTTTTCGAAGCGTTAATTACTGCCCAACCGATGCTGTTAGTTCCCAAATCTAATCCTAAGATGTGTTTTTGTATCATGGTTTTTGTATTTTTCTTCAAAGCTATGGTTTTTTTTCGACAAAATTTGTCTTTTCATCTTTTTTTATTACTTTTGCCATACAAATTTGAAGCAAATCACAATAAGGATTATTCCGTTGTGAAAACATTAGGTTCCCTCGTCCTTTAACGGGGGATTTTTTTTATTACCTTTTCTTTAAATGTATTTATGACATCTGCCCGGTCTTCGTGCCCGACAAGGCATTGCGCAACACCATCCGGAAACGGATAACGTTCGAGAACGGGAGGCGTGAAAGTGGACAACGTCAACTACGCCGCCCGCAATGACTACTACATTGCTACCGGACAGGTGACGTAGCCCCGGTGAGGGTAAGGAAGAGTAGGAAAGCGGCGGCAACCAGAAGATGGGTTAGCAGGAGTCTCTCCTTACCCCCATAAGGATAGGGGATTTGGACGACGGACATAAATAATAAAGAAAGGACGGATATTCATCCGTCCTTTCTTTATTATTCTCTAATTTTATTTCCTTCCTTTATGGGGAGGGGTAGGGAGGGGCTTACTTTCCCTCAATCGCTGCACAGATGTCGGTCGTGATGCGCTCCAGTTCTCCCAGCCCGTTGATATGGGCGTAGAGGCCCTCCTTCTTGTACCAGTCGATGAGGGGTGCCGTCTGGCTGTGGTACACCGTGAGCCGCTTGCGGATGGTTTCCTCGTTATCGTCGGCCCGCCCGCTTTGCTGGCCGCGAAGGAGGAGGCGCTTCATGAGCTCGTCTTCGGGCACGTCGAGGTCGAGCATTACGCTCACCGCCTGTCCGCGCTCGGCCAGCATCTGCTTGAGGGCCTCAGCCTGGGCTATTGTGCGTGGGAAGCCGTCGAAGATGACGCCCTTTGAGTCCTTCAGCCCGTCCAGCGTGCTGGCCAGTATGTCGATGATGAGTTCATCGGGCAGCAGCTGCCCCTGGTCTATGTACTGTTTGGCGGTTCGGCCCAAGTCGGTGCCGTTCTTAATCTCTGCCCGCAGCACATCCCCTGTCGAGATGTGGCTGAGGCCGTACTTGGTTACAATTCGTTCGCTCTGCGTGCCCTTGCCTGAGCCCGGGGCACCGAAGATGACAATGTTCAGCATAGGTTGTTAGTGTTTAGTGATTAATATTTGGCAGGGTGAGTGCTTAGTGTTTAACGATTAGTGATTAATGCCCTTGGCAGGGCGCCGGCAGTACTTTTGGCAAGATGTCAGCAGTAATTAATCACTAATCACTCACCACTGTATAAATGTCCTTGTAGTTGCGTCCGAGCCCGTCGTAGTCCAGCCCATACCCCACAATGAAGTCGTTCGGGATGCGCATGGCCACGTACTCTATGTCGAGGTTCACCATCAGCCTGTCCGGCTTCAGCAGCAGGGTCACGATGTGTATCTTGTCGGGACGGTGCGCGGCCAGCTGCTCTACCAGCCTCTGCATGGTCAGCCCGCTATCGACAATGTCCTCCACGATGACTACCGTGCGCCCCTCCAGGTTCTCGTTAAGCCCGATAAGTTCCTTGACGCGCCCCGTGCTCTTTGCTCCTTGGTAGGACGCCAGCTTGACAAAGGACACCTCGCAGGGGATGTCGATGCGTTTCATCAGGTCCGCCATGAACATGAATGAGCCGTTCAGCACGCTGAGGAACAACGGGGCCTTGCCGGCCAGGTCGCGGTTCAGCTCAGCCGCCACACGGTCCACCTCCCGGAGGATGTCCGCCTCCGGTATCGACACCGCAAAGGTCTTGTCCTTGATTCGAATGGTCTTTTCCATAGATGCTTCACTTTGTTTTCGCCCGCAAAAATACGACTTTTTCCCCAAGGCGGAAAGCTCGCCCCGATAGTTTTTCCTTGAGGTATTCCCCTGTGTCGCGGGAATTGTTTACCTTTGCCCACACACTTAACACCTAACTGACATGAGAAACCCATTCACTCGCAGGAATCTCCTGCTCACGGCCGCCCTTGCCCTGCTGGCGGCTTGCGACGCTCCCCGCACCGCGGTCGAGGTCGAAGTGATTCCCCAACCCCAGTCCATAACCCCCGCCCGTGGCACCTTGCTCTTGCCGTCGCCATTGACCTTCAGCGCCAGCATGTCCCAGCAAGACTTGGCCGATTTGCTGGCCTATCTGCCCGCTTACCCCTTGCCTCTGCAGCAGGGTGGTGATGATGCTTTTCTGCGCATCACTGTGTCCGACGGCCTACTACCGGACTCCCTCGCCGCCGAGGGCTATTGCTTGGACATCGACCGCCGGGGCGTGCGCATCGGAGCAGCTACCCCTGCCGGAGCCTTCTATGGATTGCAGACCCTCGCCCAGCTGGCTCGCGGCAAGACGGAATTGCCTTGCCTTACCATCACCGACGCTCCGCGCTTTCCCTACCGCGGCCTGCATCTCGACGTCTCGCGCCACTTTTTCAGCAAAGAGCACGTCATGAGGCAGATAGACCGCATCGCCGCCTACAAGATGAACCGCCTGCACTGGCACCTGACCGACGGTGGCGGCTGGCGTCTCGAAATCCCCGGCTACCCCGAACTGACCCGCGTGGCCGCCTGGCGCAAACCGGCCAACTACCTTGAGTGGAGCCGGGGCGGCGGACGCTTCTGTTCCCAGGACACTGAGGGCGCTTACGGCGGCTACTACACCGAGGCCGATGTGCGCGAGGTGCTGGAATATGCCCGCTTGCGGCACGTCACCGTCATCCCCGAGATAGAAATGCCCGGCCATTCGTCCGAACTACTTGCCGTGTACCCCCAACTATCCTGCACCGGCAAGCCCTACACCTCGGGCGAGGTGTGTATTGGCAACGAGGAAACCTTCCGCTTCTTCGAGGACGTGCTTGACGAGGTTGTCCGGCTTTTCCCCTCGCACTACATACACATAGGCGGCGACGAAGCCAGTAGACGCCATTGGCGCGCCTGCCCGAAGTGCCAGCGCCGTATCCGTGAGGAAGGCCTTGACGGCGAGGATGGTTTGCAGGCCTACATGATAGCGCGCATTGAGAAGTACCTCAATGCCAAAGGCCGCGACATCATCGGCTGGGACGAGATTCTGCAGGGCGGGCTGGCCCCCAACGCCACAGTCATGTCGTGGCGCAGCACCGAAGCCGGTATCCACGCCGCCTCTATGGGTCATGATGCCATCATGACCCCCGAGGACTACTTTTACCTCGACCGTTACCAGGATGACCCCGAGACACAGCCCTTGGCCTTCGGCAGTACCAATACCTTAGCCACCGTTTACTCGTTCGACCTGCCGGACACGCTCCGCCCCGAGGTCGAGAAGCACATCATCGGCGTCCAGGGTAACACTTGGGCTGAGTACATCCCCACGCCCGAACATGCCGAGTACATGATATACCCCCGTGTCATGGCCATCGCCGAGGTGGGGTGGACGCAGCCGCAGCACAAGGACACTGAGAGCTTCCGGCGCCGCGTCAACCGCGAGGTCAGGTACATGCAGAGCCTGGGATACCACCCCTTCCCCCTCTCCGAGCAGGTGCAGTACAGCCAGGAGGTAGATTACGACAACCGGTGCATCCATCTGTCCCTTACCTCTGAGCGTTACCCCATCGACATCCGTTACACCACTGACGGCACCGAGCCTACGCCTGCTTCACCCCTCTACACACAACCGTTCACGGTGACCGATTCCCTGATACTTGCCGCCCGCCTTTTTGAGGGCGACAAGCCCTTGGGCAAGGTCTTGCACCTGCGTACCGACTACCACAAGGCCATCGGACAGACCATAACCTACGCACCCCGCGGACACTACTACATCGCTAAGGCTGCCTACACCGCAGGCGGCATCTACGGCTTGGTGGACGGCAAACGTGGGGGCAAGAGTTACGCCGACGGCTACTGGCAGGGCTTCTGCCCCAATGACCTGGACGCCACTATCGACCTGGGTCAGGTGACCGACATCCACCGTGTCATGGCGTGCTTCATGCAGGTCAAGAGCCCCAACGTCTTCCTGCCCGCGCGGGTCGACGTCTATGCCTCGGTGGACGGCAAGGAGTTCACTCTGCTGGGTAGCACCCCCCGTCCCGAGGAAGAAGCCGCCAAGGAGGTCGCCTATGTCGACCTCGGGTGGACAGGAGCACCCGTTCCCGCCCGTTATGTGCGCTTCCACGCCGTACAGGAGAAGGGACAGTTCCTCTTTACAGACGAGATTGTGGTGCAATAGGTTCTCCCACGGACAACACCCCTGCCCGTCCTGCCCTTTCTCCCCCCGGAAGGGACGCCGGGCAGGGATTTATATAAAGAAAGTATGTTATGATTACGCTTCTCACTCCCGTATCCATGCCTGCCGGCCTGCCCTGTATCAGGCATGAAGACCGGCTTATGGCCATAGGTTCATGCTTCGCCACAGCCATGGGAGGGCGGCTTTCTGCTACCGGGTTCCGCTGTGATATCAATCCCTTCGGCACCCTCTATAACCCCCTTTCCATAGCTATGGCCCTCCAAGAGATAGCCGACGGACGCACCTATGCTCCCGCCGACCTCTTCCCCTATAATGGCTGCTGGCACAGCCCCATGCATCACGGCGATTTCTCCGCGCCCACCCCTGAAGCGGCGTTATGCCTCATCAATAGCCGCCTCCACGCCGCCTCCGCCCTGCTGCCCCGCCTGGATTTCCTTCTTTTGACCTTTGGCTCGGCGGTGGTCTACGAGGATAACACCACGTGCCGCATTGTGGGCAACTGCCACAAGCTGCCCGAACGCAACTTCAGGCGCCGCCGCCTCCCGGTGGACGAGATAACCCGCCGGTACGTTCCCCTGTTCACCGACCTCTTTACCCGCAATCCCCGGTTGAAGGTCGTGCTTACGGTGAGTCCCGTCCGCTACCTCCGCGACGGCCTCCATGAAAGCCAGCTCAGCAAGGCAACCCTACTCTTGGCAGTGGACAGGCTGTGCGACGATTTCCCCGGGCGTGTTTCCTACTTTCCCGCCTATGAGATTGTGACGGACGAACTTCGCGATTACCGTTTCTATGCCGACGATATGGTCCATCCTACGGAGAAGGCAGTCGGCTACGTCTGGCAACGCTTCTGCCAGGCATGCATCAGCCCGGAGGCGAAGAGCGTCATGGAGGCATGCGAGGATATCCACAAAATGTTGTCCCATAGGCCTCTCCGGCCCGGCTCGGACGAGCATAAGCGTTTTTTAGAACAAATAGTGTTAAAAATAGACCGACTTACCGAAAAATACCCGTACTTAGACCTCCAAAAAGAGAGAGAATCATGCCTTACACTATTGAAATGATTGCCGGAATCATAGGTGCGGACCGCATGGGCAGCGCACCTGCCGCCATAGACTGGCTGCTGACAGACAGCCGTTCCTTAAGCTTCCCGGAAGAAACCTTATTTTTTGCCTTGCCCACCAAACGGAATAATGGCATCCGCTATGTTCCCGAACTTTATGCCCGTGGCGTGCGTAATTTCGTGGTAGGCGGAGAAGACTACAGGAAAGAAGAACCTGCCTCTCTATTGAATGCCCCGGATGTGAATTGCCTGGTCGTACCTTCTCCTTTGAAAGCGCTTCAGAAGCTGGCGGAGCATCATAGAGGGCAGTTTGACATTCCGGTTATCGGCATTACGGGAAGCAACGGTAAAACGGTAGTAAAAGAGTGGTTGCACCAACTGTTGGGGGCGGATAGGGCCGTGGTCCGTTCGCCACGTAGTTATAATTCGCAAATCGGCGTACCCTTGTCCGTGTGGCAGATGAAAGAAGAACACCAGCTTGCCGTATTCGAAGCGGGCATCTCTGAGCCGGGGGAGATGCGTGCCCTTCAGAACATCATCAAGCCTACCATCGGCATCCTTACCAATATTGGGGGCGCTCATCAGGAAAACTTCTTCTCCATGCAAGAGAAGTGTATGGAGAAACTTACGTTGTTCAAGGATTGCGATGTAGTGATTTATAATGGTGATGATGAGTTCATAAGCAGTTGTGTGGCTAAATCCATGTTGCCGGCCCGTGAGATAGCCTGGAGCCGCAAGGATGCCGACAGGCCTCTGTATATAAGCAAGATTGAAAAGCAGGACAATTGTACGTTGGTGTCTTACCGGTATTTGGATATGGACAATACTTACACCTTGCCTTTCATAGATGATGCTTCCATCGAGAACTCTTTGCATTGTCTTGCCGCATGTGTGTACCTGATGCTTCCTCCGTCGAAGATTACGGAGCGTATGGCACGGTTGGAGCCGGTGGCCATGCGCCTGGAAGTGAAAGAAGGCAAGAACGGATGCCTGCTCATTAATGACAGTTACAATTCGGACCTCGCTTCGCTCGATATCGCTCTCGATTTTATGTACCGACGTTCGGATGGCAAAGACTTGAAGCGCACGCTAATCTTGTCAGACATCCTTGAGACAGGGCAGACTGCCCATTCGCTGTATCGTCAGGTAGCCCAGTTGGTAAATAGCCGTGGCGTGGAGCGCATCATCGGTGTGGGAAGCGAACTGGCTATGTGTGCCGACCGTTTTGGCATGGAGAAAGCATTCTATCCGGACACGGCTTCCTTGCTGAAAGATGTGGGTGCGGGAAAGCTCCGTTTGGAGAACGAAATCATCTTGATAAAAGGTGCCCGCAAGTATGGCTTCGATGCTTTGACCGAGGTGTTGGAGAAGAAAGTACATGAGACTATCTTGGAAGTAAACCTGGGTGCAATGGTTGCCAACCTGAACCATTATCGCAGTTTATTGCATCCTGAGACGAAGATGGTGTGCATGGTGAAAGCCTCGGCATACGGTGCCGGGTCATACGAGATAGCCAAAACGTTGCAGGAACATCGGGTGGATTATCTGGCGGTGGCTGTTGCCGACGAAGGGTTTGAACTGCGCAAAGCAGGCATTACGGCCAACATCCTTATCATGAATCCGGAAATGACATCTTTTAAGACGATGTTCGATTATAAACTGGAACCTGAGGTTTATAGTTTCCATTTATTGGATGCCTTGATAAAGGAGGCGGAGAAAGAGGGTATAGCCAATTTCCCCATCCATGTCAAGTTGGATACAGGTATGCACCGCTTAGGCTTTGCTCCGGAAGACATGCCCCGGCTCATAGAAAGGCTGAAAGGGCAGAATGCTGTGATTCCCAGGTCGGTCTTCTCACATTTGGCAGGCAGTGACTCATCGGATTTCGATGCGTTTACGCGCCGGCAGATAGAGACATTTGAAAAAGTTTCCGGTGAATTGCAGGCAGCTTTTCCCCATAAGATATTGCGGCATATTTGCAACTCGGCAGGTATCGAGCGTTTCCCCGGTGCCCAGTTCGACATGGTGCGGCTGGGAATAGGATTGTATGGCATTAATCCGATAGACAATTCCGTCATGCATAATGTCAGTACGCTCAAGACAACCATTTTGCAGATACGGGATGTCCCTGCCGATGAGACGGTAGGTTATAGTCGGAAAGGCCGTTTGAACCGTCCGTCGCGTATAGCTGCCATTCCTATCGGTTATGCCGACGGCCTGAACCGTCACTTGGGGAACGGCGCGGCTTATTGTCTGGTGAACGGGCAGAAAGCTCCCTATGTAGGCAATATCTGCATGGATGTCTGTATGATAGATGTAACCGACATACCGTGTAAGGAAGGTGATGCGGTAGAAATCTTTGGCGATCACTTGCCGGTGACGGTATTGTCCGATGTGCTGGATACCATACCTTATGAGGTCCTGACCAGTGTGTCAACGCGGGTAAAACGGGTCTATTATCAGGATTAATCAGATGCTTCATTTCTTTTTTTTCATTTAAATATTATCTTTGCATCGCAAATTAAATGTAATACAACTATGACAAACTTACTTTTATTGATGCCCAGCGGCAGTGAATGGATTATAATCGCAGTTATTATTTTGTTGCTTTTCGGTGGGAAGAAAATTCCTGAACTGATGAGAGGGCTTGGCAAAGGTGTAAAAAGTTTTAAGGAAGGCGTGAACGAGGCAAAGGAAGAAATTAACAAGGCAAAGGAAGAGATAGACGAGCCTTCGTCCAAAGGATGATATCTTTGCAAAACATTCATGTGGCAGATGTCGTATGTGGCAGGGGTATATCCCCTTGCGTATGGACTTATGATGTCTGTCATGGGGGTATGATGCTGTACCGGATTGTGTTATGAGCGAAAAAGAATTGACCTTTTGGGATCATTTGGATGAGTTGCGCCGGGTACTGTTTCGTGTGTTGGGCGTATGGTTTGTACTGGCTGTCGGCTATTTCATTGCCATGCCGTATTTGTTCGACCAAGTGATTATGGCTCCGTGCCGTAATGATTTTGTGTTTTACGATTTGTTGCGGCGTATTGGGGAGGTTTTTCATTTGGAAGGCGATTTCTTTACCCAAGACTTCCATGTGAAGTTGATAAACATTAACCTGGCAGCTCCTTTCTTTATTCATATTTCTACGTCGCTGTGGATGTCGATAGTGACGGCAGCTCCTTATTTGTTTTACGAGGTTTGGAAGTTTATCAGTCCTGCGCTTTACCCCAATGAGGTAAAAGGAGTGAAAAAGGCATTGACATTGGGTACGGTCATGTTTTTCCTGGGCGTATTGCTGGGCTATTTCATGGTGTACCCCTTGACTTTGCGGTTCCTGTCCACTTACCAACTGAGTGTGGTCATCGAAAACCAGATTTCCCTGAATTCTTATATCAACAACTTCATGATGCTGGTGCTGTGCATGGGGTTGGCCTTTGAGTTGCCGTTGGTGACGTGGCTCTTGTCCCTTTTAGGTGTGGTCAACAAGACGTTCTTGCGCAAATATCGCCGTCATGCAGCGGTGCTGATAGTGATAGCCGCAGCCGTTATTACCCCGACGGGCGATCCTTTTACTTTGACTGTGGTGGCTGTTCCGCTTTATTTGCTTTATGAGTTGAGCATCCTGATGGTGAAAGATAAGAAACGGGAAGATGTCGGTGAGGAGGATTAATGCATAACGGTATTGAAGTAGAGGAATGTTACGGCATGCTTTGGGAAGTATGCCGTGACGAGTCTTTGTCCGGTTATGGGGCTTATCGCCAAATGCGCGAATTGTTGGAGCATTTATGTCGGATGTTGTTGACTGATGACAAGGGTAGCCTGCAAATGACCGACTTGTCGGCACGTATCAGTTTTGTTTCTTCCAAGTTAGGGCTGACACTTACCGAACAGAACCGCCTGCATACGCTTCGCATGGCTTCCAACGACGTATTGAACCATCGTGTAAAGCCCGTTCGGGAGCAACTGCTCAGGGATGCCAAGACGTTGGCCTTCTTTGTAAAACGCCTGACGGGTGCTGATATCCCGTCCAGGTTGTATGCATTGCTCCCTCATGCTGATGCTACTTACTTGACGGCTGCTCCATCGGTCGGCAGGCAGGTGAAGCGCATGAGGGTAATATTCCAATATGCCGATGATTTTTTTCTATATGTTGAATCCCCGGAAACTGTAGGCGCAGAACTGCTGCGCGTCCGTTATAATATCCCCCAAGTCAACGATGAATTTAAGGAAACATGCCGTGTGTTGTGGCGGCATGCCCAGTTGAACCTATTGGATGTATCGGTGGACGAGGGAAATGTGCTGACCCCTTCGTTTATCATACTGGAACCGGATTATCTGATAGACATCAGTTCGTTGGCCGAATGCTTCAAGGAGTACGGCCATCATCCGATGAATTATGTGCTTGCCCGTTTTCAGCCGACAGGTAATACGCGGCCTTTGCTGTTGGGTAATATAGTCAATCTTTTTCTTGACGAATGGATTCATGCAAAGGGAGTTCCCGATTACTTGGCTTGCATGAAAAAAGCTTTCCGCGCTTATCCCATCGAACTGGCGGCATGCGAGGATTTGCTTGACCGGGAAAAGGAAGCAGTGTTCTTCGCTGATTGTAAACGGCATTTTGAGCATATCCGCAAGACGGTAAGCGACGTTTTCCCTGCTCCCGGTTATGCACTCGACAAAACGGACGCCGTGCTTGAGCCTTCGTACATCTGCGAGGCATTGGGGCTTCAGGGGCGGTTGGACTACATGCAGCGCGACATGACTTCGTTCATAGAAATGAAGTCGGGAAAGGCAGATGAATACTCCATGCGCGGCAAGGTTGAGCCTAAGGAAAATAATCGGGTGCAAATGCTTCTTTACCAGGCGGTGCTTGAATATTCCATGGGCATGGACCATCGGCAGGTAAAGGCTTATTTGTTTTATACCCGCTATCCGTTGTTGTACCCGGCGCGTTCTTCGTGGGCTATGGTGCGTAGGATTATGGATGTGCGCAACCGGATTGTTGCCAACGAGTATGGCATACAGTTGAGGAACACCCCTTCTTACACTTCGGATTTCTTGAAATCCATAACTCCTGCATTGTTGAACGAACGTGGCCTTACCGGTGTGCTGTGGACCCGTTATCAGCGTCCGGGCATTGAGGAGGTGGTGGGCAGAATACGGTCCCTTTCCTCCATAGAAGAGACTTACTTTTGTTCGCTTTATAATTTTATCACGAAGGAACTATATACATCCAAGTCGGGCGATGCTGAGTATGAAGGGCACTTTGGGGCATCGTCTTTGTGGCTTTCCACTTTGGAGGAAAAACGGGAAGCCGGTGAAATCCTGTACGACCTTTCCATTGTACAAAACCATGCAGCCGATGAGCATAAGCCATTCCTTGTCCTGTCGGTGGCTGGGCAAGAGGACGGGGATGACGGTGCCTGCATCCTTCCCAACTTCAGGGAGGGCGATGCGGTAGTGTTGTACGAAAGAAACGCGGAAACCGACAATGTGACCAACAAAATGGTCTTTAAAGGCAATATCGAATATTTTTCGGAAACTTTTGTCCGTGTACGCCTGCGTGCTTCCCAGCAAAATGCGGGAGTATTGCCGTCGGATAGTTGTTATGCCATTGAGCATGACTATATGGACACTTCTTTCCGTAGCATGTACAATGGCTTGACGGCTTTTCTTTCCGCTACCCCGCGGCGGCGCGATTTGCTGTTGGGGCAGCGTCTTCCGGAGTTTGACACGGCATTGGATTCGCGCATCGCTGAAGCTGCCGATGATTTCGCGCGCATCGCTTTGAAGGCAGAGGCTGCCCGCGATTATTTCCTGCTGGTGGGACCTCCGGGCACCGGGAAAACCTCGCGTGCCTTGCGTGCCATGGTCGGGAATTTTTATCGGCAAGGCAAACAGGTTCTGTTGTTGTCTTATACCAACCGGGCCGTGGATGAGATTTGCAAGATGCTTGTCGGCATCAGTCCGGCTGTCGACTTTATACGTATTGGCAGCGAGTTGGCATGTGAACCGGCTTACCGTCCTTATCTGGTAGAAAATGTATTGGAAGCCTGCGCCAACCGTTGTGCTGTGCAAGAGCGGTTGGGGCGTTGCCAGATATTTGTGGGGACGGTGGCTACGCTTTCTTCCAAGACCGATTTGTTCCGCTTGAAGACGTTTGACGTGGCCATTGTCGATGAGGCTACCCAGATATTGGAGCCACAATTGCTGGGTCTCTTGTGTGCAAGGGGAGTACAGGGCGGGGATGCCATTGGCAAGTTTGTCCTGATTGGCGACCATAAACAACTCCCCGCGGTGGTATTGCAGTCATCAGCCCAGTCTGAGGTGCACGATGAAGCACTTCGTGGCATCGGGCTTTACAATTTGAAAGATTCTTTGTTCGAACGGCTTTACAGGTATGTCACCTGTCTGAAGGCAGATGCCGTGGTGGCAGGGCTTCCGCTCTCCGTCCGTTGCCATGACATGCTGCGCAGGCAAGGGCGCATGAATATCGAGGTCGCCCGTTTCCCGAATCAGGCTTTCTATGGCAACCAATTGGAAATCCTGGGATTGCCCCATCAGCAAGGCGCATTGGCTTTGGCTTCCGGACTGGAAAGTGATGAGTTCGCCCCCTTGCTGACCCGCCGGGTGGCATTCCTGCCTTCCCAACCGGAGCCGCTATCCGGCTCGCCCAAAGTCAACCATTCCGAAGCCTGTCTGGTGGCACGTCTGGCGGTTTCGGTGTATAAGCAATACAGCGCTTCGGGGCAATTCGACGTCGCGTCCACTTTGGGAATCATAGCCCCTTACCGTAGCCAGATAGCGTTGATTAAGCGGGAATTGGAGGCATCGGGCATTCCCCGGCTGGGCGGAGTGATGGTCGATACCGTAGAGCGTTTCCAGGGGAGTGAGCGGGATGTCATTATTTATTCTTTCTGCCTGAACCGCACTTACCAGTTGAAATTCCTTGCCAATGTGACGGAAGATAACGGGGTGCTGGTCGACCGTAAACTGAATGTGGCACTGACCCGTGCCCGGAAGCAGATGTTCGTTACGGGTGTTCCGGATTTGTTGAATCTGAATCCTATCTATGCCCGCTTGTTGCAGGTTTTGCAGGAAGCATAGGGAAGCGTGTGGAAAGAGGGCGGATAATGCAGATGACTGGGCGTCATTCGCATTGTCTGCCCTCTTTGTCTTTGATGGAAGCAGTACAGGAATATCCTGCCTTTGCCTTACGCTTTGGTGTTACAGAGCGGTACGATTGGTTTGTACCTCGGCACTAATGCTTTCATGATGCACCATCCCACGAGGTAAGCCACGGCGCAGATGCAGAATATGATGAAATATCCTGCCGGCTTGCCTTCAAACCCCATGAACGTCAAGTTTGTTTCCCCTGCATAGACAAACAGCTCGCCTGCACTGTATTGCATGAGCATGGAGCTCAGGCCGCCTGCCATGCCGCCGATGCCGGTTACGGTAGCGATGGCGGATTTGGGGAACATGTCTCCTACCGTAGAGAAAATGTTGGCCGACCAAGACTGGTGGGCTGCTGCCCCGATACCTATCAGGATGACCGGGAACCAGGGGGAAAGCGTCCCGAGCGGCTGTGCCAGTAGTACCAGCAGCGGGAAGAATGCAAAGATGAGCATCGCCCTCATGCGTGCCGCGTAGGGGTTAAGTCCCGTCCGGTTGATGATGAGGGTGGGGAGCTTTCCGCCGTAGATGGACAGCATGGTGATGGCATACAGCGTAAAGATAAGCGCCATGCCCAAGCCCTCGGAGGTCTTGATGCCGAACTGCGTGTTCAGGTAGGCAGGAATCCAGAAAAGGAAAAACCACCATACGCCGTCGGTCATGAATTTCCCGATGGCAAACGCCCAGGTCTGCCGGTAGCGGAAACACTGGATGAAGTTCATCGGGCGTTCTTTGGCTGTATCTTTTTGCGGTTGTCCTTGCTTGTCGCACTGGTAATCTTGTTCGATGTAGGCCAGTTCGGCGGCATTAACGTGCTTGTTTTGGGACGGTGCGCTGTACATGAATACCCAGAACCCCATCCAAATGAAACCCAGTGCGCCGATGATGATGAACGCCATCTCCCAGCCGCAGGCTTTGGCAAGCAGCGGGATGGTAAGGGGGGCAACCAGTGCGCCTATCGATGCCCCGGCATTGAAGATGGAGGTGGCAAACGCGCGGTCTTTCTTGGGGAAATACTCGGCGGTAACCTTGATGGCGGCCGGGAAGTTGCCCGCTTCGCCGATGGCGAGGATGCATCTGGCTGCAAGGAAGCAGTACATGCTGACGGTGGCGATAACCACCACCACGTCGCCGGTGGCCTGTGCCAGTTGGGCGGCGTTGTGCAACCCTACCGCATGTTCGGTTATCACCCCGCAGAGGGCGTGCATGCATGCTCCGGCAGACCAGATGCCGATGGCCCACAGGTATCCGCGTTTCGACCCCAGCCAGTCTATAAGCCTTCCGGCAAACAGCATACAGGCGGCGTATACAAACGAGAACACGGCGGTGATGGTGCCGTAGTGCGATTCGTCCCAATGGAATTCCGGCTTGATGAATTCATCCCACGTCAGCGACAGGACCTGCCGGTCCAGATAGTTGATGGTGGTGGCGAAGAACAGCATGGCGCAGATAGTCCACCGGTAACTGCTCATGGCGTTGTCTTGAAGCTTGTTTTTCATGGCGGCAGTAGGTTATCGCATGTCGGTGTATTTGATTTTGTCCATGTCGTTGTAGTCCAGGTTCTCGCCTGCCATGCCCCAGATGAAGGAGTAATTGCTGGTGCCTGCGGCGGCGTGGATGGACCATTCGGGCGACATGATGGCTTGCTCGTTTTTCATCCATACCAGCCGTTCCTCCTGGGGTTCGCCCATCAGGTGGCAAATCATGTTGTCTGTCGGTACGTTGAAGTAGAAGTAGGCTTCGATGCGGCGGCTGTGGGTGTGTGCCGGCATGGTGTTCCACACGCTGCCCGGTTTCAGTTCGGTCAGTCCCATTTGCAGTTGGCACGGGCCTTCTTCCAGCACGTTTGCCACGATGAGCTGGTTGATGACGCGGTCGTTGCTCTCTTCCATCTTGCCTGCGGGGAAGGAGTTGGCTTTCAGCGACCCTTTGCGGCCTTCGATGGTGATGAGTTGCGTCTTGTAAGCCTTGTGGGCCGTGGCCGAGTTCAGGTAAAATTTGGCCGGCTGTGCGGCGTTTTTGCTCTTGAACGTGACCAGTTTGTTGCCGCGTCCTACGTACAAGGCCTCCTTGTAGTGAAGTTCATACTCCTTGCCGTCCACGGTGACAATGCCGTCGCCGCCGATGTTGATGATGCCCAATTCCCGGCGTTCCAGGAAATAGTCAGCCTTGAGCGGGTCGATGGTTCCCAACTCCAGCTCTTTGTCGACGGGCATGGCTCCACCGTAGATGAAGCGGTCGTACATGGAGTAGGTGAGGTTGATTTCATCGGGTGCCATGACTTTTTCCATCAGGAAGCTGGCACGCAGGCGGTTGGTGTCGTAGGTTTTCACGTCCTGGGGGTTGCAGGCGGTTTGCATCTGGTAGTTTGTCTGGGCGGTTGCCGTTGCGGTCATGGTGCCCAGCACAATTGCGGTAGCTAATTTTTTCATATCTGTTGTCGTTTTAATTGTTGTTGTCTATAATATACTGTAAATAAGTTTGTTATATTCTGCTTGACCTTCGCTTTGGTAGCGTAATATCACCAGCTTGGTAGCGTAGTATCGCCACCGCGGTAGCGTAGTATCGCTGGCACGGTAGCGATACTTCGCCAGGAAAAGTGTCATCCGGTGCTTATTTCCCGGCATTTTCCTTTTGGTATTTAAGGATTGCCCTCCGGTTCATGACCATGAAGAACAGGGTACATGCCACTAACAGGGCAGAGCCTATGTATTTCAGCGTATGCGTCAAGTGGAAGATAATCCATGCGAAAGGACTGGAGGCAAAATCCAGGGCGCCTCCTTCAAACCCGTCGGGAATGTGGACGGCCTCGTCGCCCGTCTTGGCGTACACGTCGAAAGCTGCTTGTGTGAAGTATGGCGCCAGGTTGGTGACAAAATACAGCCCGATGACCAGTACTACCAGCCCGATGATGAACGTCTTCAGTACATTGCCTTTGGTGATGGGAAGTACCAGCGGGAATAAGTAGAACATGCCTGCCAGCGAAGCCAAGGGGAGGAATTCGTTGCCGGGAAGGATGACTGCCAGCAGGATGATGACCGGAATCAGCAGCAGGGAAACGACCAGCGTGGCAGGGTGTCCGATGACCAGTGCCGGGCTCATGCCGATATTCAGTCCGACGGCTCCTTTGAACTTGCGGGCTATCAGCTCGCGGGTGGCGTCTGAAATGGGTTTCAGCCCTTCGATAAACAGTGAAGTGATGCGTGGGATGAGTTCCATGACGGCACCCATTTTTATGCCAAGTCCTAAGATGTACGGTATCTGGTCAACCACTTCTTCCCAACTCCGGCAGGACAGGGCACCGATGGCACATCCTACCAGTACCCCCAGGAAAAGCGGTTCGCCCAACAGGCCGAACTTCTTCTTCATGCCTTCTGCATCGATATTCAGCTTGCCGAAGCCGGGTATCTTGTCCAGCAGCTTGTTGAGGACGAGGGCAAACGGGACAAACCCGGCACAGAATGGTTGCGGGATGGAAATTCCTTCCATCTTGTCGTAAAAGCGTTGGAACTTGTCGGCGGTGTAGTCTGCCAGCAGCAAGGTCAGTATGTAGCAGATGATGGCGGCGAAGAAGCCCCACCAGATATTGTCGCAGGCGAAGTACACCACCGCGCCGATGAAGGCGTAGTGCCAGTAGTTCCACAGGTCGATGTTTACGGTACGGGTGGTCTTGGTGAACAGCATCAGGATGTTTACCCCCAGGCATACCGGTATGATGAATGCCCCTACCGAGGTGTTGTAGGCTACGGCAGCTGCGGCCGGCCATCCCATGTCGAATACCTTCAGCTGGAGCCCGTAGATGTCTACTACTTTGCTTAGTGCCGGTCCCAAACTGCTGGTAAGCAGGGCGGTTACGACCGACAGCCCGACGAATCCCACGCCTACCAGTAAGCCGCTTTTCAGCGCTTTCCCGGTTTTGATGCCGATGCAGATGCCCAATATGGTGAATATGACAGGCATCATGACGGCAGCCCCTAATCCGATGATATAACTGAATATTTGTTCCATTTATCTATATTGTTTGTAACTGGTTTTCTTAATCTGCATCTGCGTTTGTGGCTCAAAAATAAGTGTTTTTCTTTTTCATGCAAACAGAAAGATGATAATATTTGATAAATGGCGATATTTTAATGCCAAACAGTCGTTATCGTGCACAAGAAAGCGCGTTTTCGCACACGATAGCAATACGGACGTGCACATCGCATGGGGATGGAAATGTTCGCCCTTGGGGATATTGTGTCAACTTAGGAGAATATGTACACGTCGTGTTTTAGGGTAGGGGGAAGCCGGCGATGGCCGCAATGTCTTCCGCACGGTCTGCAATGTGTGCCGGGTGGAAGTTTTCCAATTCTGCGCGGGGGCGGAATCCCCAGGTGACGCCGCAAGCCGTAACTCCGGCATTGATGGCCGTCTGCATGTCTACGCCCGAATCGCCCACGTAAAGCACTTCTTGCAAGGGTGTGGGGCAGGCTTGTAGGATGTCCTGTACGATGGCCGGGTCGGGCTTGACCGGAACGCCGTCACGTTGCCCCAGTACAGCGGTAAAATGGATGGATGGGAAATAATGGGCTATCAGTTTGGATGTGGCGGCCTGGTATTTATTGGAGGCTACGGCCAGGTGCAAACCGTTGTCCTGCAAATGTTCCAACAGCTTGGGAATGCCGGGGTAAGGCGTGCTGCGGTCGGCATTGTGCTCATTGTAATAGGGTATGAAAGCCTGCCGTACGCGAAGGACGTTGGTTTCGTCTTTTTCACCTTCGGGCAATGCCCGTTCAAACAATTTGTTGATGCCGTTGCCTACCATAAAGCGGTATGAAGGTTCGTCGTGGGTGGGGTAGCCTAAGGATGCGAGGGCATGATTGGTGCTTTGGGCCAGGTCGGCAATCGTGTTCAGCAGGGTGCCGTCTAAGTCGAATATTACCAGTTTCTTCATCGTCTTTTAGTCGTTTTTCGGTTGCAAAGATAGTGAATCGAATATTTTTGTCTAATTTTGCGCCCTGAAATTCAATCAACAAGGCGTAACCCGGCCTTGCAAAGTGTGCAAAGGGACGCCTTCGTTTTTTTCAAATAAACGAAAATAGGTATGAGTTACAATTTATTGAAAGGTAAAAAAGGCATTATTTTCGGTGCTCTGAATGAGCAGTCCATTGCCTGGAAAGTAGCAGAGAAAGCCGTGGAAGAAGGTGCGGTGATTACATTGTCCAATACTCCCGTAGCCGTGCGCATGGGTGAAGTGTCTGCCTTGGCGGAGAAGCTGCATTGCGAGGTTATACCTGCCGATGCCACCAGCGTGCAAGACCTGGAAACGGTGTTTAAACGCTCCATGGAAGTATTGGGAGGCCCGGTTGACTTTGTGCTTCACTCCATCGGCATGTCGCCCAATGTGCGCAAGAAACGCACGTATGATGATTTGGATTACGACATGCTGGGCAAAACCCTCGACATTTCCGCCATCTCTTTCCATAAAATGATACAGACCGCCAAGAAACTGGGAGCCATTGCCGATTACGGTTCCATCCTTGCATTGAGCTATGTGGCAGCCCAGCGTACTTTCTACGGTTATAATGACATGGCTGATGCCAAATCGCTGTTGGAGTCCATAGCCCGCAGCTTTGGCTACATTTATGGCCGTGAGCACCATGTGCGGGTCAACACCATTTCCCAGTCGCCTACCATGACCACTGCCGGTTCAGGGGTGAAGGGCATGGATAAATTGTTCGACTTTGCCAGCCGTATGTCTCCCCTTGGCAACGCCTCGGCAGACGAGTGTGCAGACTATTGTATCGTAATGTTTTCCGACCTGACCCGTAAGGTAACCATGCAGAACCTGTACCACGATGGCGGTTTCTCGAGCATGGGCATGAGCTTGCGCGCCATGAATACTTATCAGAAAGGTTTGGAAGACTATATGGACGAGAATGGCCACATTATCTATGGATAATATCGAGCCGGCACTATATCTGTTGCCTGTTACCTTGGGCGATACTCCGTGGGAGCGTGTCTTGCCTGTTTATAATAAGGAAATCAGCGTAAAGATACAGCACTTTATTGTGGAAGACGTGCGTTCGGCACGTCGTTTCCTTAAAAAGGTGGATAAGGAGATTGACATCGATTCGCTTACTTTCTACCCGTTGAACAAACACGTTTCCCCGGAAGTCGTTTCGGGGTACTTGAAGGTCTTGTCGGAAGGGCAGGCTATGGGAGTTATTTCCGAGGCCGGATGCCCTTCCGTTGCCGACCCGGGTGCAGATGTGGTGGCTATTGCCCAACGGAGAGGGTTGAAGGTCGTCCCACTCGTGGGGCCCTCGTCCATCATCCTTTCGGTCATGGCGGCGGGGTTCAACGGGCAGAACTTTGCTTTCAACGGCTATTTGCCTATTGACGCAACCGAGCGGGTACAGAAATTGAAACAGTTGGAACAGCGTGTCTATACGGAAGACCAGACGCAACTGTTCATCGAAACGCCTTATCGCAATAACCGGATGGTTGAGGAAATCGTACGCAGTTGCCGCCCGCAAACCAGGCTGTGCATTGCCGCCAACCTGACATGTGAAGGAGAATACGTCCGTTCCCGCACAATAAAAGAGTGGAAGGGACATATCCCCGATTTATCTAAGATTCCTTGTATTTTCCTGCTGTATAAATAAGGGAAGCATCTATAAATGCCGCAACGCTTGTTCGGCATGGTAGGACGAGCGTATTAGCGGACCGCTTTCTACTTGCTTGAATCCTTTCTTCAATCCTGTCTCTTTGTAACGGGCAAATTGTTCCGGTGTTATATACTCTGTTACGGGGTAATGGTTGCGTGTGGGCTGCAGGTATTGCCCGATAGTCAGGATGTCGCATCCGGCTTGTCGCAGGTCATCCATAAGTTCTTCTACTTCCTGTGATGTCTCTCCCAGACCTACCATGATGCCCGATTTGCTGGTAATGCCGCTTCGGGCTATCTGCCCGATAACTTTCAGGCTGGTGTCGTAGCGGGCGGAACTGCGCACCAGCGGACTGATGCGGCGGACGGTTTCCATATTGTGCCCCATGATGTCCGGATGCGTTTCTATGACTTGTGCCAATAATTCTTCATTGCCCCGAAAGTCGGGTACCAGCACTTCGATGGTTGTATGCGGGTTACGTTCGCGTATGGCCTTTACGGTCTGTACCCAATGTGCAGCCCCTAAGTCAAGCAAATCGTCACGGTCTACCGATGTGATGACAGCATGCGACAATTTCATTAAGGCAATGGATTCTGCTACATGGGCAGGTTCGTCCGGGTCAAGGGGGGCGGGTTTGCCTGTCTGTGTATTACAGAACTTACAGCTGCGTGTACAAATGTTTCCTCCTATTAAGAAAGTGGCAGTACCCCTGCCCCAGCATTCTCCAAGGTTCGGGCATCGCCCACTGCTGCAAATGGTATGCAGGCGGTGCGAGTCAACAATGCGTTTTGTTTCTGCGTAACGTTCGTTGGCAGCGATGCTTGTTTTCAGCCATTCCGGTTTCCGTTGGAGCATGTCGGAGTAAGGATTATAGAGGGGTTATTTTAGCTTCTCGTTGAAAAAGTTGGTCAGTTTGGTGTACAAGTGCAGTCTCGTGTTCCCGCCGGCAATACCATGATTGCGGTTGGTGTATATCTGCATGTCGAATTGCTTGCCCAGTTGCACGAGGCGTTCGGCGTATTCTGCACAGTTCTGGTAATGCACGTTGTCATCCGCAGTGCCGTGTACCAACAGCAGGTCACCGTGCAGTTTGTCGGCGCGTGTAAAGGCTGAGGCCGCCTTGTAGCCTTCGGCATTCTCTTGCGGGGTGCGCATGAACCGTTCGCCATAGATGGTGTCATAATAATTCCAGTCGGTAACGGCAGCTACAGCTACGCCCGCCTTGAATACCGGTGTGCCTTCGCTCATGCTCATCAGTGTCATATATCCTCCGAAACTCCATCCCCAGATACCGATGCGGTTTTTGTCCACATAAGGCAGGCTGCCCATATACAGGGCTGTTTCCACTTGGTCGTGTGCCTCTTTTACGCCCAGATTCAAGTATGTGCATTGTTCAAAAGCAGCGCCCCGTCCGCCTGTACCTCTTCCGTCCACGCAGACAACAATGTAATCTTGAGATGCCATATAAGTTTCCCAACTGACTTGGAAGTTATCCAATACCTGTTGCGAGCCGGGCCCGCTGTATTGATACATCAGTACCGGATATTTCCGGGAAGCGGAAAAGTCGGCCGGTTTCATCATCCATCCGTTGAGGGTAACTCCTTCTGAGGTCTGGAAAGTGAAAAACTCTTTTTGCGGCATGGCATACCCCGCAATCTTGTCTTTCAAATCCTGGTTATCTACCAATGTGGTGAGCACTTTTCCCTTGTTGTCGTTCAAAGTAATGACTATGGGGGTATTCAAGTTTGTATAGCGGTTCATGTAGTATTTCATGTCCGTACTGAACTGGGCAGTGTTGTAGCCTGCTTGTGTGGACAGTTTGGTCTTTTTGCCTTTCCGGTCTATTTTGTATACGGCTTGGCGTAGCGGGCTTTCTTCGTTGCTGGTGTAGTAGAATTCACCATTTTTTTCGTCGTATCCCAAGAATCCCGTTACTTCGTAATTACCAGAGGTGATTTGCTTTTGCAGGTTCCCGTTCATGTTGTACCAATACAAGTGGTTGAATCCGTCCTTTTCGCTGGCAAAAGTGAAGTTATCCGCATAGAAGTGTATATAGTCGAAAGCGCTTTCATTGATGTACGTGTCGCTTTCATCGCGCAATGCCAACTTGCATACCGTGCTGCGCGGGTCTGCAAAGTACATGTCCAGACGGTTCTGGTGGCGGTTCAGGGTAATAATGGCGAGTTTATTGGGGTCTTTGGTGAAACGGATGCGTGGGATGTAGCCGTCTTCGTCCAGCGGTACATCGATGCGGCGGGTTACTTTCGATTTGATGTCAAAGGTATGGACTGATACTTTCGAGTTGGCTTCTCCGGTTTTAGGATATTTGTAGACGTACGTCCCCGGATATTTGGCATAAACATCTATGTGTGGCGCCTCGCCGGCATAAACCGGAAATTCGTAGGATGATACAGCAGATTCGTCAAAACGTATGAATGCCAACATTTTGCTGTCCGCACTGAACTCCATAGCGCAGTTGAAAGCAAACTCTTCTTCGTACACCCAGTCGGGTATTCCGTTTAATACGCTGTTGCGTTTGCCGTCTTCCGTGACTTGGCTTTCACTGTTGTTGTACAGCAATTTCACTAAGTAGATGTTGTTGTCTCTCACAAATGCCACCATGTTGCCATCCGGTGAGAACACAGGGGCTTGCTGGGGACCTCCGTCCGACAGACGTTCCACCACGTTGTTGATTTTCCCTTCCAGATTACGCTTTAAACTATATAAATAATGTACGGCTGTGTACGAACGGCGGTAGATAGGCGTGGTTTCCGTAGCAATAAGTAGTTTGCTTCCGTCCGGTGAGAAACTGTAACTGTCGAAAGTTTTGAAGGGGCATTCACGTGCCGTGGCGGCGTCAAACAACACCTCCACAGGCTTTCCCGTTTTAAAAGAATATTTGATGATTTGCGTACGTCCGGCGTTCATCTGTGAATAATGCTCCCCGTCGCCAGGGATGGGAATTACGCCATAAATGTTTTCGGGAGTGAATTCTCCCGTAACGATTTCTTTCAGTTGAAGTGCCTTGCCACCTTGGGCAACACCAGCCAGTGTACAAAAGCAAAAAAGTAAAAAGATGCTGAAGTGTTTCATTGTATCTGTTTCGCTTGTTTATTAACATTCTTATTGCTTGCGCGGGCGCAATGCCCAAGACTTTGCAAACTTAACGAAAATCTATGGAAAAACCTCCAAAATTCGGCAGATTAACGCAATGTAATCTGTGAATTAAGTAGTTAGGAGAAAATCACGGAAGTTGGGAAGAGGGCTGAAAACCGTTTCTAAGCGGATTGGAGAAAGAGAACGGTTTCCTAATCGTTACCCGCCAGAAATGCATATTTAACAGTCACCGTTCCGTTTGCGCCGCTCTGCGTAGGTTTGCTTGTCAAGGTTTAACTCGTTGATTTATAGTTTTGCAACCAAAAAAGAACGAGTATGACAAGGAGTACATTTCGCGTGCTGTTCTATGTGAACGGCAGCAAGGAGAAGAACGGAATTGTCCCCATCATGGGACGGGTTACAATCAACGGAACGGTGGCGCAGTTCAGTTGCAAACGGAGCATCGCAAAGGAGTTTTGGGATGCAAAGGGCAACCGTGCCAAAGGCAAGAGTGTGGAGGCAAGGGAAACGAACCTCGCACTTGACAACATCAAGGCGCAAATCATCAAGCACTACCAACGCATATCCGACCGTGAGGCATTTGTGACGGCAGAGATGGTACGCAATGCCTATCAGGGCATCGGCGGCGAGTATGAAACGCTGCTCAAAGCCTTCGACCGTGAGAACGAGGTGTTCAAGAAGCGTGTCGGCAAGGACAGGAAGCTGGCGACCTATCAGTCAAGGGTAGTGGCAAGGAACTATGTGGCGG
>CALULP010000014.1 GCA_944321495.1 uncultured Bacteroides sp. | reverse complement strand
AATAGATAGAACTATGTTGCCACACTGTTCTTAAATTCTTTTGGAGTACATCCTACCCGCTTCTTGAAGAATCGAAGAAAATGTTGTGGATATTGAAAGCCCAGCATATTGGCAATTTGTTTGGTGCAAAATTAGTTTACGGGAGTTGTAAAGGCAGAATGTAAACCTACGCAGAACGCAGAAATAGAGACTGTTAGTGTTAAATGTGCATCAGGTGTCGGGTAATGATTTGGAAGTGCATCTATTTCTGCAATCTGCCTAAATCCGTTTTCCCGACCTTATGCCAATTTGTTCCATCCGAAGCCAAACTCTCTGACTGTCAGCGAGAATGCTCAAATTTGCCTTATTCTGCGTTTTATCCTATTATTTTATGAAAGAAGTTGAGCAAGATATCCTCAAAACAACCCTCAAATTCTTTAAGGACAGACAAATTGTTAATAATTCTAAAATGGGGGGGGTAAAATGGAAACACTTTCTCATCCGTGATTTGTTTCCTATCCTTGTGCCAGGCAAATCAAAAGGTCTCAACCACATTGAAAAAGTCGAGAACGGCATCAGCTATCTTGGGGCAACTAATCAGAACAATGGAGTGCTTTGTTTTGTTGTCGCCGACAAGGATTTGATGCAAAAGGGCAATTGTATAGCCTTTATCCGCAACGGAGAAGGGTCTATGGGGTATTCCGTTTATAAAGCAGAAGATTTTATTGCCACATCAGACATGACATTGGGGTACAATGAACATCTTAACAAATATATTGGCACATTCATCACAACAGTTGCAGACAGGATAAGGGGGAAATACAATTTTGGATATAAGAGAAGTGCCACCCGCTTGGCAAAGGAAGTTCTTACTCTCCCCGCGGATGAAAATGGTAATCCCGATTGGGAATATATGGACAGTTATATGCGGAATATTGAAAACGAACATATATTAAACTATTTCAGAACATTAGGGTTATCCATATAAACGACGAACGGGAAGATAGCAAGCGGTTTTTGTCTACAACTGTCGGTGGAGTTCATACGCAGCTGGATATTGCTGCACGTGAACGCGCGCATCTTCATCTCGCTGATATCGGACTTCCTGGCCAAGCTGATGAAGTTGCCCCTGCACTTCTTCGACACGAAGATGGTGGGCAGCATCATGCAGCGCATAGGCGACCATGAGCGCATCAAGAACTTCCTGACGGGGTCGTCCATCGGAGTACGCTGTTCTCGTTCGTGAGCTTCTTCATCTTTGCCATCGTGCTGGCTTATTATGACCTGACGGTGCTGGGTATCTTCCTACTTGGCAACGGGCTGTATAGCTTGGATACTGGCTTTCAAAGCCTGCCCGAAGGCTTGCGCACCAACTACAGCAAGCAACTCCCCGCCGCCAAAGAGCTGAAAGGCAGTGCGGACATCATTCTGGCCGACCGCAACGTGCTGGAGCGGTTATTGGCACCACTGAGGAAGGTGATGAGTTATGAATATTGATGTTGTTTTTTGATTTGAAAATGGAATTCATGATTTAAATTACTGATTCACAAAATGTATTGAAATGTTTTCAAAATAATTTTCATTTTTCAACTAAAAAGTTTGGTGATTTTGCAAATGTGTCTTATCTTTGTAAATGGAAAACGAAAACGATTGGTTTCATTTTCCCGGCTGGTGAGTACCGAGCAAGAATTGGCATGGAAACGCTTGCAATATTCACAAAAGCAAAATTATTTATTAACTAAACTTTTATTACGATTATGGGAAAGATTAATCAAGGCATCCTGGGCGGATTCTCAGGGAAAGTGGGTACTGTGGTAGGCAGTACGTGGAAATCAATTAACTACATGCGGGCGCTGGCCGTGAGTGTGCACAACCCCAACACGGTGAAGCAGCAGTGCCAGCGCGGAAAGTTCCGGACGGCGGCGCACTTCTGTAAGGCTGCCAAGCCGTTCATTCAAAACGGTTTCCGGGAGTATGCATCTAAACAGACGCCTGTAAACGCGGCTATGTCGTACTTGCTGCGCTATGCCGTGGAGGGCTGTGCGGAGAAAGCGTCACTGGACTTCGACAAGGTGCGCGTGAGCCAGGGCAGCCTGACGGCGGTGGCGGATGCGGCAGTGGAAGTGGCGACCGGCAAGGCGACTTTCAGTTGGACGGACAATAGTGGTACGGGCGATGCGCAGGGAACGGACGCTGTCATGGTGTTGGCTTACAACAAGGACAGACAGGAGGCGGTGTGCAATGTGTCGGCTGCCGCTCGTGCGGACGGGACGGCGGAACTTTCCCTTCCGGCAAGTTGGGACGGCGAGGCGTTGGCTGTGTACTTCGCTTTCTGCAGCGAGGACAGGCGGGCATCGAACAGCATCTGCCTGAAGAATGACGCGGCGGGCACGGAGCCGGACGACGATGATGACAGTGGGGAGGGCAACCAGCAGATGGGATAATGCTCTGGTCCAAGGAAGTGCCTGGCGGAAATGTGTCAGGCTGGAATGTGAGGGTGTGCGGGCGCACACCCTCTGTTGTTGTGTGCAGGGGCGCCCTTACATGCACTCCCGGTAAAAGTCCAATGCTTCGAAGATGGTGTCTTTGTCGGCCGTCTGGTTGAGGACGATGTCGCCCACTTCGCGCAGGAGGGTGAAGTTGATGATGCCGGCGGTGTTTTTCTTGTCGTGTGTCATCAGTTCGTAGAGGCGGTCGTACTGTTTGCAGTCGAAGGCGAAAGTGCCGTAGTTTTCTTTGATGAAGCGGATGGTCTGCTGCATTTTGTCCCGGGGGAAGCCGGCTTTCAGGTGCGACAGGTAGAGCTCGCAGACGAGTCCCCAAGCCACTGCGTAGCCGTGCAGCACGGGACGGTTTTCTGCCAAGGCAAGACTTTCGAAGGCATGCCCGATGGTGTGCCCCAGGTTGAGGGCTTTGCGGATGCCGTGTTCGTGGGGGTCTTGCTCTACGATGTTCTCTTTCACCTGTACGGAGCGTCCCACCAGTTGCTTGAGGCGGGGGTAGTCGGGGCGGCCGGTATCGAAGTTCAGCAATTCTGCCCAATGGGGAACGTCGCTTATCAGCCCGTGTTTCAGCATTTCGGCATAGCCGGAGAAGAAGTTGTGGCGGTCCAGCGTGCGCAGGAATTCGGTTTCGAGCAGCACATACTTCGCCGGATAGAAAGCTCCGATTTCATTTTTCAGCCCGTTGAAGTTTATGCCTGTTTTGCCTCCTACGGCTGCATCGACCATGGCGAGCAGTGTGGTGGGCAGGTTGATGTAGGCTATGCCCCGCTTGAACGTGGCGGCGGCAAAGCCGCCCAGGTCGGTTACCATGCCTCCTCCCAGGTTGACAAGCAGGCTGTGGCGGGTGGCTCCCCGGCTGCTGAGTGCCTGCCATACGGCAGAAAGGGTGTCGAGATTCTTATGCAGGTCTTCGGGGGCGATGGTGATTTCTTCAGCACTTTGCAGGGAGGGGATGTCCGAAAGGGCCGGCAGGCAGAGCCGGTGGGTATGCTCGTCGGTCAGGATGAAAAGTTTGTCGTGGGGGCAACTCTTGATGGCTTGTTCCAGATTTTTCCCCAATTCTTCGCACAGTATCACTTCTTGTCGGTTCATAATGTAGGATAAAACGTTGTTTTATGTGTCGCAAAGATAGGATTTCCACCCGAAAGGTGTATCTTTGTGCGCGAATAAAAGAACGGTGGGTTTGAAAAAACACCGGTTGAACCGCATAAATTGTAGTTTTCCTTATGAAAGCATTGCTTCCTGTATACTGCCGCCCGATAGGCTATGGGGTCATCGCGTTGGCATTGTTCCTGCCTTTCATCTTCATGATGGCGGGGGTGATAAACGACAGTAACCTGTTGTTTTACAAAGAGTGTTCCAAGCTGCTGATGATGTTGGGGGCATTGATGATTCTCTTCGCCCTGTCGCGCCAAGAGAATGCCGAGACGGAGCAGATACGCAACCGTGCCACCCGCAACGCCATGTTCCTGACCGTGCTGTTTGTATTTGGCGGGATGGTTTACCGCGTAGCCCGGGGGGATGTGTTCAGCGTGGACACTTCTTCTTTTCTCATTTTTCTGCTGTTGAACGTGCTTTGCCTGGAATTTGGTATCAAAAAAGCGGCAGTTGACAGATTATTTAAACATCATCGTCGATAATTAAGACATTTTATTAACCCCCGGATTAAACCTTCTGCTTCGGTGTCCGTCAAAGGTACAGTGTGCAAAAACATGCGGTTGTTGACAATAAGTATAGTATAAGAATAGACACATGAAGAGTAAATTAGTTTTGGGGATGGTGCTGTTGTTTGTCTCGGCACTGTCCGCCTTTTCGCAAAACAGAAGCAACATTACGGTGACGGGAACGGTCGTGGATGACCTGAACACCCCTGTGGAGCAGGCTACGATACAGATGCTATCGTTGCCCGACAGTACGTATGTGAAAGGTATTGCCACGAAAGGTGACGGCAGTTTTTCGTTGCCCCGTGTACGTGCCGGCAAGTACGTGCTGAAAGTTTCCTACATCGGTTATAAAACAAAATTCGTGCCGGTACAGCTGAAAGCCTCCAATATAGCCACTGTGGAGAGCGTGGGAACGGTAAGGCTTGAGGTAGACGCCGTGCTGTTGAGCGAGGCGGTGGTAATTGCCGAGGCGCCGCAGGTGCAGGTCGTGGAGGACACGGTGCAGTTTAACTCGTCGGCCTACCGGACGCCGCAGGGCGCCACGCTGGAAGAACTGGTCAAGAAACTGCCCGGCGCCGAGGTGGACGATGACGGCAACGTGACGATTAACGGAAAGGAAGTTTCCAAAATCATGCTGAACGGAAAGGAATTTTTTGGCGGCGATGTGGCGACGGCCTTGAAAAACCTGCCCGTGGAGATGATTGACAAACTGAAGACGTATGACAAGAAGTCGGACTTGGCGCGTATCACCGGCATTGACGATGGCGAGGAGGAAACCGTGCTCGATCTGACGGTGAAGAAAGAAATGGAAACCGGCTGGTTTGGCAATGCCGATGCGGCTATCGGTACGGAAGACCGTTACTCGGTGCGCGGCATGGTGAACTACTTCAGGGGCAGCACGCAACTGTCGGTCATCGGCTCGTTGAACAACGTCAACGACCAAGGTTTCTCCGGCGGTGGAGGCGGTCCGCGTTTCCGTCGCAACAACGGCTTGACGGACAAGAAATGGGTGGGCATGAACTTTGCCACGGAGAACGACAAGATTGACATGGACGGCAGCGTGCGCTACAATTACACGAAAAACAACCTTACCAGCATCGGTTCGACGGAAGACTTCCTGACGAACGGCAATTCATTCTCCAACTCCAACTCGCAGAGCCGGAACATCAGCAAGAACTTCCGCGCCAACCTGCGCCTGGAATGGACACCCGATACGCTGACCAACATCATTTTCCGCCCCAACGTCAGCTACGGGAAGACCGACAACTGGTCTAATTCCGAGTCGGGTACGTTCAACAGCGACCCGTATGAGTTGGTGGACAATCCGAACAACTATCTGAAACTGGAAAACCTGCTGATGAACGACGAGGACGACCTGGACGGGGATGACCCGTTGCGGGACATCCGGGTGAATGCCATCAACAGCGGGACGCTGACCGACGGCAAGAGCCTGGACGCCGAAGCTACCTTGCAGGTGAACCGCAAGCTGAACGACCGGGGGCGTAACATCACTTTCCGCGGGCGTTTCGGCTACGGCGACAACGTGAACAAACAGTACACCGACTCAAGGACACACTATTACCTGCTGGAAAGCTTGATGAATCCCGGGCAGGACTCTGTGCTGATTCGCAACCAGTACATCCATACGCCTACCAAGGACTTTAATTACCGGGCACAGCTGACGTATAGCGAGCCTTTGGGACGTGCCACCTTCCTGCAATTCAATTACCAGTTCCAGTACATGTACAGCGAGAGCGACAAGCGTACTTACGACTTGTACAACCACGGCCAAAACGACTGGACGCTGGGACAGCCCTTGCCTCCCGATTACCTGAACAATGAGGTAGACAGCCTCGGGAAGTATGCCGAATACCGCTATTATAACCACGATGCTTCGGTGTCTTTGCGGTTCATCCGCTCGAAGTGGCAGTTGAGCGCGGGTATGTCTTTCCAGCCGCAGCACACGGTGCTGTCTTACAAGAAAGGCGATTACATGATAGATACGACGCGCAACGTGTTCAACTTCGCGCCGAACATCGACTTCCGCTACCGGTTCTCCAAAATCAGCCAGTTGCGCTTTATGTACCGCGGGCGCAGCAGCCAGCCCAGCATGGAAAACCTGTTGCCTATTGTGGACAACTCCAACCCGCAGAACGTGCGTATCGGTAACCCGGGCTTGAAGCCTTCGTTCACCCATAGCATCCGTCTGTTCTACAACACGTATAATGCCGACAAGCAGCGCAGCATTGTGACGCACTTCAACTTCTCGGCTACGCAAAACAGCGTGAGCAACAGCCGCGTGTACAACGAAGCGACCGGTGGATGGACCACCACGCCGAAGAACATCAACGGCAACTGGAACGCTTTCGGCATGTTCGGTTTCAACACCGCCTTGCGTAACAAGAAGTTTAACATCGGCAGCTTCTCCAACGTACGTTACCAGAACAATGTGGGCTATCTGACCGACACGCGTACCCTCGTCGAGCAGAAGAACACAACCACCAACCTCAGCTTGAACGAACGCCTGAGCGGTACTTACCGCAACGACTGGCTGGAGGTGGGTCTGAACGGCACGCTGGCCTACACCATTGAGCGTGACAGGCTGACCCCTTCGAACAACCAACAACCTTACACTTTCTCATACGGGGCTTTCACCACCATTATGGCACCGTGGAACATGACGCTTTCTACCAACATCTCCAACCAAGGACGCCGCGGTTACCGCGACAGCAGCATGAACCGCGACGAGCTGATATGGAACGCCCAACTTTCCCAGACATTCCTTAATGGGGATGCCACGGTTAGCTTTGAAATGTATGACATCTTGAAACAGCAGAGCAACATCACCCGTTCGCTGACAGCCAACGGTCGTTCGGTGTACGAGTACAACGGGGTGAACAGCTATTGCATGCTTCGCTTCATCTACCGCCTGAATATTTTTGGCGGGAAGCGGGCCGCACGTCCCCAACCGGGGATGGGTCCCGGTCATGGCCCTGGTCCCGGCAGGCCTCCCATGGGCAGGCGGTTCTGACCGGCATTGTCGGTTACCGCTGTTAAGGCATACGCCCGTACAGTCTTCGCACCTCTTGTGTTTCAAGGCTGTGCGGGCGTTTTTTTTATTTTTCATGATTCCGGGCGGGGGGGGATGGCTCTTTTTTTTTTTTGTGGGTCTTGGCAATATTTGTTTCCCGTCGGTGGGCGGAGGTGTTTTTCTTTTCACTATATTTGCCGTTACATGATAGACTGGGGACTCATAGCAAGCCAGGTGGCTTCGTGGACATTCAACATCCTGTATTTTGCCATTGTCATCGGCACGATTGTCGTGGTGGTGCTCGACAACCGTAACCCGGTGAAGACTTTGGCGTGGGTGCTTGTCCTGGCTTTTCTGCCTGTGGTGGGGCTGGTGTTTTATTTCTTCTTCGGGCGCAGCCAGCGTCATGAGCGCATCATCAACAAGAAAGGATACGGGCACCTGCTGAAGAAGCCGATGGAGGAATTTTTGTCACAGGTTTCCGGAGAGCCGCCTGCTGCTTACCAACGGTTGGTGTCGCTGTTCAGAAATATCAGCCGGGCTTTGCCTTTTGAAGGCAACCGGGTAGAAGTGTACACGTCGGGCACATCCATGCTTCAGGCTTTGCTGCGTGAATTGCAGAAGGCCAAGAGGCACATCCACGTGGAGTTTTATATCTTTAAGGACGATGCTGTGGGCAGGCTGGTGCGCGATGTCTTGGTGGATAAGGCACGCCAGGGCGTGGAGGTGCGTGTGCTTTACGACGATGTGGGCTGCTGGCGGGTGCCCAACCGCTTTTTTGAGGAGATGCGCGAGGCCGGCATCGAGACCCATGCTTTCTTGCAGGTGCGTTTCCCCCTTTTTACCAGTAAGGTGAATTACCGCAACCACCGGAAAATCGTGGTCATAGATGGCCGGGTGGGGTTTGTAGGCGGCATGAATCTGGCGGAACGTTACGTGCGCGGTTTCGACTGGGGCATTTGGCGGGACACGCACATCTTGCTGGAAGGCAAGGCGGTGCATGGCTTGCAGACGGCTTTTCTGCTCGACTGGTATTTTATGGACCGCACGCTGCTTACCAAGGCTGCTTATTTCCCGGGGCTGGAAAATTGCGGGAACTCGCTGGTGCAGGTGGTGACTGCCGAGCCTCTTGGCTCTTGGAAAGAGATTATGCAAGGGCTGGTCTTGGCCATTTCGGGGGCGAAAAAGTATTTTTATATGCAGACGCCTTACTTCCTGCCTACCGAGCCTGTGCTGACTGCCATGCAGACCGCAGCCCTTGCGGGAGTGGACGTGCGCCTGATGTTGCCTTACCGGTCGGACAGCCGTTGGACGCATTTGGGCTCTTGCTCGTATCTGGAGGACGTGTTGCGTGCCGGTGTCAAGGTCTATCTGTATAAGCCCGGTTTTCTTCATTCCAAGATGATGGTTTCCGATGACGAACTTTCTACCGTGGGGTCCACGAACATCGACTTCCGTAGCTTTGAGCACAATTTTGAGGTGAATGCCTTTATTTACGACATGGAAACGGCGTTGCAGATGCGCGAAATCTTCTTGCAAGACCAGCGCGAGTGCGTACGCCTGTCGCTCAAAAACTGGGTGAAGCGGCCTTGGTACCGCAAGGTGGCCGAGAGCATTGTGCGGTTGATGTCCCCCTTGCTTTGACGTGTGTGGGCGGCGGAGGGCGTTTTTATCTGAATATCGAAAAGTTCACGCTGCCGTACACCCGCTTTTCCACGAAATGCGGATGTCCTTCAAAGTTGTTTTTCTTGCCATGTTCCAGCACGAAGATACCCCCCTCTTTCAGTTGTCCGTTCTCGAAAATCAGGTCAGGCAGGGCCGACAGTCCGGGCAGCTCGTAAGGCGGGTCGGCAAAGATGAAGTCGAAAGGCTGTTTGTTGTTTTGGATGAACTTGAATACATCGCCCCGGATGGGCAGGCATTTGTCTGTCTTGACCTCTTGCATAACCTTGCAGATGAAGGCGTAGTGGTCGCGGTCTTTTTCCACGCTGATTACCTCGCCGCAGCCCCTTGACACCAGTTCGATGCTGATGCTTCCGGTGCCGGCAAAGAGGTCGAGGGCGCGCCCGCATTCCTCAAAGTCGAGATAGTTGGTCAGCACGTTGAAGATGTTTTCTTTGGCGAAGTCAGTCGTAGGCCTTGCCTTGAAGTTCCGGGGAATGTCGAAATGCCTCCGCTTGTATATTCCGCAGATTACTCGCATGTTGTGATGTATTGCAGGTCGATGTTCTCGACCGGGTTCATAATGTAAACGTTCCGGATAAATTTGCGTAACTCGCTTATCAATTGTTCTTTGCCTTCCAATAGCCCGCACAGGTGTAACTCATCGTTTTCCTGGTCGAAATTCAACGTCTTCCATAAGTAGAGCAGGTAGTAAAGGCGGTCTATCATTTCGCTGCATGCGTATGAGTTCGCAATGAGCAATTGTCCATGCTGGAAGGCAAATGTATCTACTGCGTTTTTGCGCAGATGGGCGTATAGTTTGCAGGTGTTGCCCAGCCTGCTTTTGGCGGCAAAGCATTCCAACAGCGGACTTGCCTGGTGGTAGAAATGGGCTGCCGGGTATTGCTTTTTCAGAAAACGGTGGGCAAATGTGTCTATGCCGAATACAAGGACAAGCTTGTATCTTCTGCGGATATCATACAGGATGTCTTCATGCTCCAGCTTGCTGTGGTTGTGATAGAAAAAAGTATCGGCCTCTTCCGGAGTGAAATAAGCTTGTGGAACCGTTGTAAACCGTTTCCCGCAGACCAGTACGTTGACGCGGCGGAAGGGGCGTGCCAGCCATTCCGTTTCCTGGAAAATGTTGTCCAGATTGGCTGTCAGGGGGAGGTCGGCATCCAAGTCCGCTTTCCGGTACAATAAAGTACTATTCGTTTCTGTGGGGTCGAATACAGAAAAAGAAAATCCATCCGTGCTAAGACGGATGGATAAAGTGTATATTTCCGATTTGTTCAAATCAGCCTTTTCTATCATATTTGGTAAAAGGTTTGTGTACACCCGGGAATGGATGCAAATCTGATTATTCCCAGTTACCGGCGTTGTTGTTCGGCGTTACCAAGTCACCAATCTTCAGACCCAGATACTTGTTCAGCTTGCCCTGCATGTCTTTCAGGTTGATGATTTCCTGTCTGTCAAGACCGTTCAGATAAACGTCGTACGGAGCTCTTACTTCCAGCAAGGAAACGGGGGCACCCGACTTGGTGATTTGCGTAACGGTATCCATTTCGAACTGTGCGCCGTTGCCATAAGGAATGTATCTCATGGAGTCTGCGTTGAAGCCTTTCGGGAAGATGGTATCCAATACGGCTACCCACATGGTGTCACGCTTGAAGTTTTCCAGTCCTTGTTTCTTTACTTCGTTGTAGTTGCCGGTTTTCTTGGCCTTGTTGATGATGGCCATGGCTTTCTTTTCGGTCAGACCGTTTTCCAATTGTTCGTCAGTCAGTTCACCTTCCTTGTAGATGAACGGCAACTTCTGGGTCTTGACGAAAGCAATCAGAGAGTCGAAGTTGTCCGTGTACTTCTGGCCGTTGAGGTTACGGAATTCTACCTGTGCCTTGCGGATGTCCAACAGGCGGGCTTGAACGGCTTTGTCTCTCACGTCCTTCTCTGCTTCGAAGTTGATAGGTCCCATGATGCTGGCGTAGCAAATGTAAATCAACACCAGCACACACACGGTTAAGATCACATTAAATACAGTTTTCATGATAAATATGTTTTTTAGTTGTTATATTCGCACCGCAAAAATAAAAGAAATAAATTGAATATCGACTGTTTCCTTTTACTTTTTCTTTGCCAAAAAATGATAAATAACTATTTAACGACGCAAATTAAGGGAAATTTTCCTTATCAGCCAACTTCTGAGCAAGAAAATGTGTTGAATTTGTTGGCAGAATTCTTACTTCGGCCTTCGGGTGACACCGTTTTCCTGCTGAAAGGCTATGCGGGCACGGGAAAAACCTCGTTGGTCAGCGCTTTGGTGCGCACGCTCGACGCGCTGAAACAGAAGTGCGTCCTGCTGGCTCCGACGGGCAGGGCGGCTAAGGTGTTTTCGGGCTACGCAGGCCATCCGGCTTACACCATCCATAAGAAAATCTACCGCCAGCGTTCTTTTTCCGGCGACATGGAAAACTTCGCACTGAATGACAATCTGACTGCCCACACCTTATATATAGTGGATGAAGCTTCGATGATAGCCAATGAGGGGCTGTCCGGCGCGATGTTCGGCACGGGGCGCTTGTTGGACGACCTGGTGCAGTTTGTCTACTCCGGCCAAGGCTGCCGGCTGTTGTTGCTGGGCGATACGGCACAGTTGCCGCCGGTGGGCGAGGAGCTGAGCCCCGCCCTTTTTCCCGAGGCGTTGAGGGGCTACGGGCTGGACGTGGTGGAGGCTGAGCTGACGCAGGTGGTGAGGCAGGACGGGCAGTCGGGCATCTTGTGGAATGCTACCCGCTTGCGCAGGCTCATTGCGGATGATGAGTGCTGGTCGTTGCCCCGGATACGGGTGACAGGCTTTGCGGATGTGCGTGTGTTGCCCGGCAATGAACTGGTGGATGCTTTGGAGCAGTGCTACGGTGCCGACGACATGGACGAAACCATCGTGATATGCCGCAGCAACAAGCGCGCCAACCTTTACAACAACGGCATCCGTGCCCGGTTGCTTTGGCGGGAAGATGAGTTGGAATCGGGCGACTGGCTGATGGTGGCGAAGAACAATTATTACTGGACGGAGCAGGCCAAGCAGGCCGATTTCCTGGCCAATGGCGAGACGGCCGTGGTGCGCCGTGTGCGCCGCACGCGTGAGCTTTACGGTTTCCGCTTTGCCGACGTCCTCCTTGCTTTCCCCGACTGCAATGATTTGGAACTGGATACCACCGTGTTGCTCGACACCCTGCACAGCGACTCGCCCTCCTTGGCGCGTGCCGAGCAAGAACGCTTGTTCAACACCGTGCTCGAGGATTATGCCGACATCCCCCGGAAGTCCGAACGCATGAAGAAGATGAAGGCCGACCCTTACTACAATGCCCTCCAAGTGAAGTATGCCTATGCCGTGACTTGCCACAAGGCACAGGGCGGGCAGTGGAAAAACGTCTTCCTCGACCAAGGCTACCTGAGTGAGGAATACCTGACGCCCGACTATTTCCGCTGGCTTTACACCGCCTTTACCCGGGCTACGGGCACGTTGTATTTAGTGAATTATCCGCAGGAACAGGTGGAGTGAATGGCATTTTAGAAACAATAGCTGAAAGCAATGCCTCCCGAACCTCCTGTGTAGAAAGGAACGAGGGAGGCGTTTTCTTTTTTCTTTCCGGTGAATTTTTGCAGCAGTTTGCCGGTGTAGGGGAACAGCCAATAACCCACCTTTGCACTGAGCACGCCGAAGCCTGCGCCAGCCACCACGTCGCTGGCCCAATGGCGGTCGTTGTAGATGCGCGCCACGCCGATGGCGGTGGCCACGGTGTAAGCCGCCACGCCGTACCATGTGCCGTATTCTTGGCGCACCAGTTCGGCGCCCATGAAGGCGGTAGCCGTATGTCCGGAGGGGAAAGAGTTGCGCGAACTGCCGTCCGGGCGTCTCACCTTGGCAAGGTATTTCACCGAGCCTACCAGCACGCCCATGGTGGCGTATGCCGTGGCGGTGATGACCGTGCGCTCCAGGTAGTCGTGCTTGGCCGGTGCGCCGAGCAGGCTCAACCCGTAGACCGACACCACGGGAAGGTATTGCAGGTAGTCGTCGGCCTTTATCTTATGGTCGCGGTAGCGCAAGGCATCGCGCACTTCGCGGTTTATTTTCTTCCCGAACGAGGTGGCGGCCCCTATGCTGCCTACGGTGATGGCAACGGCGGGAAATATCACTTGCTTCGGGTGGAACACGGGCTTGCTGTCCGTTTGTTCCCCCGAAGCAAAAGTGTTGTCGTTGGCCAGGCTGTCCGTCCGCTCTTGCGAATATGCCGGCAGGCAGTAGCACAACCAGGCCGTAAGCAGTATGCACAGTTGTTTCTTCATCGCTGCGTGGGTTGGAGGAAGGCGGGTCAGATGCCAGCCAGTTCAACTACCTTGTCGACAGCGGCCATCAGTCCGTCGGGATTTTTGCCGCCTGCCGTGGCAAAGTGGGGCTGTCCGCCACCGCCGCCTTGAATCAGTTTTGCAGCTTCTTTCACCAGTACGCCGGCTTTCAGACCGCCTGCCGTGAGGTTGTCGCTCAGCATGACGGTGAGCAAGGGCTTGCCGTCGAATACGGTGCCTGCCACGAAGAACAGGCTTTCGGTGATTTCGCCGCGCAGCTGGAAGGCAATGTTCTTGATGGTGTCGGGCGATACCATCGGGGCGCAGAATTTGATGAGTTTTACGCCGTTCACTTCCTTTACGCTTTGCAGGAGTTTTTCTTTCAGTTGGGCTTCTTTTTCCTTCATGAATTCTTCCACCTGCTTTTTCAGTCCGGCGTTCTCCTCAATGTACTTGCGGATGGCGCCTGTCAGGTCGGGAGCGTTGTTGAACAAGGTTTTCAGGCCGCGCAAAGTGTCTTCCAGCGTGTCGAACATGGCTTCTACTTTGGCTCCGGTGATGGCTTCGATACGGCGCACGCCGGCAGCTACCGAACTTTCGGCCAGTATTTTCACCATGCCGATGTTGCCCGTGGCGGCTACGTGCGTGCCTCCGCAGAATTCAATGGACGAGCCGAACTGGATGACGCGCACGCGGTCGCCGTACTTTTCGCCGAACAAGGCGATGGCGCCCAGTTCTTTGGCTTCCTCGATGGGGATGTTGCGGTATTCTTTCAAGGGGATGTTGGCACGTATCTTGGCATTCACCAAGTGTTCCACTTCGCGCAACTGCTCGTCCGTTACCTTCTGGAAGTGTGAGAAGTCGAAGCGCAGGGAGTCGGGGGTTACCAGCGAGCCTTTCTGTTCCACATGTGTGCCGAGCACGGTGCGCAAGGCTTCATCGAGCAAGTGGGTGCACGAGTGGTTGGCGGCACAGGCGGCGCGTTTGTCCGTATCCACGCAGGCCATCATGGGCGCTTCGGGGTGTTCGGGCAGTTTCTTGGTGATGTGGATGGGCAGGTTGTTCTCTTTCTTCGTGTCAATGACTTCGATGGTTTCGTATTCGCTGACCAGTACGCCGGTGTCGCCCACCTGTCCGCCGCTTTCGGCATAGAACGGCGTCTTGTCCAACACGATTTGATAGAGGGTCTGGTTCTTTTGTTTTACCTGGCGGTAGCGCAGGATGGTGGTTTCGTATTCCGTATAGTCATAACCTACAAACTCGGTAGTGCCTTCTTTCAGCGTAATCCAGTCGCCGGTTTCAACGGCGGCAGCGTTGCGGGCGCGTTGTTTCTGCTGCTGCATCTCGGCGTTGAACGCTTCAATGTCTGCGGTCATGCCGTTTTCGCGCAGGATAAGTTCGGTCAGGTCGAGGGGGAAGCCGAAGGTGTCGTACAGCGTAAAGGCATCTTTGCCGCTGATTTCGGTTTTCCCGGCAGCCTTGGCTTCGCTCATGGTCTTGTCCAGAAGGCGGATGCCGGTTTCCAAGGTACGGAGGAAGGCTTCTTCCTCTTCTTTGATGACTTTGGCTATGAGGTCTTTCTGTTCATTCAGTTCGGGGTAGGCCGCGCCCATGTTGTCGATGAGCACGGGCAAGAGTTTGTACATGAAAGCTTGCTTCTGGTCCAGGAAGGTATAGCCGTAGCGCACGGCACGGCGCAGGATGCGGCGGATGACGTAGCCTGCCTTGGCGTTGCCGGGCAACTGCCCGTCGGTGATGGAGAAGGCGATGGTGCGGATGTGGTCGGCTACGACACGCATGGCAATGTCTTTTTGCGGGTCTTTGCCGTACTCAATCTTTGCCATGTTGCCGATGGCTTTCAGCAGGGGCTGGAACACGTCGGTGTCATAGTTCGAGGTTTTCCCTTGCAGGGTGCGCACCAGGCGCTCGAAGCCCATGCCGGTGTCGATGACCTTGGCGGGCAGTTCTTCCAGCGATCCGTCGGCCTTGCGGTTGAACTGCATGAACACGAGGTTCCATATCTCAATGACTTGCGGATGGTCCTTGTTTACCAGTTCGCGGCCGGGCACTTGGGCCTTTTCAGCTTCCGAGCGCGAGTCGATGTGTATTTCCGAGCAGGGACCGCAGGGGCCTGTGTCGCCCATTTCCCAGAAGTTGTCGTGCTTGTTGCCGTTGAGTATGTGGTCTTTGGGCAGGAATTGCTCCCAGTAGGAGGCGGCTTCGTTGTCGCGTCCCAACCCTTCTTCCGGGCTGCCCTCGAATACGGTGGCATAGAGGTTGGCGGGGTCTATCTTGAGCACGTCTACCAGGTACTCCCATGCCCAAGAGATGGCTTCTTTCTTGAAGTAGTCGCCAAACGACCAGTTGCCCAGCATCTCGAACATGGTGTGGTGGTAGGTGTCGTGTCCCACTTCTTCCAGGTCGTTGTGCTTGCCGCTGACGCGGAGGCACTTCTGCGAGTCGGCCACGCGCTTCCATTGCGCCGGGTGGTTGCCCAGGATGATGTCTTTGAACTGGTTCATGCCCGCGTTGGTGAACATCAGCGTGGGGTCGTCTTTGATTACCATGGGTGCGGAGGGTACGATGTGGTGTCCCTTGCTTTGGAAGAAACTCTTGAACGAGTCCCTGATTTCGTTAGCTGTCATCATAACTTATCGCGTATCTTGTCTATGCTTGGGGTTAATATTCTGAAAAAAACTGCGCAAAGATACGTGTTTTTATTACTTTTGCCGCGTTGCCAACCGAAATATTTTCAGAAAGATGCGCAAAGTCTACTACATATACAACCCGCAGACACAGACTTACGACCGTATTTACCCCACCGTCCGGCAGCGGGTGATGAGCTACGTGCGCCGTCTGTTCATCGGCATGGGGCTGGGCGCGGTGTGTTTCATTGCCCCGCTCATCATCTTCGGCTCGCCTTCCGAAAAGGAGTTGCGCAAGGAAAACAGCCGCCTGGAGGCGCAGTACCGCGTGTTGTCCAGGCAGTTGGACGAGGCGCTGGGCGTGTTGCAG
This sequence comes from uncultured Bacteroides sp., assembly GCA_944321495.1. Taxonomy (GTDB): domain Bacteria; phylum Bacteroidota; class Bacteroidia; order Bacteroidales; family Bacteroidaceae; genus Bacteroides. The sequence goes on along the minus strand of CALULP010000014.1, from coordinate 84,584 downwards.
GACATCCAGCAGCGCGACGACAACCTGTACCGCGTCATTTTCATGGCCGACCCCATTTCGCCTGCCATCCGCCAGGCGGGATACGGGGCTGCCCGCTATGAACACTTGGCGGATATGGCGGATGCCGAGCTGGTGGTGAATACCACGCAGAAGATGGACTTGCTGACGAAGCAACTGTATATCCAGTCGCGTTCGTTCGACGACGTGGTGGCGCTTTGCCGGCAGCATGACGAAATGCTGCGTTGCATCCCTGCCATCCAGCCCATTTCCAATAAAGACTTGAAACGCACCGCTTCCGGCTACGGCAGGCGGGTCGACCCGATATACGGCACGGTGAAGTTCCATGCCGGCATGGACTTTTCGGCCAACACGGGCACCGATGTCTATGCCACGGGCGACGGTAAGGTGGTCCGCGTGGGCTGGGAGTCTGGGTATGGCAAGACCATCGAGATAGACCACGGTTTCGGCTACGTGACCCGCTATGCTCACCTCAACGACTACAACGTGAGGCGCGGGCAGAAGGTGGTGCGCGGCGAAGTGATAGGCGAAGTGGGCAACACGGGCAAGAGCACGGGTCCGCACCTGCACTACGAGGTGCACGTCAAGGGCCGCGTGGTGAACCCGGTGAATTACTACTTCATGGACCTCAGCGCAGAGGACTACGACCGCATGATACAATTGGCGGAGAACCATGGCAAAGTGCTTGATTGACAACGCGCGGTAGCGATACAACGCTACCGTCCTGGCGTTACAGTGCTGGCGCGCTGGCATAGTATCGCTACCATCCTGGCACTATGGCGCTGGCGCAAGGGGGGGGCCAAATCTTAATGTTCTTCAAACGGGCCTGCGAAAAAGGCTTCATCTCGAGAGAAATATGTATATTTGCCCGTTGTTCGGCGGGTGAGGAAGGCGGCGCCGTGTGGCAGGAAGTTATTAACAAAACAGCCGACTTATCCACCGTTTTTGCAATCTTCCCCCGTTTTAGTAGGTGAGGTGCAAAATTATCGCTTATTTCGCCGCCGATAAATATTTGGAAACTATATGGGAAAAATTATCGCATTGGCAAACCAAAAGGGCGGGGTGGGGAAAACCACCACCACCATCAACCTCGCCGCTTCGCTCGCCACGCTGGAGAAAACGGTCCTTGTGGTAGATGCCGACCCGCAGGCCAACGCCTCGTCGGGACTGGGGGTAGACATCAAGCAGGCTGCATGCACCATCTACGAATGTCTGATTGACCAGGCAAACGTGCGCGACGCTATCCACGACACGGGAATCGACACGCTGAAGGTCATCCCCTCGCACATCAACCTGGTAGGTGCAGAGATAGAAATGCTCAACCTGAAGAACCGCGAAAAGATTCTGAAAGGGGTATTGGCACCGTTGAAAGACGATTTCGACTACATCCTGATAGACTGCTCGCCTTCGTTGGGGCTGATTACGGTGAATGCTTTGACGGCTGCCGACTCGGTCATCATCCCCGTGCAGGCCGAGTATTTCGCACTGGAAGGCATCAGCAAGTTGCTCAATACGATTAAAATCATCAAGTCGAAACTCAACCCGGGGCTGGAAATCGAAGGCTTCCTGCTGACCATGTTCGACTCGCGCCTGCGCCAGGCCAACCAGATTTACGACGAGGTGAAACGCCACTTCCAGGAACTGGTGTTCAACACCGTGATACAACGCAACGTCAAGCTGAGCGAGGCACCCAGCTACGGCATGCCCACCATCTTGTACGATGCCGACTCTACCGGTGCCAAGAGCCACCTGGCACTGGCGAAAGAACTGATAGAAAGAGATAAATAAGTTTGTGAGTTTGTAAGTTTATCAGTTTATGAGTGGATGAGTTTGGTAACCTTTTCACCTTGCTCCCTGGTTATCTTGTCACCTCTTTCCCCTCGTCAACTCAAAAACAGATAAACTCAAAAACTAAAAAATGATATGGCACAGAAAAGAAATGCTTTAGGACGTGGGCTGGACGCTCTGCTGTCGATGGACGAAGTGCAGACCGGCGGCTCCAGTTCCATCAACGAAATAGAATTGTCCCGCATTGTGGTCAATCCCAACCAGCCGCGTCGCGAGTTCGACCCCGTGGCCTTGCAAGAGTTGGCGGACTCCATCGCCGAGATAGGCATCATACAACCCGTCACCCTGCGGCAGATGGACGACGGGAACTACCAGCTGATAGCCGGCGAACGGCGCTTTCGCGCCTCGCAGATGGCGGGGCTGGAAACGATTCCTGCCTATATCCGCACGGCCGACGATGAAAATGTCATGGAAATGGCACTCATCGAGAACATCCAGCGCGAGGACCTCAACTCCATGGAGATTGCCTTGGCCTACCAGCACCTGTTGGACCAATACGGCCTTACCCAAGAACGCCTGAGCGAACGGGTGGGCAAGAAGCGTACCACCATTGCCAACTACCTGCGCCTGCTCAAACTGCCCGCACCGATACAAATCGGCTTGAAGAACAAGCAGATAGACATGGGACATGCCCGTGCCTTGGTCACATTGGGCGACCCTAAGTTGCAGGTCCGGCTGTTTGAGGAAATCTTGGAACACGGCTATTCGGTGCGCAAGGTGGAGGAACTGGTAAAATCGTTGAGCGCGGGCGAGGCTGTCAGGAGCGGCGACCGTAAGATTGCCCCCAGGCAGGCCAAATTGTCTGCGGAATTCGATGTGTTGAAGCAGCAGCTTTCGCACTTCTTCAATGCAAAGGTTCAACTTACCTGTTCGGAAAAGGGGAAAGGGAAAATCAGCATTCCTTTTAACAATGAGGAAGAATTGGAACGTATCATCGGCATGTTCGATACGCTGAAAAATAAAGAATGACTACACTGAGACATACCACATACCGTATTTGCACCGCCCTGCTGTTCTGCCTGTTGCAGATGGCAGGGATTGTCCTGTATGGGCAAGACGACCCGTGGGCATCCCTGAAACGCGCCCATCGCCTGCCGCCTGCCGACACTGTGGCCGTGCTGCAACACCGTGTGGCGGACGCCGACACCATACCCCTGCTGCATCGCTTGCCGGCTGCCTCTGCCGCCGACAGCGTTGCCACGGCCGATAGCATTGCCGCCTCCAACAGGCAGACGATGCTGGAAATGACGTCGGCTCCCGACATCCGGGAAGAACCCGTGCCTGCCGACAGCCTGCAAAATGCCGTAGATGTAAAGCGTTGGGTGCCCAATCCGACAAAAGCCACGTGGCTGGCATTGGTCATTCCCGGAGGCGGGCAGATTTACAACCGCAAGTTCTGGAAATTGCCCATCTTTTATGGAGGCTTTGCCGGCTGTGCCTATGCGCTGACTTGGAACAGTAAGATGTACAACGATTATGCGGATGCTTATCGTGATGCCGTCAACGGCAACTGGAATTCGAGCAGCATTACCGACTTGCTGCCTCCCGGCTACACGGGCAACATCAGCCATAGCCAGCTGACGGAGACCTTGCGCCGGCGCAAAGACACTTACCGCCGTTACCGCGACCTCAGTATCTTTGCTTTTGCGGCGGTGTACCTGCTTTCGGTGGTCGATGCGTATGTCGATGCCGAGTTGTCCAATTTCGACATAACCCCCGACCTGAGTATGAAAGTGGAACCTGCGGTGATAGACAATTCTGTACCGGCGGGCAACTATTCGTTTACCGGCAATAAGTCGGTGGGTGTGCAGTGCAGCTTCCGGTTCTGAGGCCGGGATACCTTGATTAGAAGAATGTATATTATATATGGCGTTTTAAGCATGAAGATAAAAAAGATTTGGGGACCTTTGTTGGCAAGCCTCTGGGGCATAATGCCCGTAGCCAATGCCCAGGAAAGCGTGGAAGTGCTCACCCGTGAGAACGGTACGGAACGCGGGGATACCATCGATTTGCCCGTAAGCATGACTTATCCGTTGGACAGCCTGCTCAGCGATTGGTCGGCACGCACGTACATAGTTCCGGCGGAAGATTGCAGCACTTCGCCCGATAATCCCCGGTTCAGCGATTCGGTGTACGTCGACCGCCTGTCGCGCTTGCCGGTGGTTATGGAGATGCCTTATAACGAGGTCGTGCGTAAGTTTATCGACCAATATACTGGCAAATTGCGTGGACAGGTATCGTTCATGTTGAGTGCCTGCAACTTTTATATGCCTATTTTCGAGGAAGCGCTCGATGCTTACAGCCTTCCGTTGGAACTGAAATATTTGCCGATTATAGAATCTGCACTTAACCCCTCGGCTGTGTCGCGTGCGGGAGCAGCCGGCCTGTGGCAGTTCATGCTGCGCACGGGCAAGCTTTACGGGCTGGAGAGCAACAGCTTGGTGGACGAGCGCCGCGACCCTATCAAGTCCACATGGGCAGCAGCCCGTTATCTGAAGGACATGTATGACATCTATCACGATTGGAATCTCGTCATTGCCGCTTACAACTGCGGGCCGGGCAACGTGAACAAAGCCATCCGCCGTGCCGGGGGCAAGACTGACTATTGGGCAATCTACCGGTATCTGCCCCGCGAGACACGCGGCTATGTGCCGGCTTTCATAGCCGCCAATTATGTGATGAATTACTATTGCAAGCATAACATTTGCCCCATGCAGACCAATATTCCCGCCACTACCGATACGGTGTTGGTGAACCGCCGCTACCATTTCCAGCAGATAGCCGATGTGTGTGGCATTGGCCTGGATGAGCTCAAAAGCCTGAATCCGCAATATAAGCGCAACATCATTCCCGGCGATACCAAGCCGCAAACCCTTCGTTTGCCGTTGGAAAGCATCAGTTTCTTTATCGACAACCAAGATACGGTCTATGCCCACCGCCGCAACGAGTTCTTTGCCGGGCGGTGCACAGTGGCCGTTTCTACCGGTGCCAAGGCCGGTAGCGGCGAGCTGACTTATCACCGCATCCGCAGCGGTGAGACCTTGGGCGGCATTGCCCGCCGTTATGGTGTTACCGTTCGTCAGCTCCGCGAGTGGAACGGCTTGCGCAACAACAATATCCGTGCCGGTCGGCGCTTGAAAATATACCGGTAATCATAAAAGATGGGGGTGTGTCAAAACCCGCTGAATGCTTTCTTTTAGGCGCGGATTACGCGGAATAACACGGATTTAGTTTAATCCGCACAATCCGCGTAATCCGCGCCTGATATATAACATTCTGAAAGCGTTCATGGGCTTTGGTACACCCCCATCAATGTATATCCCACTTGTGCAATGCCGGTTCTAAGGCTGCGGGCGTAGGGGTATTTTGTCAATCCTGCGCTGGTGCCTTCCTCCCTCAAATGCAGCATTGAAAAATGCAGTCAGTATAGTGTCCGCCTCTTCCGTGGAGATGAACCTGCCGGGCATGACCAACACGTTGGCATCGTTGTGCTCGCGTGCCAGGCGTGCGACGTCTGCCCTCCAGCACAAAGCAGCGCGTACGCCTTGGTGCTTGTTCAGGGTCATGGCGATGCCATTTCCGCTGCCGCAAATGGCAATCCCCGGGTAACATTCTCCGGCCTCGACAGCCGCCGCCAATGGGTGTGCAAAATCCGGATAGTCGCAGCTTTCGCCGGAGTAGGTACCGAAGTCCTTGTATTCCCATCCTTTGTTTTCCAGCCATTGGCACACGAATGTTTTCAGTTCAAATCCGGCATGGTCGGAGCATAGTCCAATAGTTTTCATCGTGATTGTCCGTATTCGTGGGTGTTAAAGCATGGCCTTTACTTGTTTGTAAACGTTCTCTGCGGTGAATCCCAGTTTCTCGTCCAGCACCTTGTAAGGTGCCGAGTACCCGAATGATTCAAGTCCCCATACCTTTCCGCAGGGGCCTACCAGCCCTTCGAGGGTGACCGGAAGCCCTGCCGTCAGGCCGAATACCTTGGCTTGGGCAGGAATAACGGATTCCCGGTAACCGGGCACTTGGGTGCGGAACAGCCCTTCGGATGGAACGGAAACTATGCGTACCTTGATGCCGTCCCGGTTGAGCAATTCTTTCCCGGCTACCAGCGTGGCGACTTCAGAGCCGGAAGCCACGAGCACTACCTGTGGGTTATTGTCAGAGCCGGCCACGATGTATGCGCCTTTGGCTACTTGGCTGTAATCGTTTCCGTCGGGCAGGTTTGCAATATTCTGGCGGGAAAGTATAAGGGCGGTCGGGGTAGACTGGTTTTCCATGGCCAGTTTCCAGGCAACCGTTGTTTCTTCCGCATCGGCCGGCCTTAATACCAGCATGGAGTTCTGCCCCTTGTGGTTTTTCAATTTTTCCATCAGGCGGATTTGTGCTTCCTGTTCCACCGGTTCATGGGTAGGTCCGTCCTCACCCACGCGGAAAGCATCGTGCGACCAGATAAACTTGATAGGCACCTCCATCAAGGCTGCCATGCGGATGGCGGGTTTCATGTAGTCGGAGAATACGAAGAAAGTGCCGCATGCCGGAATGATGCCTCCGTGCAGTGCCATGCCGATGCAGCAGCAGGCCATGGTCAGCTCGGCTACGCCGGCCTGGAAGAATGCCCCGCTGAAATCGCCTTTGGTGAAAGCGTGCGTTTTTTTCAGGAAACCGTCAGTCTTGTCCGAGTTGGAAAGGTCGGCAGAAGCCACAACCATGTTTTCTACCTGGTCGGCAAGCACGCCCAATACGGTGGACGAGGCGACACGGGTAGCCACATTGGCCTTTTGTTCTATGCTTTCCCAGTCTATCTCGGGCAGTTTGTTGGCGAAGAAAGCTTCCATCTTTGCGGCTTTCTCAGGGTTGGCTTGCGCCCAAGCTGCTTTGGCGGCATAACGCTCGGCCACGATACCTTTCAGTTCGACGGCCCGGCGGGCATAAAGTTCTGCCACTTCGGGGAAGATGACGAACGGGTCTTCCGGATTCCCGCCCAGGTTCCTGATGGTGTTGATATAAGCATCGCCTCCCAATGGCGCGCCGTGCGTAGCGCAACAGGCTTCATAGCTGCTGCCATCTGCCCGGCGTGCCCCTTTGCCCATTACGGTGTGCCCGATGATGAGTGTCGGGCGTTCGTGTTCGTTCTTGGCTTCCGTCAGGGCGCTGCGGATGGCGTCCGGGTCATTCCCGTCTATCTGGATGACTTTCCAGCCCCATGCTTCGTATTTCATGGCCGTATTCTCCGAGGTCACGGCCTGTGTTTCAGTGGAGAGCTGGATGTCGTTTGCGTCGTAAAACATGATGAGGTTGTCCAACCCCAGTGTGCCGGCTATGCGGCCTGCACCTTGCGAGATTTCTTCCTGGATGCCCCCGTCGGAAATATAAGCATAGATGGTTTGTCCCATAACCTCCCCGAAACGCGCTTTCAGGAACTTGGCGGCCATGGCGGCGCCTACGGCGAAAGTGTGTCCCTGTCCCAACGGTCCGGATGTGTTCTCTATGCCACGTGCCAGGTCACGTTCCGGATGTCCCGGCGTGGGGCTTCCCCATTGGCGGAACTGCTTCAGCTCATCGATGGAGTATTTTCCTGCCAGTGCTAGTGTCGCATAGAGCATCGGTGACATGTGCCCGGGGTCGAGGAAGAAGCGGTCGCGTCCTTCCCACAGGGGATTCTCCGGGTCGTATTCGAGGAATTCTGAGTACAGGACATTAATGAAATCTGCCCCTCCCATAGCCCCTCCCGGATGGCCGGAGTTGGCTTTTTCTACCATGGATGCAGCGAGAATACGGATATTGTCCGCCGCAAGGTTCATAAGTTTACGGTCGTTCATAAATCTCGTTTATAGTTGGTTAATATTCTTTGCAAAGTAATAAAAAGTTCTTCCCACTCTCGATTTACTCCACAAAGGTACTTCTTTAAAGGAAAATGGCAAGCCATTAGGCATAACTTTTCCAGTCAGCGGGATAAGTTTTGTTGCCGGAATAAGTTTTTTAGAGAAACAGGTGGAAAAGCGGGGAGGTACATTGTGTCGCACTTGGCATTTGGCGTGTCCGGAAAACAGGCGCGGATTACACGGAGGAACGGATAAAATATCATACAAAATCCGTGCACCCCGTGCAATCCGCGCCTGCGGAATGATGATGCTGTTATTCCAGCCTGCGTGCTCCGTCGGAGATGACTACGTCATACACTTTGGGGCTGCGGCCGAATTTCTGTGCGAATGCTTCTTTGGCTTTGTCGATGAAAGTGGAGTAAAGTTCTTCTTTCACTAGGTTGATGGTGCAGCCTCCGAAGCCGCCTCCCATGACACGCGAACCCGTAACGCCGCAATCGAAAGCCACGTCGTTCAGGAAGTCAAGTTCCTCGCAGCTCACTTCGTACAGCTTGCTCATGCCGTAGTGGGTCTCATACATCTTTTGCCCGACGGTCTCGAAGTCCCCTTTTTCAAGGGCGTCGCTTACATCAAGCACGCGTTGTATCTCCTCAATGACATACTTTGCCCGCATGTAGTCTTCTTCGCTGATTTCGGCTTTCACTTCTTCCAGCATGTCGCAGTTGCAGTCGCGCAAGAATTCCACGTGGGGATGCCTGTTCTGGATGGCGGCAACCACCGTCTCGCAACTTTGCCTGCGCTTGTTGTATGCCGACGATGCCAACTCGTGCTTCACCACCGAGTCTACCAGCACCAGGCGGTATCCTTTGGCCTCGAACGGGAAGTATTGGTACTCCAGCGAGCGGCAGTCCAGACGGATTAGATGGTCTTTCTTGCCGAATACCGAGGCAAACTGGTCCATGATGCCGCAGTTTACGCCGCAGTAGTTATGCTCGGTGGCTTGTCCCACTTTGGCCAGTTCAAACTTGTCGATGCGGTTTTCGCCAAACAAGTCGTTCAGCGCATAGGCGTATGTGCTTTCCAGGGCGGCGGACGATGACATCCCGGCACCCAGGGGAACGTCGCCGGCAAAGGCGGTGTTGAAGCCTTGCACTTCTACGCCCCGTTTGATCATCTCCCGGCACACCCCGAAGATGTAGCGTGACCAGCTTGCCCGTGGTGCGTCTTCCTCGTTCAGCCCGAATTCCACATAGTCTTTCAGGTCGATGGAGTAGGCCTTTACCGTCTGCGTACCGTTGGGTTTTATCTCGGCTACGATTCCCTTGTCTATGGCTCCGGGGAATACAAAACCGCCGTTATAGTCCGTATGTTCGCCTATCAGGTTAATGCGCCCCGGGGATGCATAGATAACCCCTGTACTTCCATCAAAATGCTTGATGAAACGGCTTCTTACGTGTTCAATGTCCATGGTCGTCAAGTGTTAAGTCAGGGTTTGACGTATCAGTCTACAGGAATATTCTTGTTGACGTTCTTGCTGCCGATTAAGCTGTAGTACAGCAGGTAAGCCAGCAATACAACGATCAGCCAGTAGCTGGACAGGTAACCGGTACCTCCGTTCATGTCCACGATGGCGTTTTGCAGCAACGGCCAGATACCACCACCGCAAACCAGTGCCATGAAGATACCCGATGCCTTCTCCGTGTACTTGCCCAGGCCTTCTACGGCGAGGTTGAAGATGCCGCCCCACATCACGGATGTGCACAGCCCGACCAGTGTCAGCAACATGGCGTTAATGGGCAGGCTCACCAAGCCGAACATGCCTTCTGCGCTGTTCTTGAATACCGGCATGTCCACCATCACCGTTGTCGGGGCAAAGATGGAAACAAGGGTCAGCAGCAGGGCGATGCCCGATGCAGTGCCCAGCATGGCTTTGGCGGAAATCTTGCTGCCCAAGGCTGCGCCCAGTAGACGGCCTATCAGCATCAGGAACCAGTAAGTAGCGGCTACCGATGCGGCAATGGCTTCAGCGCCGCCAGCACCGCCCAGTCCCAGCACGTCCAGGTCGGGGTTTTGCAGCCACTTGTTCAATACATTGGGTATGCCTACTTCAATGCCTACATAGGTAAAGATACCCACGGCGCCCAGCACGAAGTGGCGGAAAGACAGCGGGCCGTATTGCGAGGGAGCTTCTGCTTTCTTCTCTTCCACATGCTCCTTTTCAGGAATCTTGGAGAACAGGATGACAAAGAATGCAAAGGCAAAGATAGCCAGTGCCGCATACATCAGGGGGAATACGTCGCTGATTTTGGCTTCCGTGATGGACGGAATCAGGATACCGGTCAGGATGATGACGGCAGTACCTGCCAACGAGTTGAACGAACCGCCCAACTGGATCAGCTGGTTACCCTTGTTGCCGCCGCCGCCCAGACTGTTCAGCATGGGGTTTACGGTCGTGTTCAGCAAGCACATGGAGAAACCGGAGATGAAAGCTCCCAGCAGGTAGACGCCGAAGCTTCCGGCCACGCCCGACAACGTTTGTATGCCCACGCCTACGAAGCCCACCGTTACGGCTATCAAGGCTGTTTTTTTATAACCCATTTTCTGGAGCATGTTGCCGGCAGGGTAACCCATTACCGCGTAGGCGATGAAGTTGGCGAATACGCCTAAGGTTCCCATCCAGTTGGCTACGCCGAATTGGAATTTTAAGATGTCTCCCATGGGAGAGGCCAGGTTGGTAACGAATGAAATCATTCCAAACAGGAAGATCATTACAATAATGGCCATAATGTTCCCGTTCTGTTTTTGTTGTGTCATGATAGATTAAAATTATAAGTTTATAAATTAGATGAATTGTTTTAGTCTTCTGCGGTTGTTCCGAATTTGTAGATGGTAATCTGTTGGTATTCATCTCCCGGCAGCAACACCGCCGAGGGGAAGTAAGGCCGGTTGGGCGTGTCGGGGAAGCACTGCGCTTCAAAGCACACGGCGCTTCGTGCCGGGAAGGTAGCCCCGTGCGCGCCGGCAAATCCGTTCAGCCAGTTGCCTGTGTAAAGCTGTACCCCGTTTTCCGTGGTGTACATCTCCAAGGTGCGCCCGCTTTCCGGGTCCTCACACGTGGCGGCAAGGGTCAGCTCCCCGCTTTCGGTCTTGTTCAGCGCGTAGCAGTGGTCATACCCCGTACCGTTCTTCAGTTGCTCGAAAGGTTCGTCAATCCGTTCGCCGATGGTGTGGGGGGTGCGGAAGTCCATCGGCGTGCCTGCCACTTTCAGTATCTCGCCTGTTGGAATCGAAGTCTCGTCGATGGGGAGGTAGTAGTCTGCGTTGATGGTTACCCTGTTGTTCAGGACGGTTGGCGTAGGGTTGGCAATGCCTGCCAGGTTGAAGAAACCGTGGCTGGTGAGGTTGACCACGGTAGCCTTGTCCGTGGTGGCTTTGTATTCTATCACCAGGGCATTGATGTCATGCTCCAGCCGGTAGGTCACTTTTACCCGCAGGTTTCCGGGATAGCCCTCTTCGCCGTCGGCGGAGGTATATCTGAATACTACGGTGGAGGAGTCGCGTTGCGTGGCGTCCCATACCCGGGCGTGGAATCCCGTGGGGCCGCCATGAAGGGCGTTAGGCCCGTTGTTGATGGCCAGCCGGTGTTCTTCGCCGTACAGGGTGAACCGGCCTTTGGCTATGCGGTTCCCGTAGCGTCCGATGATGGTGCTCAGGTACGGCTCCGGGCTGTTGATGACGTGTTCTATGCTGTCATGTCCTAAAAGAACGTTGCCGATTTTTCCGTATTTGTCAGGTACCATAATCGAGAGCAGCGCGCATCCGTAATTGGTGGCTGCCACTTCCATACCCAAGTCGTTTGTTAGGATGAACAGGTCGGTTTTCTTTCCTCCGATGTCCTTTTGGAAGTTATTCCGGTCTAATCCTGACAAATTATTATCGTTGGCGGGTGTGTGTGTCATGATGGTATTATTTTTATTTTTATGCAAATAAAGAGATTTTCTTTTGTTCCCCCAAGCAATTGTGGGTATTTGTGGCTGAAAAATTAGGAAAGTTTAGCGTTTAGCGGCACGTATGCAAAGGGATATTTTTTGTATGTTTGCGGCCATAATCTATGAATCAAATCATTAACCAGAAGTTTAAAAACCCCATAAATACTCATGTATCCATTGAAATTTGAGCCGGTTTTGAAGCAGACGCTTTGGGGAGGTGACAGGATAATCCCGTTTAAACATTTGAATATAAATCTTCCGGATGTGGGCGAAAGCTGGGAAGTATCGGCGGTGGAAGGCAGCGAGTCCGTGGTTGCCAACGGGGCATGCAAGGGCATGACTTTGCCCGAAATGGTGCGCACGTATAAAGATGAACTGGTCGGCGAGGCCAATTATGCCCGTTTCGGGGACAAGTTTCCTTTGTTGGTGAAGTTTATCGATGCCCGGCAGGACCTCTCCATCCAGGTGCATCCTGATGACAGCTTGGCGAAGAAACGCCACAACGGCCCCGGCAAAAACGAGATGTGGTATGTCGTGGCGGCGGACAAGGGTGCCCGGCTGGTTACGGGCTTTTCGCATGAGATAACGCCCAGGGAGTATAAGGAAAGGGTGCTTAACGGCACGTTTGCCGAGGTGCTGCAGGCCTGCGAAGTAAAGCCCGGCGATGTGTTTTACGTGCCTGCCGGACGTGTGCATAGCATCGGCGCCGGTGTGTTCGTGGCCGAGATACAGCAGACCTCAGACGTCACTTATCGCATATTCGACTATAACCGGAAAGACAAGGACGGGAAAGCGCGCGAACTGCATGTCGCCCCTGCCATGGATGCCATCAATTTCGAGGATGTGGAAGATGATTTCCGTACGAAATACGAGCCCGGGCAGAACGAGCCGGTGGAACTGCTGGCTTGCCCGTACTTTACGACTTCCCTGTATGACATGACCGAGGACATTACCTGCGATTATTCGGAGCTCGATTCTTTCGTTATTTTCGTTTGCGTGGAGGGCGCTTGCCGCCTGCAGGATGAGGCGCAGCATGAAATCGCTTTGCGGGCGGGCGAAACCGTGCTCTTCCCTGCCACGACGCAGGAAGTGGCCATCCGGCCCGACGGGCATGTGAAGTTGCTCGAAACGTACGTGTGACGCTTTGCGTATCCTTACCGTTTCCGGAACGTCTTCCGGAAACTTCTCATCAGTTTTAACCCCAGTTTGATGCCGTCGAACACGGCTATCCCTGTGTGGAATGCCCGCGCGATAGCCCCTGCCTTGTTGGCGGCGGGCTCGAGGGGGGCTGTCAGTTGTTTGCCCAGTTCGCGCATGGCTTGCTGCCGTTGCCTGATTTGCTGCAGCAATTCAGCCTTCTGCCGGGCGATGTCTTCCAGCGTCAGGGGCGTATGGGTGGGGCGGTTATTCATGTTTCTTTTCTTCAGGGGCTTCCGGGTTGAGGAACAGCCCGGCAATGAATTTCACCATCGGATTTACTATCAACGGCTTGCGGAATGCAAACAGCAGGAAGATTAGCAGTACATGGAAGGCGGCAATCACGCCGAAACCTGCCAGAAGGCTTCCCAATACCGGCGCCAGCAGGTAGACCAGGGTGAATGAAATGTAAAACAGCGCCATCATGCCCAGTATGACCGCAAGCAGCACTACGATGAGGGTAGAGAGCAGGACGGACAGCTTCTCGGTGATTTCCAGCCGGGTATAGTCTTTCTGCAATCGCAGGTACTCCTTGAACTCGCGCGCCAGTTGGCGCAGGTTTTCTATGCTATGGTCGTCGGCAAACATGGTGGCGCTGTTTTTCTCGTTCTGGGTTATTCGGCTGCCTCGCTTTTTATTTCCGAAGCAATTTCGTCTACCAGTTCGTCCATCTCACGCCGGTTCAGGCGGATTCCCTTTTTGCGGAGAGCCTCCGCGATTTTGTTACGGGTATCCTCGCCCTTTTCGGGGGCAAACAAGATACCGATGGCAGCGCCTACCGCTGCGCCGCCCAGGAAAGCGGCAAGTACGTTCAATGCTTTCATAGTCTGTCTCCTTTCTGTATTAAAGGTTGTTCATGCAACAAATATAACAAATTATTTTGAAAAATGTTCTCTTTGCGGTGCTTTTTTTATTCTTGGCCCTGTTCCTTTGCAAATCTCGCCCCTGTTTTGTCCGTTCTTTTTCCTTTCCATAGCGAGGGTGGACAAAAGGAGCAGATAAGGAGCGGGTAAGGAGAAGGTAAGGACCGGGTCCCTGCCGGGTTTGTCAAAAACATTCCTCATCACTAACCGTTCATCGCTAAATTAAATTTTAGTCGGATAAAGTGGTTTTTCTTTCGGATTGTTTTGTTAGGTGGCAAAATTTCTATTATTTTGCCGCATGAAACCGCCGGAAGCGGGAGGTTTCCCCGTCCTTCGCTGTGCCAGAAGGGGTTGTCCCGCGCGGGCGGAATGAGCGAACCTGAATAACTAACGAAAAAGAGTACATAAAATGAAAAAATCAGTAGTATTGGGCTTAGGATTGTGTGTAGCCCTGTCATTCTCTGCTTGCAAATCGAGTGAAAGTGCTTATAAGAAAGCATACGAAAAAGCCAAACAAAAAGAACTGGCTGAGGCTCAGGCTGCTACCCCGGCAGAAGAAACGGTGCAGGTGTCTGAAACCGCTGTCGTGGCTGCCCCGGTAGAAGCTCCCCGTGTGGTGGAGAGCGTGGCTGCCCCCGTCCGTCAGGAAAAGGTGACGGTGGTGACCGGCGCCGAAGAAACCTTGAAGGATTTCAGCGTGGTTTGCGGCAGTTTTGGCGTGAAAGCCAATGCCGACGGCCTGAAGTCGCGCCTGGAAGCCGACGGTTATCAGGCCTTGGTGGTGTACAATGCCGATGCCAATACCTATCGCGTGATAGTCAGCTCGTTTGACGACCGCGCTTCGGCAGAGCAGGCGCGTGATGCCTTCAAGGCGCGCTACCCGCAGAATGCCGATTTCCAGAAAGCGTGGTTGCTGTACCGCCTCAAGTAAGCCTCTTGCCTCTGTGCGGGGCTTGTCCGGACGCTTGTGCGGTTTGCTGCCTCATGAGCATATTTTCACCCGCAGATGGCGGAGGGCACGGGTAGGGCATAGCCTGCGTTGCCCGCGTTGTCTGCGGTTGTCTTCTTTTCCGGCACAGGGATGCTTCCCGTTTTTGTTTAAAGAAGTTATAAAAGCTGAATAGACAATTTTTTATGCCGGATGGAAAACTATTCAAGCGGGAATAGTTTTTAATTTTGCACCCTGATAGGTTTAGGTAAATAACGAAACGGATGGAACAACAATACCTTTTAGCTGCCATCGAAGCGGCATTACAGGCCGGTGAAGTGATACTTTCCATTTATGACGACCCTGCTTCCGACTTCCAGGTGGAACAAAAGGCGGATCATTCTCCTTTGACGATAGCCGACCGCAAAGCCCACGAAACGATATGCCGGTGCCTGTGCGGCACGCCTTTCCCCCTGTTGAGCGAGGAGGGGAAGCACCTGCCCTATGCCGGGCGCAGGCAGTGGGAAACGTTGTGGATAGTCGACCCGTTGGACGGCACCAAGGAGTTTATCAAGCGGAACGGCGAGTTCACGGTCAATATCGCTTTGGTACATCGTTCTGTCCCGGTGATGGGGGTGATTTATCTGCCCGTCAGGCATGAGTTGTACTTCTCTTCCGAGGCTGCCGGGGCTTACAAGGTTCCTTCCATCTCTTGGCGCGAAGGCAAGCCTTGGACGTGGGATGAATTGGTGGGGCAGGCCGTGTGCCTGCCTCTCGTGCAGGAGCGCGATTCGTTTGTCATTGTGGCTTCGCGCAGCCACCTTACGCCGGAAACGGAGGCTTACATCGCAGCCATGCGCCGGCGGCATGGCCGTGTGGAGCTGGTGTCCAAGGGGAGTTCCCTCAAGATATGCCAGGTGGCCGAGGGCAGTGCCGATGTCTATCCGCGCTTTGCGCCTACTATGGAGTGGGACACGGCTGCCGGGCACGCCATAGCGCGGGCGGCGGGCTGCGAGGTGTGGCGCACCGATTTTTCCGCGCCGTTGGCTTACAATAAAGAAGATTTGCTGAATCCCTGGTTCATCGTGGCGAGGCGTGACGATTTGTCCCGCGTGGCGGGCGTGGACCTATAATAAATATGGTGTTGAAACATGAATTTTGAAATCATTTTCGTTTTGCTGGGGCTGGTCGGCATGTTGGTTGCCCTGATTATGGACAAGATGCGTCCCGGCATTGTGCTGCTGTCTTTGGTGGTGCTGTTCATGGTGGCGGGCATTATCTCTCCCAAGCAGATGGTGGCAGGTTTCAGCAACCGTGGAATGATTACCGTGGCGTTGCTTTTCCTGGTGAGCGAGGGCATCCGCCAGAGCGGGGCATTGTCTTCCATCCTGAAAAAACTGTTGCCCGGCAAAGAGTCAAGCGTATCCCGGGCACAACTGCGGGTATTGCCGGTCATCAGCTCGTTTTCGGCATTCCTGAACAATACGCCGGTGGTGGTGATCTTTGCCCCGATTCTGCGGAACTGGGCAAAGAAGGTGGGGCTTCCTGCCACGAAGTTCCTTATCCCCTTGTCCTACGCCACCATCCTTGGCGGGCTTTGCACGCTGATAGGCACTTCCACCAACCTGGTGGTGCATGGCATGATGCTCGACCGCGGCCTTCCGGGGCTGAAGATGTTCGACCTTGCTTTTATCGGCATTCCCATTACGGTGATAGGCCTGTCCTATATCATCTTTGCCTCCAAGAAACTGCTGCCGGACGAGCGTCCCGATACCTTCGAGGACGAAGAGGCCGAGGCGGTGGAGGAGCAGGGCGGCCACATCGTGGAAGTGGTGCTGGGCGCCCGTTTCCCGGGGCTGAAGCGCAAACTGAAGTATTTCGACTTCAAACGCCGTTATGGCGCCGAGATTAAGGAAATCCGCCAGGGCGGTCAGGTGATTACCGGGAATTTTGATGAGGTGACCTTGCAGGAGGGCGATACGTTGGTCCTCTTGGCTGACGATGCCTTTACCCGCACGTGGGGTGATTCGTCCGTCTTCCTGATGATGACCAACGGGCAGGAGATACCGACCCGCCGGGTGCCGGAGTGGAAGAAGTGGACTGCCCTTGCCCTGCTGGTCATTATGATTGTGGGCGCCACGATAGGCGAGCTTCCTTTCATGCAGGAACGTTTCCCGGGTATGAAGTTCGACATGTTCTTCTTTGCCTCGGTGACGGCGGTGGTGATGGCGTGGCTGAAGATGTTCCCGCCCAAGAAGTACACCAAGTACATCAGCTGGGACATCCTGATTACCATTGCCTGTGCCTTTGCCATCAGTGCGGCTATGGAGGAGTCCGGACTGGCGGCTTTGATAGCCGGGTTCATCAAGAGTGTGTCCGGCTCGCTGGGGGCATGGGGAGCCCTTGCCCTGCTGTACGTGGTGACGCTTGTCATTACCGAACTGGTGACGAACAACGCGGCGGCGGCCTTGGCTTTCCCGCTGGCGTTGGAAACGGCGGCTGAGTTCGGGGTAGACCCCATGCCGTTCTTCATGGCCATCTGCATTGCGGCGTCGGCAGGCTTTGCCACTCCCATCGGTTACCAGACGAACCTCATCGTGCAAGGCGCCGGGAACTATAAGTTCATGGACTTTGTGCGCATCGGGTTGCCGCTGGATTTGATTGTGATGATTGTTTCCATTGTGCTGATACCCTTGATTTGGCCATTCCAGGCCGCGGGGGCCTGAGGCCGGAGGATACGTGACAGTCACCTCCTAAGATTAAAGATACGCCCCCCAAAAACTCAATAACTCAAAAACTCAATAACCCAATAACTCAAAAACTTAAAGACTTAAAAACTCAAAAACTTAAAAAACTCAACTGTAAATGGAAAACAACGAAGAAAGACATATTTACCCCGTCAGCGACCGCATGCTGTCGCGCAGAGACAAGGAGGAACTTCTGCACCAGCGCGGGCTGATGGTATGGTTTACCGGGTTGAGCGGTTCGGGCAAAAGCACCGTCGCCATTGCCTTGGAACGGGAACTGCACCGCAGGGGTATCTTGTGCCGCATTCTGGATGGCGATAACATCCGTTGCGGCATTAATAATAACCTGGGCTTTTCGGAAGCCGACCGGGTAGAGAACATCCGCCGCATAGCCGAGGTGTCCAAACTGTTTGTCGACACGGGCATCGTGACCCTTGCCGCCTTTATCAGCCCGAGCAATGACATCCGCGAAATGGCGGCGAGGATTATCGGGAAGGATGACTTTCTGGAGGTGTATGTCAGTACGCCCCTTGAAGAATGCGAACGCCGCGACGTGAAAGGCCTTTACGCCAAGGCGCGCCGGGGGGAAATCAAGAACTTTACCGGCATCTCCGCCCCGTTTGAGGCTCCGTTGCATCCGGCGCTGACGCTCGACACCTCGGTGCTTGGCGTGGAGGAGTCGGTGTCCCGCCTCTTGGCGCTTATTTTACCTAAGATTCAATTGAAACAGCTATGAGCATGAAAGAAGAATATAAATTGAGCCACCTGAAGGAACTCGAAGCCGAGTCCATTCACATCATCCGTGAGGTGGCTGCTGAGTTTGAGAATCCGGTGATGCTGTACAGCATCGGCAAGGATTCGTCGGTCATGGTGCGCCTGGCGGAGAAAGCTTTCTATCCGGGCAAGGTGCCTTTCCCCCTGATGCACATCGACTCGAAGTGGAAGTTCAAGGAGATGATTCAGTTCCGCGATGAGTATGCCAAGAAGTATGGCTGGAACCTGATTGTGGAGAGCAACATGGAGGCGTTCCGCGCCGGGGTAGGTCCTTTTACCCACGGCAGCAAGGTGCATACCGACCTGATGAAGACGCAGGCGCTGCTCCATGCGCTGGACAAGTATAAGTTTGATGCCGCCTTCGGGGGCGCACGCCGGGACGAGGAGAAGTCGCGTGCCAAGGAGCGTATTTTCTCCTTCCGCGACCGCTTCCACCAATGGGACCCCAAGAACCAGCGGCCGGAGTTGTGGGACATCTACAACGCCCGCGTGCATAAGGGAGAGAGCATCCGGGTGTTCCCGTTGAGCAACTGGACGGAGCTGGACATCTGGCAGTACATCCGCCTGGAGAATATCCCTATCGTGCCGTTGTACTTCGCCAAGGAGCGTCCTTGCGTGGAGATAGACGGGAACCTGATTATGCCCGACGATGACCGCTTGCCCGAACAGTACCGCGATAAGATTCAGATGAAGAAAATCCGCTTCCGCACCTTGGGCTGCTGGCCGCTGACGGGCGCCATCGAGAGCGAAGCCGACACCATCGAAAAGATAGTGGAGGAGATGATGACCACCACCAAGAGCGAACGCACGACCCGTGTCATCGACTTCGACCAGGAGGCCAGCATGGAGCAGAAGAAGCGGGAGGGATACTTTTGAGTAGTGGTTAGTGATTAGTGATTAATACGAGTGATAAGTAAGGAGTGTAACTAATTGAAGGTATGTCAAAATGCAGAAGTAACTGAATTCTCCTCCTCCTGGGAGGAGGAGTACCCGAAGGGGGAGGTGGTAGGTAAATATATTAATAGGTTATTTTAACCTACCACCCCGTCACTTCGTGCCACCCCTCCTCCCAGGAGGAGGGGAATTAGTTTCCTGCTTTTTGTGCCGTTGCACATTAATCACTAACCGTTAAACACTGCCAGACAAGTTATCATTTAAATTGTATATTGACTTATGGAAAACAAATTGGATATTAAAGCATATCTGGATAAGGACGAAAAGAAGGACCTGTTGAGGTTCTTGACCGCAGGTTCCGTAGATGACGGAAAATCTACGTTGATCGGGCGTTTGCTGTTCGACAGCAAGAAGATTTACGAGGACCAGCTGGATGCGCTGGAGCGGGACAGCAAGCGCATGGGCAATGCAGGCGACCACATCGACTACGCCCTGCTGCTGGATGGCTTGAAGGCCGAGCGCGAGCAAGGCATTACCATCGACGTGGCTTACCGTTACTTCTCGACCAACAACCGCAAGTTCATCATTGCCGACACGCCGGGACACGAGCAATACACGCGGAACATGATTACGGGCGGTTCTACCGCCAACCTGGCGGTTATCCTGGTGGATGCCCGCTTGGGCGTCATCACGCAGACGCGGCGGCACACGTTCTTGGTGTCCTTGCTGGGTATCAAGCATGTGGTGCTGGCGGTGAACAAAATGGACTTGGTGGACTTTTCCGAGGAGCGTTTCAACCAAATCGTGGCAGACTACCAGGCGTTCGTGGCACCGTTGGGCATCCCCGATGTGACGTGCATCCCGCTTTCTGCCTTGGACGGGGACAACGTGGTGGAGAAGTCCGAGCGTACCCCGTGGTACAAGGGCGTTTCCCTGTTGGAGTTCCTGGAAACGGTGCACATCGGCAATGACCATAACCTGGAGGACTTCCGCTTCCCCGTGCAATACGTATTGCGGCCGGACCTGAATTTCCGCGGCTTTTGCGGCAAAGTGGCTTCGGGGGTGGTGCACAAGGGCGATGAAATTGTCGCTTTGCCTTCGGGCAAGCGCTCGCACATCAAGAGCATCGTTACCTACGACGGCGAGTTAGACTATGCTTTCCCGCCCCAGTCGGTTACGCTTACGCTGGAAGATGAAATCGACGTGTCGCGCGGCGAGATGCTGGTGCATCCGGACAACCTGCCCATTGTGGACCGCAACTTTGAGGCCATGATGGTGTGGATGGACGAGGAGCCGATGGACGTGAACAAGTCGTTCTTCATCAAGCAGACTACGAATACGAGCCGCACGCATATTGACTCCATCAAATATAAGGTGGATGTCAACACAATGGAGCACTTGTCGCTGGAGAACGGGAAGCTGACGAAGGAAACCGTGCCCCTGCAACTCAACCAGATTGCCCGCGTGGTGCTGACTACGGCGAAGGAATTGTTTTTCGACCCTTATCAGAAAAACAAGGCTACGGGCTCGTTTATCCTGATAGACCCCATCAGCAACAATACCAGCGCGGTAGGCATGATTATCGACCGGGTGGAGGACAAGGAGATGCATCTGTCGGACGCATTGCCCGTGCTCGACCTGCCCAAACTTGGCATTGCGCCGGAGCATTATGAGGCTATCCGGAAAGCGGTGAAAGACCTGGAACGCCAGGGACTGGAAGTGAAAGTGATTGAAGAATGAAATGAAGGAGGGAAAACGGTATGGGACTACTTGAATTTAACAAATTGCCGATAAACACCTTGGTGGGCGCCGACTGGCAAACGTTCAAGGCCATTGCCAAGGGGCGCGAGGTGGATGCCGGCTACCGGGGCAAGTATCGGCTGACGAAAGCGGTGTGCCGCCTGCTGTCGCCTTTGGCGGGCATACAAAACAAACGTTACGACAAGCTGCTGGCGGATAAGCCGCTGGAGCATGACCCTGTATTCATCTTGGGGCACTGGCGGAGCGGCACCACGTTTGTGCATAACGTCTTTTCGTGCGACAAGCATTTTGGCTACAACACCACGTACCAGACGGTTTTTCCGCACCTGATGATGTGGGGGCAGCCTTTCTTCAAGAAGAACATGAGCTGGCTGATGCCCGACAAGCGTCCTACGGACAACATGGAACTGGCGGTGGACCTGCCCCAGGAGGAGGAGTTTGCCTTGGCGAACATGATGCCCTATACCTATTATAATTTCTGGTTCTTCCCCAAGTATATGCAGGAGTATGCCGACAAGTACCTGCTGTTCGACGGCATTTCGGAAGCCGAGCTGAAGGCGTTTGAGGAAACTTTTACCAAGCTGATTAAGATTTCCCTGTGGAACACGCACGGCACGCAGTTCCTCAGCAAGAACCCTCCCCATACGGGCCGGGTGAAAGAACTGGTGAAGATGTTCCCCAATGCCAAGTTCATTTACCTGATGCGCAACCCGTACACGGTGTTCGAGAGCACGCGGAGTTTCTTCACGAACACCATCCAGCCGTTGAAGTTGGAGGATATCACTCCGGAGGAGCTGGAACGGAACATCTTGTCGGTGTATGCGAAGTTGTACCACAAGTATGAGGCAGACAAGGCAAGCATCCCTGCAGGCAACCTGATAGAGGTGAAGTTTGAAGATTTTGAGGCGGATGCCATGGGCATGACCGAGCATATCTACCAGGCGTTATCTTTGCCCGGTTTCCCCGAAGCCCGCGCGGCTATCGAGAAATACATCGGGGGCAAGAAGGGGTATAAGAAGAATAAGTATAAGTATGACGAGCGCACCGTGCAGCTGGTGCAGGAGCATTGGGGCTTCGCGCTGGAGCAGTGGGGGTATAAAATTGACAATTGATAATTAACAATTGACAATTATCAATTGGGAATTGTATGTGTACTTTTCTTTTTGTCTTGACACAAAAAGAAAAGCTACCAAAAGAAAAAAGTCAAGCGCTGAATCTCCGGGGCTACTTCTTCGCAGCGTAGCTGCCAGGGGCAGTTTTCAGCCTAAGGGGTAAAAACTCGCTTCGCTCAAACAGTTTGCCCCTTTTAACGGCTGAAAACTACCCTCCGCCTTACGCCCCTCCGCTTAGGCGCGGGCCATGCGGCAGAAGGCTGCAAACTCTCCAGTTTGCGGAATGCGGCACGTCACTACTCTTTCATCGCGGGTTTGATGCCGCATGGCTCTCCGGCATTGACCGGCGGGCGTGAAGCGGAGGACGGTGGGCAGGCGTCAAGAACGGCAGGCTGTCTGAGCGAAGCGAGTTTTCTGCCGTTTAGCCTGAACACCGGTCGGAGTAGCCCGACGGGCACAGCCGGGGCCCTTTCTTTTTGGTATCTTTTTCTTTCGGGCAAGCGAAAGAAAAAGTACAGTATTAAAAAATAGTAACAATGAAGAAAATACTGACATGTATGTTACTTGTCCTGCTGTGCAGCGTAGCGGCACGAGGACAGGAACAGGAACGGGTGGAACCTATTCCGTTCGGGGATATGGACCGGTGGATAGACCGGCAGATCAAGGAATCCGCCATTATCGGCGGGGAAACGAAGCATGTGTATGCCATCGGCCCCACGATGACGATTGAAAGCAACGAGGCTTATGAGAACATGGGCGGCTCGCCGTGGGCTTCTTCCAACATCCTGGCACGGGTGGCTGGCATCACCAAGACCAATACGTCTGTTTTCCCCGAGAAGCGGGGCGACGGCTACTGTGCCCGCCTGGATACCCGCATGGAGAGCGTAAAGGCGTTGGGCTTCATCAACATCACCGTCTTGGCGGCGGGCTCGGTATTTCTTGGCGAGATGCACGAGCCTATCACGGGCACGAAGAACCCCATGCGGAAGCTGGACACGGGCATCCCTTTCACCCAAAAGCCCAAGGCACTCCGTTTTGACTATAAGATACGGATGTCGGAGCGTGAAAACCGCATCCGGGCTACGGGATTCAGCCGCATTAAGGATGTGGAGGGCAAGGATTACCCGGAGGTGAACCTGTTTTTGCAGAAACGATGGGAGGATAAGGACGGGAATATCTATGCCAAACGCGTGGCCACGATGGTGGTGCGTTTTGACCGTACGACGGCCGACTGGCAGAACGATGCCACGTTTACCCTGCTGTATGGCGACATCACCGGCCACCCGGATTATGACCCGAACATGATGCGCCTGCAAGTGCAGGAACGCTACGCCGTCAACAGCAAAGGGGAGAGCGTACCCATCCAAGAAGTGGGCTGGGGAACTGCCGGAGATGAGCCTACCCACCTGCAGTTGCAGTTCACTTCCAGCCACGGAGGGGCTTACATCGGCTCGCCGGGCAACTCTTTTTGGGTAGATAATGTAGAGTTTGTGTATTAAAACTGATTCTTTTTATTTTTTCTGACTATTTTTTTGGTGTTATTAAAAAAGTGTCTATTTTTGCAGCGTGGTTTGCATGTTATCTATGCAAAAAAACGTGAAAGAATGAGGCGTAAAAACTCCTACATGAAGAATAGCCTTGAGGCTAAGAGCTTGGTGACGTTGATTGCGCTCTTCTTGTTTGGCTTGTTTCCCTTGGCGGGAATGGCGCAGACAGGTGAGGCTACGGTAGATGCTCTGGTGGAGATGGGCTTCGAGAATGTGGGGTGGACAGAAGATAATGACGAGCGCGTGTACGTGTTGCAGAATTCCACTTCCCGTGTACAAGGTGTAGGAGTGGGAAAAGCGGTGGATGTCATCCAACGGATGGGGTTGCCGCAGGGCAAGGCGTGCCGCATTATCGTACTGGACAATAACGTGCCCCAGGTTTCTTTGACCTACCGCCCGGCGGAAGGGGATAGCCTGACCAGCGCGGAACGGCGCGACTGGGAAGTCAGTTCCGATTTGGGAGGTTCCTGGAAGAAGGTGCGGAAGGTGGAAAAGAAAAATAGTTCTTTGTTCAAAGTTGATATTGTAGTGTATCCGGAATTCATGTTCCAGAATTACAAGCTGTCGCGGATGTATGACATCGTGTTGAACTTGTCGCCCGCCGTTGAGGTGTCCTTGTGGAAAGGAGGCAAGTTTACCGGACAGGTCATTTTCCCGATAGTGAATGATTATGGACGGTTTTACCGGCAGATACGCCCGGGGTTCCTGACGTTGACGCAGACGGTGCGTTTCCCCCAAAACGTGTTCTTCACGGCGAGCGCGGGCTTCTTCAACAATTTCCGTTGGGGAGTCGACATGCGCGCCAAGCATTATTTCAAGGGTGATGAGCGTTTCTCGGTGGAAGCCCGCTTGGGGGTGACGATGAGGGGCTATTGGGAGGACTGGAAGTTTTACCGGGGCAAGATTGTGACGGTGACCGGCAGCGTGGGAGGGAACTTCTATTGGCCGAAGTACAACACGCAGTTCTCCGTGAAGGGCGAGCGTTATCTGCTGGAAGAATTCGGGGTGCGGGCGGATATGATCCGTCATTTCCGCTATGCGTCCATCGGCTTTTGGGCGAACAGGGTGTTTGGCAAGGACGATGCGGCCCACAAGGGTTTCAATGCAGGGTTCTTGTTCCAGATAAACTTGCCGCCTTACAAGTATAAGCGGAGAGGCTATATACCGCGGGTGGTAGGCGGCGATTTCGGCATACGATACAATGCCGGAAACGAGTTGCTCTATGGCCGTGGTTATCGCTCCCGTCCGGATGACAATACCTTAAGGGACAATAGTTTTAACCCCTATTTTATAAAGAGTGAATTGTTAAATTTTTAATTTTATTATCGAGATGAAAATGAAAAGTATCTTTTCAAGCCTTAACGCCAAGTTGGCGTTAGCTGTGTTGGCAGTTGGTACTATGTTTGCAAGCTGCTATGATTCTGAGAATGGCGACGTGACGGTTACTCCGAAACCGGATCCCGCTAAGTATGTAATTGCCGGT
Organism: uncultured Bacteroides sp.; assembly: GCA_944321495.1. Taxonomy (GTDB): domain Bacteria; phylum Bacteroidota; class Bacteroidia; order Bacteroidales; family Bacteroidaceae; genus Bacteroides. The sequence continues at coordinate 59,601 of CALULP010000014.1, read as the reverse complement.
AACTTGACCGATGCTGCTACAAGTGCTGCTGTTTCTCCTGCAACTACGACGGTAGTAGTAACTATTGACGGAACAGAAGTTACGGTTAATAACGATGGCTATTTTGTAAAGGAAGATGGCTTGGCTGCAGGTTCTCACGTAGTTAAGGTTTCAGCTTCCGGTTATGATGATGCAGTAAGAACGATTTATCTGCCTGAAGCTGCTGATGGTGGTATTTCTTACGGTAACGCAGACTTCTTGCTGTATGGAATTGGTGAAGATGATTTGTTAGAAGAGGATACTCCTGCTGTTGATGCTACTCAGGAACAGGCTCAGAAACTTGCTGATGCTGTTTTGGCTGATATTACTGAAGATGTAGCAGGATTGGGACTTTCTAATGTAGAGTTGGTCGCAGATGCAAGCGGTAATATTACGATGACAGCAGATGGTACGCTTGCTGAAACTCCTGCTGTTGGTGCAGGTGTACCGGTTCAGCTCCCGAAGTATACTGGATTTGATTCAGATGTAGCTCCAGAAGCAAACGACCTGTGGACAAAAGCTATTTACCAAGGACAAATCTGGAATGCTTCTGCTTCGCGCGATTTGGCTATGCCTTACGGTATGACGCTGGGTACAGTTGATTATACACTTCAAGGCGTTGCTGGAAAGACTATTATTGGTTATACGGTAACTGTTAAGTTTGAAAGCAAAGTCCTTTCTTACAATGATCATGAAGGTACTGTAATGTATCAGGTTGGTGCAGCTACTGCATCGGTAGATTATGAATCTCATGACAGCCACGACAGCCACAACAATCATGGTAGCTCCAACGGTGCCGGTGGCGGTTCCTCGTTAGCTGACTAATCACAGCGGTTATTGATACAAGCTATAGAAGCATAAAAGCGTGGGTAAAGCAATGATACGAAAAATCATATTGATTGGTTTGTTCATTTGTTCTCCGCTAATGCTTTCGGCTCAGTTGACTTATGGTACCACCGGTCTTCTCCATGCCCCATCGGCAGAGATGCAACGGGATAAGACGGTGATGATCGGTGGTAACTTTTTAAACAAGGAGATTACTCCTGCCGGTTGGACCTATCATACGTACAACTACTTTCTGAACGTGACCATCTTTCCTTGGTTGGAAGTGGCTTATACGGCAACGCTGTTTCAGTCGCAGCACATCGGGATAGATTGGAAAGTGGGAAAGGGTAAGTTTACCAACCAAGACAGGTATTTCTCTGTCCGGTTACGGCTTTTGGAGGAAGGCCAGTTTTGGAAATACATGCCGGCTGTGGTAGTGGGTACGTCAGACCCCTATACAGAATCGGGTGGCGGACAGATATCCGCAGTGAATGGCAACGGGTACTTTTGCCGCTTCTATGTGGCAGCCACGAAGTTTATCCCGTTGGGTAAGAAAGAAAAGATTGGGGTTCACCTTTCTTGGCTTCTCAACCACCGCTTGGATTATCCGCTCAACGGCCCGGGGGTAGGTATTACTTGGAATCCCTCCTTTCATCCTCAGTTGAGGCTGATAGCCGAGTATGATGCAAAAGATTTTGCAATGGGTGCCACCTATTTGCTTTTCAACCACTTGCATGCGCAGGTAGAATTGCAAAGAATGAAGTACTTTACCGGCGGACTTACTTATAAGATTTATTTGAAGTAAGCGAGTGGTCGGGGCAAATAAACAGAAAAAGTTTAAAAACTAACAACAATGAAAAGTAAATTAGTAATATTTTCTTTAATGCTGGCAGGTGTAGCAATGACTGCAAATGGCCAGACAAAGGAGAAATACGTCGTTGAGAAGGCCACGGATAATATCTTCGTGAGCGTGACCGGCGGTATTTCTATGACGAACTCGGGTAAGAGCGAGGGCAAGTTTGGAAGCCCGGCTCCCCACATTACGGTATCGGTTGGTAAGTGGTTCACTCCGCTGTGGGCTGTTCGTGCACAGGGCGGTTTGTGGAGAACCAACTTCGACACGCAGTGGTCGAAGGGTACTTTCGTAAACGGTGTAGCCGTAGGCCAGGAAGCAAGCTACCACAAGAACGTTGGCCAGTTGCGTCTGGACGCTATGTTCAACCTCTCCAACGCCATCTGGGGTTACAACCCTGACCGTCTGTTCGACCTGTCGTTCTTCGCAGGCCCGGGCTTGACGATTGCCAAGGGTAACGGCGCTTTCACCGTAGAAAGCGATGGTACGAATTGGTATAAGGCACAGGCCGGTGACAACGGTGTAGGCGCTTACATCAACGGTTCTATCGGTTTGCAAGGTAAGTTCAACATTAACAAGTACTGGGATATCGATGTAGAAGCCCGCGGTGAGTTGGCTCCTTCTTATCTGGGTTACTTGTCTTCTTCGAAAACAGTGGCCAGCCTGTACTTCGGTGTAGGTGCTACTTACACGTTCGGTGGCAAGAAGTTCGTGCCTTATGTATCAAAGGTTGAAATGGACGCCATCAACGACGAAGTGAACAAATACAGAAATGAACTGGCTCAGGCTCAGGCTGACTTGGCCAACGCAAAGAATGCTTTGGCTAACGTGAAACCTGAAGTAAGAGAAGTGGTTAAGGAAGTATCTGTTGCCGGCCCGCGTGCTATCTTCTTCAAGATAGGTAGCGCCCGTCTGGACGATTACGGCAAGGTTAACATCCAGTTGGCAGCTAAGATCCTGAAGGCTAATCCGGACAAGAAGTACAAGGTATCCGGCTATGCTGACAAGGCTACGGGTAGCGCTTCTTGGAACCAGAAACTGTCTGAGAAACGTGCTCAGGTTGTTTACGATGCTTTGATTGCTGAAGGCGTAGACAAAGACCAACTCGAGCTCGTAGGCTTTGGCGGTACTGAAAACATGTTCGGCAAGAACCTGTTGAACCGCGTAGTTATTCTTGAGTAAGCTTACTTACTAATAGGGTTTGAATAAGAAAGGGATATCCGGCTTGCCGGGTATCCTTTTTTTGTTCCTTCCTTGGTCCTCCCCACGGGGAGGAATTTTTATATGTACTTTTTCTTTCGCTTGCCCGAATAGTGTACTTTTCTTTTTGTCTTGACACAAAAAGAAAAGATACCAAAAGAAAAAAGTCAAGCGCTGAATCTCCGGGGCTACTTCTTTGCAGCGTAGCTGCCAAGTACATTTTTGCTAAACGGCAGAAAACTCGCTTCGCTCAAACAGACTGCCGTCCTTCACGCAAAAATGCCCTCTCCGTTTCACGCCCCTCCGCTTAGGCGCGGCCATGCGGCATGAGACATAGCGTGAAACAGTATCATATATCCGGTTTCACAGGCACAACTTGACGCCGCATGGCTCTCCGGCATTGACCGGCGGGCACAGCCGGGGCCCTTTCTTTTGGGCATCTTTTTCTTTCGGGCAAGCGAAAGAAAAAGTACATATATTAATAGCATTTGCAGAATTATAGCGCAATGAAGACCTGATACTTGCGAAAATGTATTTATCTTTGCACCGCTGACAGGCGCTTTGTGCAGGAGGTATGGAACATGCCTTTGCCTGTTGAAACATTGTCTGAGTTTTTAAGGGAAGGAAGGTAACGAGGTTATGGGCAGACTGCTTGCCATAGATTATGGACGGAAACGGACCGGTGTCGCGGTGAGCGACCCGTTGCAACTTATTGCCAACGGGCTGGCGACGGTGCCTACCCATCAGTTGCTGACTTATATCCTGGACTATGTGGCACGCGAGCCGGTGGAACGTATCTTGGTGGGGTTGCCGAAGCAGATGAATAACGAGGCATCGGAGAGCATGGCTTACATTGAGCCCTTTGTGCGCTCGCTGAAAAAGCGGTTGCCGGAGATGCCTGTGGAGTATGTGGACGAGCGTTTTACATCTGTCCTGGCACACCGTGCCATGCTGGATGGCGGGCTGAAAAAGAAAGACCGGCAAAACAAGGCGCTGGTGGATGAAATCAGTGCCACTATCATCTTGCAAAGCTACATGGAGAACCGGCGTTTTCGTGGATTATGAACTTTTTTTATAGATTTGATTCGCAAATATGATTTTACCTATTTATGTTTACGGGCAACCGGTGTTGCGGGAAGTGGCCCAAGACATCACTCCGGATTATCCTAACCTGAAGGAGTTGATATCCAATATGTTTGAGACGATGGACCATGCCGATGGCGTCGGGCTGGCTGCTCCCCAGGTGGGTTTGCCCATCCGGGTGGTGGTGATTAACCTGGATGTGCTGTCGGACGACCTGCCCGAGTACAAGGGGTTCCGCAAGGCTTATATCAACGCGCATATCCTGGAGGTAGGCGGAGATGAGGTTTCGATGGAAGAAGGCTGCCTCAGCTTGCCGGGCATCCATGAAACGGTGAAGCGGGGGAATAGAATCCGGGTGAAATACCTGGACGAGGAGCTGGTGGAACATGACGAGATTGTAGAGGGGTATCTGGCACGCGTGATGCAGCATGAGTTTGACCACCTGGAAGGCACGATGTTCATTGACCACCTGTCGGCTTTGCGCAAACAGATGATCAAGGGCAAACTGGGCGCTTTGCTGAAAGGAAAGGTGCATTGCGACTATAAGGTGAAGTCTGTACGGAAATAAGATTTTCAAGCATCCACACGGGACACAAAATGATAAAAAAACTACTGATTGCTTTGTTGATGTTGCCCATGGCGTTGTATGCGCAAATCAACACGGAGCGGATGATGACCATTGCCCGCAACGCCTTGTATTTTGAAGACTATGTGCTTTCCATCCAATACTTCAACCAGGTAATCAATGCCAAACCTTATTTGTTTGAACCCTATTTCTTCAGGGCGTTGGCAAAGATAAACCTTGATGACTATCAGGGGGCAGAAGATGACTGCAACGAGGCCATCGAGCGCAATCCGTTTGTGGTAGGCGCTTACCAGATCAGGGGATTGGCGCGCATCCGGCTGAATAAGTTTGATGACGCGATTTCGGACTATCGGGCAGCCTTGAAATACGACCCGGAGAATGTGGTGCTGTGGCATAACCTTTCTTTGTGCCACATCCAGAAGAAAGATTACGAGACAGCCAAGGACGACCTTGGCAAACTGTTGACCATTGCGCCCCGGTACACGCGCGCCTACCTCATCAGGGGGGAGGTGTCGTTGCTGCAGAAAGACACGGTGCAGGCGTTGCAGGATTTTGACAAGGCCATCGAGCTGGATCGCTATGATGCCGACGGCTGGGGGGCAAGGGCGGTAGTCCGCATCCAGCAGGGCAAATACAAGGAGGCGGAGAGCGATTTGGACCAGGCTATCCGCCTAAGCGTGAGGAACGCGGGGAACTATATCAACCGGGCTTTGGCTCGTTTCCACCAGAACAACCTGAGGGGCGCCATGAGCGACTACGACCTGGCATTGTCCATTGACCCGAACAACTTCCTGGGGCATTACAACCGGGGTATCTTGCGGGCGCAAGTGGGCGACGACAACCGCGCTATCGAGGATTTTGACTTTGTGTTGCAGATAGAGCCGGACAACATGATGGCGACCTTCAACCGGGGTGTGCTGCGCGCACAGACGGGCGATTACCAAGGGGCCATCAGCGACTACTCCAAGGTAATAGAAGAATACCCGAACTTTATGACCGGTTATTACCAGCGTGCCGAGGCGCGGCGGAAGATGGGCGACCTCAAGGGCGCGGAAGCGGACGAATTCAAAATCATGCAGATGCAGATAGACCGGCGGAACGGAGTCTCACCGGACCAACAACAGAACACGGCAGACAATGGCGGGCAGGACACGGATGACAGCAGCGACGGAAAGACCCGTAAGAAGTCGGACAAGAATATGGAGAACTACCGGAAGATTGTCATTGCGGACGACTCGGAGATGGAACAACGGTACACGAGCGATTACCGCGGACGTGTGCAAGACCGGAATGTGGTCATCAAGCTGGAACCGATGTATGCGCTGACCTATTATGAAAAGGAGAGCGAGGTGAATCACCAGGTGCACTATTACAAGTACATTGATGACTTGAACCGGCAAAAGATTTTCCCGAAGCCCTTGCGTATCACCAACCGGGAGGCACCGCTGACGGAAGAACAGGTGCATTACCATTTCGCCTTGACAGATGCCCATACGGCGGATATCGTGAAGGACAGCCGGGACGCAAAGGCGCGTTTCATGCGCGGGCTGGACTTTTACCTGGTGCAAGACCTTACCAGCTCGATAGAGGACTTTACGCAAAGTATCCTGCTGGACGACACCTTCTTCCCGGCGTACTTTATGCGGGCATTGGTGCGCTACAAGCAACTGGAATACCGCAAGGCAGAAGCGGCCATGGACGGAACCCCGACAGGAACAACTGCCGGCTCCCAACAGGATACCGAAATGACAGCCATCGACTATGAAACGGTGAAGGGCGACCTTGACCAGGTAATCCGCCTGGCGCCTGACTTTGTGTATGGCTATTATAACCGGGGCAATGTGTTGTCTATGCTGAAGGACTACCGCGCGGCTTTGGCGGATTACGACAAGGCGATAGAACTGGACCCGAACCTGGCGGAGGCCTATTTTAACCGGGGGCTGACCCATATCTTCTTAGGGAACAACAAGCAGGGCATTTCCGACCTGAGCAAGGCGGGCGAGCTGGGCATCGTTTCGGCATACAACGTAATTAAAAGATTCACAGACATGCCCGAATAACATTTTGCGGTAAAACAATGGCTTTCGGAAAAGATTTAGTATTTTTGCGTGCTGAAAACCGAAACATCTAAAACATTATGATAAAGATAACATTTCCAGACGGCTCCGTTCGTGAATACAACGAAGGAGTGACGGGACTGCAGATTGCAGAAAGCATCAGTTCGCGGCTGGCACAAGAGGTATTGTCTTGTGGCGTGAACGGGGAAACTTATGATTTGGGACGTCCTATCCTGCAGGATGCCGACTTCGTGCTCTATAAGTGGGACGATGAAGAAGGCAAACACACGTTCTGGCATACAAGCGCCCACTTGCTGGCAGAAGCCTTGCAGGAGCTTTACCCGGGCATCCAGTTCGGCATAGGCCCGGCTATTGAAAACGGATTTTATTATGATGTGGACCCGGGAGAGGCAACCATCAAGGAGGCCGACCTGCCGGCTATCGAGCAGAAAATGTTGGAGCTCGCCGCCAAGAAAGAAGCCGTGGTGCGGAAAGACATCGCGAAGGCCGATGCCTTGAAAATGTTCGGCGAGCGGGGCGAGACCTATAAGTGCGAGCTGATTTCTGAATTGGAAGACGGACACATCACGACCTATACGCAGGGCGCGTTTACCGACCTGTGCCGTGGCCCTCACTTGCTGAATACGGCACCCATCAAGGCTATCAAGCTGACATCGGTGGCCGGGGCTTATTGGCGCGGCCGGGAAGACCGCAAGATGATGACCCGCATTTACGGCATCACCTTCCCGAAGAAGAAAATGCTGGATGAATACCTTGCCTTGCTGGAGGAGGCCAAGAAACGTGACCACCGCAAGATAGGCAAGGAGATGGAACTGTTCATGTTCTCGGATACCGTGGGCAAAGGCTTGCCGATGTGGTTGCCCAAGGGGGCTGCCTTGCGCCTCCGCCTGCAGGATTTCTTGCGCCGCATCCAGGCACGTTACGATTACCAGGAAGTTATCTGCCCGCCTATCGGCAACAAGTTGCTGTACATCACTTCGGGGCATTATGCCAAGTACGGGAAGGATTCTTTCCAGCCTATCCATACGCCGGAGGAGGGCGAGGAATATTTCCTGAAGCCGATGAACTGCCCGCACCATTGCATGATTTACAAGAACTCTCCCCGCTCGTATAAAGACCTGCCTTTGCGCATTGCGGAATTCGGCACGGTATGCCGTTACGAGCAGAGCGGTGAGCTGCACGGATTGACGCGTGTGCGCAGCTTCACGCAAGACGATGCCCACATCTTCTGCCGTCCGGACCAGGTGAAGGACGAGTTCCTGCGGGTGATGGATATTATCTCCATCGTATTCCGCTCGATGGAATTTGAGAACTTTGAGGCGCAGATTTCTTTGCGCGACAAGGTGAACCGCGAAAAGTACATCGGCAGCGATGAGAACTGGGAAAAGGCAGAGCAGGCCATTGTAGAAGCTTGTGCGGAGAAAGGCTTGAAAGCCAAGGTGGAATATGGCGAAGCGGCTTTCTATGGCCCGAAACTGGACTTTATGGTAAAGGATGCCATCGGCCGCCGTTGGCAGTTGGGCACCATCCAGGTGGATTACAATCTGCCGGAGCGCTTCCAACTGGAATATACAGGCGCCGATAACCAGAAGCACCGTCCGGTGATGATTCACCGTGCGCCTTTCGGTTCTATGGAACGTTTTGTGGCCGTGCTGATTGAGCATACGGCAGGCAAGTTCCCCTTGTGGCTGACACCCGACCAGGTGGCCATTCTTCCCATCAGCGAGAAGTTCAACGACTATGCACGTGAGGTACAACAGTATCTGAAGAAATACGACATCCGCGCCATTGTGGACGAACGCAATGAGAAGATAGGACGTAAAATCCGTGACAACGAGATGAAGCATATTCCTTACATGCTGGTCGTAGGGGAAAAAGAAGCCGAGAACAAGGAAGTTTCCGTGCGTAAGCAAGGGGATGGCGACCAGGGTTCGGTGAAATATGAAGAATTCGCTAAAAAAATGAGCGAAGAAGTTCAGAATATGATAAATAAATGGTAATTTTGCGCCCGATTGCAAAGGCAGGTTCCGGTAACAGCTACCGGAAGCTGCTTCTGCATACATGGATATAAGGATTAATTTAGTAGTAAAAATTGAAAAACAAACCGGAAGTAAAGTTACTGAATGAAGAATGACAACTTAAAAGGGCAACATCGGATTAACGAACAGATCCGTGCCAAAGAAGTCCGTATTGTGGGCGATGAAGTAGAGTCGAAGGTTTATCCGATAGCTCAGGCACTGAGACTTGCTGAAGAACATGACGCAGATCTCGTGGAAATATCTCCCAATGCACAGCCTCCTGTTTGCCGCATCATTGATTACTCTAAATTCCTTTATCAACTGAAAAAGCGCCAGAAGGAACAGAAAGCCAAGCAGGTGAAAGTAAACGTAAAGGAAATACGTTTCGGCCCGCAGACCGATGACCATGATTATAACTTCAAATTGAAACATGCCAAAGGCTTCCTGGAAGATGGCGATAAGGTGAGGGCGTATGTGTTTTTCAAAGGCCGCTCCATCTTGTTTAAGGAACAGGGCGAGGTGTTGCTGTTGCGTTTTGCCAACGATTTGGAGGACTACGCGAAGGTAGACCAGATGCCGGTGTTGGAAGGCAAGCGGATGACCATCCAGCTTTCTCCCAAGAAAGGGGTGACTTCCAAGAAAAATGCCGCCCCCAAGGAACCGGAAGCCGAGCCGGGCGATGAATTGCAAGAGAAATGAGTAACGCCGTAGGTATAGTGCGTTGCCATATAATTTAATAATTAAATAATAAGTAAAATGCCAAAGATCAAGACTAACTCCGGTGCCAAAAAAAGATTCACTCTTACCGGAACGGGTAAAATCAAAAGAAAGCATGCTTTTCATAGTCACATCCTGACTAAGAAGACTAAGAAGCAGAAAAGAAACTTGTGCTACTCTACACTCGTGGACAGAGCCAATGCAGCCCAAGTGAAGGAACTCTTAGCCATGCGTTAAAAAGCATCTGAAGAAAATTAAGTTATTAACCGAATGCATTAGCTTTAAGTCCGTTACGCGAAGTAAGGGCGCTGACATTCAAAAACAAGTAAAACTATGCCAAGATCAGTAAATCACGTTGCTTCGAGAGCAAAAAGAAAGAAAATCCTGAAGTTGACCAGAGGTTACTTCGGTGCAAGAAAAAATGTATGGACCGTTGCCAAGAATACTTGGGAGAAAGGTCTGACTTATGCATACCGCGACCGCAAGAATAAGAAAAGAAACTTCCGCGCATTGTGGATTCAGCGTATCAATGCTGCTGCCCGCCTGGAAGGCCTGTCTTATTCCAAGCTGATGGGTGCTTTGCATAAGGGTGGCATTGAAATCAACCGCAAGGTTCTTGCCGATTTGGCCATGAATCATCCGGAAGCTTTCAAGGCTATCGTAGCAAAAGTAAAGTAAGCAAGTTAAAGATAAAAATGCCGCTTTCCTGCCGGAAGGCGGCATTTTTTTTGTCCAGAAAGCCGGATTCGTGCGTGGGTGAATAAAATTGCAGACAAATTGCTGTTTTTTCTTGTTTCTTTCATAGAAACTTCCTATCTTTGTTTTCAGAAAAAACAGCCGCATTGATTGGATCGGGAAACTCATCAATTAAAATGAAATACCGAGACAAGCTTCGCTTCTCAATGGCGGGCCACGCCCTTCGGGGTAACCTTTGAGTCGGTGGATTACAAAGAGGACGAGCTCTCAAATCATGTCTGTCGGAGTTTCATCACATCATCGGTGCGGCTTCCTTATAAAAAAGGAACGGTAATCAATAAGATTCCGTTCCTTTTTTAGCTTAATTACGATGGCTTTTCTTGTTGATTCCTGTAAGCCTATTTGTTGTCCCTTAAATCCTTTACGCGGACGGCTTTCCCATCGCTTTGGGGCAGGGAACCTTTCTTCACCAGCTTGAGCCTGGGGGTTACCAGTATCTCGTCTTTCAGTTGGCGGGTGATTTCTTTCCGCACTTGTTCCAGTTCGACGTAGTTGTCGGTAGACAGGTCGTTGAGTTCTACTTCGACAATCATTTCATCCTGGTTGTTGATGGTGTCGAGGGTAATCAGGTAGTTGCTTCCCAGTTGCGGGTATTGCATCAGTATCTTCTCTACCTGCATGGGGAAGATGTTGACACCTTTGATGATAAACATGTCGTCGCTGCGTCCCTTGATGCGGTCTATGCGCAAGTGTGTGCGTCCGCAGGGGCATTCGCCGGGCAGTATGCGGGTAAGGTCGCGCGTGCGGTAGCGTATGAGCGGCATCATTTCGCGGTCGAGGGTCGTCAATACCAACTCTCCGATTTCTCCGTCAGGTACAGGTTCCCCGGTGTTCGGGTCGATGATTTCTACCAGGTAGCAGTCTTCCCAGAAGTGCATGCCGTTCTGTTCCGTGCATTCAAAGGCTACGCCCGGGCCGTTCATTTCCGTCATGCCGAAGCTGTTGTAGGCTTTTACGCCCAAGAGCCTTTCTATCTTTTTGCGTTGTTCATCCGTATGTGGTTCGGCTCCGATGACCAGTGTCTTTAAAGACGTCTGTGTCGGGTCTATTCCTTCTTCCTGCATGACTTCCGCCAGGCGGATGGCATAGCTGGGGATGGCGTGCAGGGCTGTGGTATGGAAATCGTTGATGAACTTGATTTGCCGTTTGCTGTTGCCTGCCGCAGCAGGTACCGTGAGGGCGCCCAGCCTTTCGGCGCCGTACTGGAATCCGAGCCCGCCGGTAAACATGCCGTAACCGGAGCTGTTTTGGAATACATCGGTTTTACGGACGCCTACCATATAGAGGCAGCGTGCCACCAGGTTTGCCCAAGAGTCCAGGTCGTGTTGCGAGTGGACGATGACCGTAGGGGTGCCGGTAGTCCCGCTGGAGGAGTGTATGCGCACGCCGTCTTCCCGCATGTTGCCGGCCACCAGCCCGAAGGGGTAGTTGGCGCGCATGTCTGCCTTGGTGGTGAAAGGTATTTTGCGGATGTCTTCCACGGTTTGTATGCTGTCCGGGGTTATGCCATGTTCTTGGAAAACTTTTTTGTAGTAAGGGGAGTGGGCTGCAATGGCGATGGTTTTCTTCAAGCGCTGCAATTGCAGTTCGCGCAGCCTTTCCCGGGGCATGGTTTCAATGTCTTCTTCCCAATATTTGCCGTTCATGGTTTCTGGTTTGTTTAGATGAATGTTTCTGCTATTTCTTTGCCTGCCGCCAAGGCTTTGAGGTTCATTTCCACAACCGCTTCGCCTTTGCGTTGGAATATTTCGCGGATGCTGTCCTGCACCGAGGCGTAGTCTATGCCGAGGAACGGGATGGTTGCGCCCAGCAAAACGATGTTCGCCACCCGTACGGAGCCGGCTTCTTTGGCCACTTTGTTGACGTCCAGCATGATTTTGTGGGGCAACCGGTTGATTTGTGCTTTCAGTTCATCTTCCGCAGGGTAGACGGGGATGTTGACAAACGGCACTTCGTTGGTCACCAGCCATCCGTCGGCGCTCAGGTAAGGCAGGTAACGCAAGGCTTCCATGGGTTCCAGCGAGATGATAAGGTCGCATTTGCCCGTTGGAATCAGGTCGGATGCGATGGGCTGGTCGCTGATGCGCAGGTTCGACTGGACGTCGCCTCCCCGTTGGCTCATACCGTGTACCTCGGCTTGCTTCATGTACAGTCCGTTCTTCAGGGCAGCCCTGCCTATGACGGTGGCGATGGAGAGGATGCCTTGTCCTCCCACACCGGATAGTATAATGTCTTTTTTCATGATAGTCTGTTATTTGTTTCTTTTTTTACGTGCTAATGTCTGGATGCATTCCCTGCGCGGGATGATGACGGAAACCCCAGGGTAATCCAGTTCTTCGCGGATGACCTGTTTCATTTCCTCGTAGTTTTTCTTGAGGGGAACCACTACGCGGACGTGCTCCGGCGCTACGCCGATGCCGGTGCAGATGGATTCCAGCCGCCCGGTGCCTGCCGAGTCTTGCCCGCCGGTCATGGCAGTGGTCTCGTTGTCGGAGATGATGATGGTGACCGGGGTGTTTTCGTTGACGCAATCCAGCAGCCCGGTCATGCCGGAGTGGGTGAAGGTGGAATCGCCGATGACGGCTACCGCCGGGCGCACACCTGCATCGGCGGCTCCCTTTGCCATGGTGATGGAGGCACCCATGTCTACGCACGAGTTGATGGCGTAGAACGGTGCGTTGGCTCCCAGGGTATAGCAGCCGATGTCGCCGAATACTTTGTGGTCGGGATATTCTTCTTTCAGCACCTGGGTCAATGTGGTGTACATGTCGCGGTGGCCGCAGCCTTCGCACAGGGCGGGCGGCCTCATTTCCACCAGCGAGGGGATGGCGAACGTGGACTTGTTCTCTTTGCCCACGGCGTGCGCCACGATGTCGGGGTTCAATTCGCCTGAGGCGGGCAGGGTGCCGTCCATGCGTCCTTTTACCCGGATGCCCAGTCCCAGGCAGCCTTTCAGCTGTTTTTCCACAAACGGTTGTCCGTCTTCCAGTACCAGGATTTCATCGCATGCGTCTGCCAGTTGCCGCAGGAGCTTGCTGGGCAGGGGGTATTGCCCGATTTTCAGTACCGGGTGCTCGCATCCGTCCGGATAGTTTTCCATCAGGTAGTTGTAGGCGATGCCGCAAGCCACGATGCCCGTCTTTTTGTCGGAACCGTCGATGTAGCGGTTGTAGGGCGAGTTCTCGGAGGCTTCGATAAGTGCTTCTTGTTTTTCCAGCAATGCCTTGTAGCGTTTGCGGGCGATGCCCGGCAGCAGGATGAACTGCTTGGGGTCGTCGCTGAAGGCGATGGCGTTTTGCGGTTGGGCTTCCTTGCGTTCCACGCCCGAGCGGGAGTGTGCCAGGCGGGTGACCATGCGCATCAGCAGGGGCTCTCCGGTTTGTTCGGAGAACGCGAAGCCTGCGTAGGCCATGTCGTAGGCCTCTTGCTGGTTGCTGGGTTCGTACATGGGGACGAGGGCAAAGTCGCCGTAAAAGCGGCTGTCCTGTTCGTTTTGCGAGGAGTGCATGCTGGGGTCGTCTGCCGCCACCACGATAAGCCCGCCTTTCACCCCCGTTACGCCCGAATTGATGAAGCAGTCGGCGGCAACGTTCATGCCCACGTGTTTCATGCACACCAGTGCCCGCTTGCCGGCAAACGACATTCCGAGAGCTGCCTCCATGGCGGTTTTCTCGTTGGCGCACCAGCGGCTGTGGATGTCGCTGCCCGCCGTGGCTTGTTGGATGTATTCCGTTATTTCGGTGGAAGGAGTGCCGGGGTAGGCATATACGCCCGAGAGTCCGGCATCCAGTGCTGCTTGGGCGATGGCTTCATCGCCCAGTAAGAGTTGCTTTCCCATATCAGATTTATTTTGATTGATAATCTTTGTTTTATGTCACAAAGCGCAAATATAAGGTTTTACTTTGACAATCTGATATGTTTCGCCCTAAAATTTGAACATTCGGTCGTGTCTCTGCCCTGGGCGGCAGAAAGGAAGGCAACTGTGGAAGCGGGTTAGCGGTAAATCTTGCGCCGGTTCAGGGCATTCCAGTACTTGCGGGCATTGCGCAGGTGGTCGCGGTAGTTGGACGCGAAGTTGTGTGTGCCCGAGAAGTCTTCCTTTGCGCACATGTACAGGTAGTTGTGCCGGGTGTAGTTGAGCACGGCGTCCAGTCCCACGATGGAGGGGATGCGGATGGGGCCGGGCGGAAGTCCGGTGTGCAGGTAGGTGTTGTAGGGCGAGTCGATGTTGAGGTCGGCATTGGTGATGCGGCGGATGCCTGCATTCTGCAAAGCGAACTTGATGGTGGGATCGGCCTGCAACGGCATGTTGGCGTGGAGGCGGTTGATGTAAAGCCCTGCCACCGTGGGCTTCTCGGCGTTGTTGTTGGTCTCTTCCTCTACGATGGATGCCAGGGTTGCCACTTCTTCGGGCGTCATGTGCATGGCTTGGGCTTGTGCGCGGCGTTTCTCGTTCCAGAAGGCGGCGTGCTCTTTCTGCATCCGTTGGAAGAACTCTTCCACCGACATGTTCCAGTACACCTGGTAGGTGTTGGGGATGAACAGGGCGGGCAGGGTTTCGGGCGTGTAGCCCAGCCGGTGGATGAAAGCGGAGTCGCTCAGCGGGGCGGCAATCTCGGCGGAGTCTATCATCAGCTGTTCGCCCACGTTCCGTGCCAGGCGGTCCAGGGTGCGCACGCTTCCGATGGTGAGGTTCATCGGTTCCTGGTAGCCGCGGTACAGGCGGCTGAACACGTGGTAGACGTTTTCCCCCGGGTGGATGGCATACCTGCCGGTGTGTATGCACCGGGCGTAGTCGCGGTAGCGTGCCATCCACCGGAAGCCCGTCAGGTTTCCGGCCTGTCCGGTTTGCCGTACCTTATTATATATGGAGTCGAGGTTGTCGTCGCGGTCAATGTAGACGTATTGCGTCTTCTGCGGGTGGAACTGCGGGGCAAGCAGCAGGTAGTAGCCGGTGCCCGCACCTGCCAAGGCGATGAGCACGACGGCCGCCGCAAGGGCAAGCAGGGTGTTTCTTGTCTTTTTCTTCATGGGGATGCCACGGGTGCTTGGTGAATGATGGGCAAAGGTAGTAAGAATAGGCGGGAATGTGCAAGGCGGAGCCGCAAAAAAAGAAAAAGAGGCGTCTCGGGGCACCTCTTTTGGAGCCGATAGCCGGACTTGAACCGGCGACCTACGCGTTACGAATGCGTTGCTCTACCAACTGAGCTATATCGGCGATGGGTTGTTTACGGGGTGCAAAAGTACTGCTTTATTTCAAAATGCAAAAGGAATCGGCGTTTTTTTTCTTTTTTTCTTTTGGGGGGAGATGCCGTGTTGCCTTCCGGGGGAGGGCGGGCATTCTTCCTTTTGCCGGGGAGGAAAAAACTTTGTCCTGCGATATAAAACATCTGTTGCCGGCTCCAAAAGTTTATCTTAAGACTGAAGATAATTATCTTTGCGCCTAAGATAATTATCGACAGGCTTAAGATATATATCTTAGGGGCTAAGATAAACTTTTCGTTCCGGCTTTCCGTTTTTCTTTGCACGGGGAATGGTATTTTTGTTCCCGTCCGCATCATTTCCCGGCGGCGTCCCGTGCGGCTTTGCCGCGTGCTTTGGGAACATCGGGGTGTCAAAACTTCCGGGGTAAGGCGGTTAATATGAATAATATTCTTAACTTTGCCCCCGATTAAACAAAAAACGAGGATTCAAAAAGAATTAACGGAAGAACTTATGCGCAGGTTACTTACATTATTTGTCTTGGCGTTTGCTCTGTGTGGGGCGGCTTTGGCCCAACAAATGACTGACGACCAGGTAATCCAGTATGTGTTGGACGCCCAAAAGGCAGGCAAACCGGAAAAGCAGATCGTCAGCGAGCTGATGCGCCGGGGCATCACCAAGGAACAGGTGGAAAGAATACGCGAGGAATACGAGGCCGAGCAGTCGGGCGAATATCTGGACGGGGAGGGGACCGACGCCAACCGTTCACGCCAGCGCGGACAAAAGAAGTATGCTGACAAGAGTAAGGACAAGCAGAAGAAACGCCGGATGACCGAAACGGGAGTGCGTGCCACAAACCGGATGATGACCGATGAGGAAATGGCGCAGGAAGACTCCCTGGCCATGTATGAAGGCCTGTATCCGGATATGGAGGAAGAAGAGGAAGAAGACCCTACCGAACAGATTTTCGGCCATAACATATTTACCAACCCCTACCTGACTTTTGAACCCAGCATGAACATTGCCACGCCGGCCAACTACCAGCTGGGACCCGGCGATGAAGTGATTATCGACGTGTGGGGGGCATCGGAAATCACCATCCGCCAGACCATATCGCCCGAGGGAAGCATCCTGGTCAGCAACCTTGGACCGGTGTACCTGAGCGGGAAAACCGTGGAAGAAGCCAATGAATACCTGAAGCAGGCATTCGCGAAGATATACTCCGGCGTGTCCGGCAACCTGCCGTCTACCCAAGTCAAGCTGTCGTTGGGCGAAATCCGCTCCATACAGGTCAATGTCATGGGCGAGGTTGTCGTGCCCGGCACATATACCCTGTCGGCATTCGCGTCGGTATTCCATGCCCTGTACAATGCAGGCGGCGTGAACGACATCGGTACGTTGCGCGACATCAAGGTGGTGCGCGGCGAAAAGGTCATAGCCAACCTGGACGTGTACGACTACATCATGCAGGGGAAGATAAAGGATGACATCCGCCTGCAAGACGGCGATGTGGTCATCGTAAGCCCTTACCAGTCGCTGGTACGGATTACCGGCAAGGTGAAGCGACCGATGTTCTACGAGATGAAACCCCGTGAAACCATGGACAAGCTGCTGGAGTATGCCGGCAACTTTACCGGTGATGCTTACAAGAAGGCTGTGCGCGTCATCCGCAAGAGCGGGCGTGAGCAGCAGATTTATAATGTGGATGACACCGATTACGCAGCCTTTGCCTTGGACGACGGCGACGAGGTCAGCGTGGACTCCGTGTTGCAGCGTTTTGAAAACCGCATCGAGGTGCGCGGGGCTGTATATCGTCCCGGATTGTACCAGCTGACTGCCGACGTGAACACGGTGAAACAGCTGATTAAGAAAGCCGAAGGCCTGAAAGGCGACGCTTTCCTGAACCGGGCGGTTGTGGACCGCGAGCATGAAGACCTGACGCATGAAATCATCCAGGTCGACGTCAAGGGCATTATGAACGGCAGCGTGGCCGATATCCCGTTGCAGAAAAACGATGTGCTGTACATCCCCAGCATCCACGACCTGCAGGAAGAACGCACCCTTACCATCCACGGCGAAGTGGCCAACCCCGGTACGTACCTGTACTCCGACAACATGACGATAGAAGACCTGGTACTGCAGGCCGGAGGCTTGCTGGAAGCCGCGGCAACCACCAAGGTGGAAGTTGCCCGCCGCGTCAAGAATCCGCGCAGCTCGGAGTTCAGCACCACGATTGGCGAGACATTTGTCTTTGACTTGAAAGACGGGCTGCTGGTGGGCAAGGGCAGCGGGGATTTCCGCCTGGCGCCTTTCGACGAAGTGTACATCCGCAAAAGTCCGGCTTACCATCCGCAACAGAACGTGACGGTAGAGGGCGAAGTATTGTTCAGCGGAAGCTATGCCTTGTCCAAGAAAAACGAGCGTCTGAGCGACCTTATCAAAAAAGCCGGCGGCATTACTCCCGATGCTTACGTAAGGGGTGCCCGTCTGATACGCAAAATGACGGAAGAAGAACTTCGCCGGAAGGATGACATGTTGCGCATGGCGCGGATGAGCGGCGACTCCATTGCAGTGGACCAGCTGGACGTGTCGGACACATACTCCGTCGGCATCAACCTGGATATGGCGCTGGAGAAACCGGGCTCGGACTACGACATGGTATTGCGCGAAGGCGACCTGCTGATGGTGCCCGAATACGTGAATACGGTAAAAATCAACGGGGCAGTCATGTATCCCAACACCGTGTCTTACAAGAAAGGGGAAAACCTGCGCTACTACATCAACCAGGCGGGAGGCTATGGCAACAATGCCAAGAAACGCAAGGTGTATGTGGTCTACATGAACGGTACCGTGTCGCGCCTGAAGTCGAAATCGAAAGCCATCGAACCCGGGTGTGAAATTATTGTGCCGCAAAAGGACAACCGGAACCGGATGTCGCCGGCAGAAATCATAGGCATGGGTACATCTGCCGCATCGCTGGCTACCATGGTCGCCACATTGGTTAACCTCTTTAAATAGTGAAACTCATGAGTGAAGACAAAATTGAATCGGGCGCGCATCCCGAAGAACAAGAAATAGACCTGATAGAACTTGCCCAAAAGGTATGGGCAGACCGCAAATTGATTTTCAAGGCTTGCGGAATTGCCGTGGTGGTGGCGCTGGTGGTGGCGTTCAGCATCCCGAAGGAATATTCCACGACCGTGACCTTGGCACCCGAGGCCAGCGGGAAGTCGACGAGCGGCAGCATGGGGGCTTTGGCTGCCATGGCGGGTATCAACCTGGGCAGCAGTTCGGGTGAAGACGCCTTGTCGCCCGAACTTTATCCGGATATTGTGAGTTCTACTCCGTTCCTGGTAGACTTGTTCAACATCCGCGTGAAAGACGGGGAAGGGAAAATCGACACGACCCTGTATGCCTATCTGAAGGACGAACAACGTGTGTCGTGGTGGAGCGCTGTCATTTCTGCTCCCTTCAAAGTGCTGGGCTGGACAATGTCTCTGTTCAAGGACGAACCGGAAACGGACGAGGAAAAACAGCTTGACCCCTTCCAGCTGACGGCGGAAGAAGCGGGCATTGCCGCGGCGTTGAACAATCGGCTTTCGGTGTCGATGGATAAGAAAACCGGCATTACCACCCTGACCGTCACTATGCAAGACCCGTTGATTTCGGCTTCCCTGACCGATACCGTGATGCATTGCCTGCAAAATTACATTACGGATTACCGTACGAACAAGGCACGTCATGACTTGGCCTTTACCGAAAAGTTGTATGAAGAGGCAAAGGCGAATTATGAAGAAGCACAGCAGAAGTATGCCGCGTTTGTGGATGCCAACCAGAACATCATATTGCGCCGTTTCGCGGTAGAGGAAGAACGGTTGCAGAATGAGATGAACCTTGCCTACCAGGTTTATACGCAAGTATCCCAACAATTGCAGATGGCAAAGGCGAAAGTGCAGGAAATCACGCCTGTATATACGGTAGTGCAGCCTGCTACGGTGCCGTTGCGTGCCTCC
The DNA here is from genome assembly GCA_944321495.1 of uncultured Bacteroides sp. Lineage (GTDB taxonomy): Bacteria > Bacteroidota > Bacteroidia > Bacteroidales > Bacteroidaceae > Bacteroides. The sequence continues at coordinate 40,252 of CALULP010000014.1, read as the reverse complement.
AAGCCCAATAAGCTGATGATATTGGTAGGCTTTGTGTTCTTGGCCGGCGTAGGTTGTGTGGGCTGGATTCTGTTTGGCAAGGACTTTATCAAGACTTGGCGGGATAAGGGCGCCGGAGAGGTACAGCCGGCATCGCCTGCCGCGGAATGACAGCTTGCCGGAAAATATAAAAGCGAGCCATATCTTTACCCCTGGAAACGGAGTGTGATATGGCTCGCTTTGTAGCGTCTTGGCACTTGCGGCGGTTATTTGGTTTGGGTAAACCCTTCCTGTTTCAATAAATCGATGACTTTTTGCTTGAAATCGCCTTGCACGATGATTTCCCCGTCTTTGGCACTGCCTCCGACGCCGCATTTGCTTTTCAGCAACTTGCCCAATGCTTTAAGGTCTTCATCCGTCCCGATGAAGCCGGTGACCAAGGTAACGGTTTTCCCGCCCCGGTTGCGCCGGTCCAATTGTACACGAAGCTTCTGTTGTGCTGCGGGCGGCGTGTCTGGCTCTTCTTCTTCTTGTTCGGTCTGGTATTGGTAATCGGGGTTGGTGGAGTAGACTATGTTCAACCGTTCTTTCCAATCGTTGTTTTTCGTATGCTTTGCCATGTCGGTGGATGTTTCTTTTAGTGTTAGTATTGAAAGGTGTCCGGCAGCTGCCTGTCCCGGGCTTCAAAAGTACGCTTTTTGCCGTTAACTTGATGCGTTAACTGGAAATTATGTTAACCTTTGTATGCGATTCGTACTTTGATGGGGAAAAAGCAGTAATTTTGCCTTATCATAGACTAAAGACAGACAAGATGAAAGCGATGGGCAATGCATTACCAAAGAGGGAAGTGGCGAAAGTGCCGGAGCCTACCTTGCGCCGTTTGCCATGGTATCTTTCCAATGTAAAGTTGCTGAAGCAAAAGGGAGAACGCTTCGTGTCGTCTACGCAGATTTCCAAGGAAACGGGCATCGACGCATCGCAGATTGCCAAAGACTTGTCGTATGTCAACATTTCAGGGCGCACGCGTGTGGGCTATGAGGTTGACACGTTGATTGCCGTGCTCGAAGATTTCTTGGGCTTTACCAATATCCATAAGGCGTTCCTGTTCGGGGTGGGCAGCTTGGGAGGCGCTTTGTTGCGCGACTCCGGCTTGGCGCATTTCGGGCTGGAGATTGTGGCGGCGTTCGATGTCAATCCGGAGTTGGTCGGTACCCGTTTGAATGGCATTCCTATTTTCCATCCCGATGAGTTTGAACGGAAGCGGGAGGAATACGATGTCCGTATCGGGGTATTGACCGTTCCTATCGAGATAGCGCAACGCATTACGGACAAAATGGTGGCGGGAGGTATCAAGGCAGTCTGGAATTTTACCCCGTTCCGCATTCGCGTGCCCGAGCGTATCGTAGTGCAGAACACGTCGCTTTATGCCCACCTGGCTTTGATGTTCAATCGCTTGAACTGTAACGAGAACCAATCATGAAAATTATAGCCGTAGGAATGAACTATGCCCTGCACAATCAAGAGCTGGGGCATACGCAAAGTCGTGAGCCGGTCATTTTTATGAAGCCGGATTCTGCGCTTCTGAAAGACGGGAAACCTTTCTTCCTCCCTGACTTTTCCGATGAAATACAATACGAGGCCGAGGTGGTGGTACGCATTTGCCGCCTTGGCAAGCACATTGCCCCGCGTTTTGCCCGCAGGTATTACGATGCTGCTACGGTGGGCATCGACTTTACGGCGCGCGACTTGCAGCGGGCTTTCCGTGCCGTCGGCCATCCGTGGGAACTGTGCAAGGGGTTTGATAATTCTGCTGCCATTGGTACATTTGTCCCTTTGGAACAGCTTGGAGGCGACGTGCAGCAGTTGGACTTCAGGCTGGAGATAGACGGAAACAGTGTGCAGCAAGGTCACACTGCCGATATGCTTTTCCGGGTGGATGACATCATTGCATACGTCAGCCGGTTCATGACTTTGAAGATGGGCGACCTGCTTTTTACGGGCACTCCGGCAGGCGTTGGCCCCGTCCGTGTCGGGCAACACCTGCAAGGCTATCTGGGCAGTGAGAAAGTGCTCGATTTCCATATCCGTTAGGTCATATTCTATTATTAATCATATCAATTTCTTCGCAATGAAAATACGGGTCGGCTTCGGTTATGATGTACACCGCCTGGTGGAAGGACGTGAATTGTGGCTGGGAGGCATCCGCCTGCAGCATGAGAAAGGTTTGTTGGGGCATTCGGATGCCGATGTGCTGATACATGCCATTTGCGATGCTTTGTTGGGCGCGGCAAATATGCGCGACATCGGTTATCATTTTCCTGACACGGCGGGCGAGTTTGAAAACATAGACAGTAAAATCCTGCTGAAGAAAACCGTCGGGCTGTTGGCAGGCAAGGGTTATTCGGTAGGGAATGTAGATGCTACGGTGTGTGCCGAACGTCCCAAACTCAATCCTCACATTCCGGAAATGCAGCGGGTATTGTCATCCGTCATGGGGGTAGATGCCGACGATGTGTCCATCAAAGCCACCACTACCGAAAAACTGGGATTCACCGGTCGTGAAGAAGGCATAGCGGCCTATGCCACGGTGCTGATAGTGAAGGACTGACAACCGAGACCTGCTTATTCCGTATCTTCTGAACATCCCAATCTGACATGCGTCAGCCGGGTATATTTCGTGCCTCCTGCAGTGTAGGTGCGAACTATGCGGGCTGACGCTATTTTTATGGTTTCTCCCGGCCGGTAGGCATGTTCCAGGGCGGGCAGGGCGCATGAGCTGCTGCTTGGCGTGCGTGCGTTGATGCGGAAGCTGACGGAGTTCCCGGCAGGGTCGTGGGCTTTTATCTCTTGCCGCACGTAAAAGCAAGGCTGCCCGTTCTTGATGCCCGTCTTGTAAGGATTGTCCTCCACGCGTACTTGGGTAAGCACGAGCGCCAGTCCTTCCACTTTGTCCCCGGGCTTGCCTAAGTACCGTCCGTTGTTCTTCGCATGGATTTTCCGCCGTTGGAAGTCGGTGTAGGCCGAGTGGTAGATGCGTGCAATCTGTTGGAAACGTGCTTGTTTGGGGATGCGGGGCTGGAACTTGTAAGCTATCCATGTCACGTAGCCGGGGTCAATCCGCAGTACCTCGTGCAAGAAGTGGCCCTGGTATTTGCCGAATCCCACCAGGTCATCTCCCTTACTCTGCATGCGTTTGGCGTTATACTCCACTATCAAGAGCCGGCGTGGGGAGTAGAAACAAAGGGTGCTTGCCATGCGCAGTGCCTCGTTGACGTCTGCCGAAAGCTCGCAGAGGTAAAAGATGGCTTGCCTTTCGGGCAGGGGCGAATATATCCAGAGGGAATAGGCCGGATGGCCGGGGCGGGGCAGGACCACAAGATAAACTCCCGCCTCTTTGTAAGAGGCGCGCCCTTCGTTGTAAGCGTTCAGTTTGCTGTATAGCAAGGCTTGTTCGGCAGGGCTGACACCGGGTAGTGTAGGATTGGCCATATCGGGTGGGCAGGTTTGGGTCTGCCACCCAAATATACGTTATTCCGGGCAAATAAGCAAATTTATTGCCGTGGAATGTACCTGCGTGTCAGAAGCGTATCATCAGCTCGACCACCACCTTGTCCTGCTCCGATTCCTTGGCGATGCTTCCTTCCGGGTAGAAATATTTTTCGTAGTTCAGCCGCAGGTCGGCACGGAAGGCTTTGTACAGGCTCAGGGTCAGTCCGCCTGTCACCCGGTGGCGCTTGTAGTCGGTGATGGCCAGTGCGCCGGTGGTTTCGTCCAAAGCCTGTGCGTTGCTGTGGTCGGTCATCATGTCGTAGCGCACGAGGAACGACATCTTCCTGAACACTTTCTTCAGCGGCAGGTCGTAGTTGGCAAAGGCGTTTACCGAGCTTACGTCTTTGAAGGCATTGTCCTCGTAGGTCTTGTACAGGTATTCTCCTTCGATGTGGAAGCGTTCCGTCTCGTAGTAGGCCCCGATGTCGTAGGCGTGCATGGTCACGTCTTGCGGCTCGATGGCTTGCGCGCTCAGTGCCAGGTTGAATCCCGGGGCGAGCATCATTTCAGCCTTTGCCGAGTAGCTGATTTCCTTGTGCCATACTTTCTGGTTGGTCAGTCCCGAGCCGTTGTAAAGTCCCGCTTCCAGCTTGACGGGCATTTCAATGGGGAGTTCGTAGCCTACGGTCAGTCCCACGTCGCGCACGTTGCCCACTTGCTTGGCAATGAACGAGCGGTTGGCGAAGTATTGTTCGTGGGGCGAGCGGTGGGCGTCGATGGTAAAGGGCACGCGCATTTGTCCGGCGGTTATGGCCAGCCCTTTGCAGGGGAAAAGGCGGGCGTAGGCGTCCAGCATCTTGATGTTCCCTTCATCCGAAAGGTCTATCTCGGCTTTGTAGGCTATGGTGGGCAGGATGTTGCCCGTCAGGCTGACGCGGGCTGTCCGCACCTCGAAGCGGCTGGCCTGCATGCCCGTCTGGTATTCATATTTGGCCCGTATGGTGCCGTGTACTTCGGGCAGGTAATCCTTGGTTTCCATCTTGTCTTTCTCAATCCGCTTCCCGTCGTCGTTGACGGGGGCGTCCTGTGCCGCCATTGCCAAGGGCAACAGGGCAGTGAGTAACGTCAATATACCTTTTCGCATGGGCTGTAATGGGTTGTTTTTCCTCGCAAAGGTCGGCATTGGCTGTTATGGCGGTATGTCATATCTGTTACATTCCTGTTACAATGCCATCCGGCTATGTCGCTTCCGGTCTGTCTTGCCGTCCGGAAAAGTCGGGCGCAGGCTCGGAAAAATCCGTGGGTAGGCTGGGAAAAACGGCAAAGGCATGGCGAAAAGTTTATCTTAGGCGCAAAGATAATTATCGCAAGGCTTAAGATATATATCCGCAGGCTTAAGATACATATCTGAAGCCTTAAGATAAACTTTTCGCCATGCCTTTGCCGTTTTTCCGGCTTGCTTTGGCGTTTTTTGCCGTGCTTCGCCGATGTTTTCGCGTCCCTACCGTTGCCTATCTCTGTAGAATAGCCTACCTTTGCGAAGTTTAATTACTTTGGCATGGACAACTCCGGAAAGCGTATCTTGGTGGGCATGAGCGGCGGCATAGACAGTACCGCCACGTGCCTGATGCTGAAAGAGCAGGGTTACGAGGTGATAGGCTTCACCATGTGGGTATGGGGCGACGAGCCGGTGGAGGCGCGCCGCCTGGCCGATGAGATGGGCATAGAGCACCACCTGGCAGACGAGCGGGAGGCTTTCCGCCGCACCGTGGTGCAGTATTTCGTGGACGAATACCGTTCCGGCCGCACGCCCAACCCGTGCGTGATGTGCAACCCGCTGTTCAAGTTCCGTCTCATGGCCGAGTGGGCCGACCGCCTGGGTTGCCCGAACTTGGCTACGGGCCATTACATCCGCCTGGAAGAACGGGAAGGCAAGACGTACATCCTGACGGGCGACGACGCGCAGAAAGACCAGTCGTACTTCCTGTGGCGGCTGGGGCAGGACGTGTTGCGGCGATGCCTGTTCCCCTTGGGCCAATACACCAAACCGCAGGTGCGTGAATACCTGCGCGCCAAGGGCTATCCTTTGAAAGCCGACGAGGGGGAAAGCATGGAAGTGTGCTTCATCCGGGTCGATTATCGCGACTTCCTGCGCGAGCAATGCCCGCAGATTGACCAAGAGGTCGGCCCGGGATGGTTTGTCAATGCCGAGGGCGTGAAACTTGGCGAGCACAAAGGCTTTCCTTATTACACCATCGGGCAGAGGAAGGGGCTGGAAATAGCCTTGGGCAAGCCTGCATACGTGTTGAAAATCAATCCGCAGAAGAACACCGTGATGCTGGGCGATGCCGGCCAGTTGCAGACCCGCTACATGCTGGCGGAACAGGAACTGCTGGTGGACGAACGGGAGTTTTTCGGCGCGGACAATCTCTCGGTGCGCATCCGTTACCGCAGCAGGCCCATCCCTTGCCGGGTAAGCCGGCTGGACGACGGGCGCCTGCTGGTGCATTTCCTCGAAGAGGCTTCGGCGGTTGCCCCCGGGCAGTCGGCGGTGTTCTACATCGGGCGGCGGCTGGTAGGCGGTTCGTTCATCGCCTCCCAACGGGGCATCGGCATGTATATCCCCCTCGGTGATTAGCGGCCGGCGATGTCATTTGAAATTTCATATACCTATTAATAGAATAAATCATCATGAAACGTTTACTTTTACCCTTGGCCTTTGCCCTGCTTGCCGGTGGGGCGTGGGCACAACAAGATACCTTGAAATACCGCATCCTTTTGCGGGACAAGGCCGCCACGGAATACTCTTTGCAACAGCCCGAAAAATTCTTGTCGGAGAAGGCGTTGGAACGCCGGCACCGGCAAGGCTTGCAGGTGGACTCTACCGACCTGCCCGTGTGCCGGAAGTATGTGGATGAAATCGTCCGCCAAGGCGTGCACGTGGTGGTCACCGGCAAGTGGGAAAACTTCGTGACCGTGTCGTGCAACGACAGCACGCTGATGGACCGGGTTGCAGCCCTGCCTTTTGTGCGCTCCGTCGAACGGGTATGGCAGGCTCCCCGCCCGTTGAAAGAGAGGCATGCCGGCCGGCGCGACAGCCTGGCGAACCAACCGACAATGCATCCGGACACCTTGTATGGCACCGCCCTTGCCCAGATTCAGTTGAGCAACGGCGACCGCTTGCACCAGGCAGGTTTCCGCGGGCAGGGCATGACGATTGCCGTGGTCGATGCCGGGTTCCACAATGCCGACCGCATTACGGCCATGCAGAATATCCGTGTTTTGGGCACGAAAGATTTTGTCGACCCGCAAGCCGATATCTATGCCCAGGGAAGCCACGGCATGAAAGTGCTCTCCTGCATCGGCATGAACCGGCCGGGCATTATGACCGGCACAGCCCCCGAGGCTGCTTTCTGGTTGTTGCGTAGTGAGGATGAGGCTTCGGAACACTTGGTGGAGCAAGATTATTGGGCAGCAGCCGTGGAGTTTGCCGACAGCGTGGGGGTGGACGTGCTGAACACCTCGCTGGGTTATTATGCTTTTGATGACAAGTCGAAAGACTACTCCTTTTGCCAGTTGGATGGGGAGTATGCGCTGATGTCCCGCCAGGCCGGCCATTTGGCGGACAAGGGCATGGTGCTGGTGTGCAGCGCCGGCAATTCGGGTATGGGCTCATGGAAGAAAATCACTCCTCCGGGCGACGCAAAGGACGTGCTGACCGTAGGAGCCGTGGATAAAAAGGGCGTGTTGGCTCCTTTCTCTTCCATAGGCAATACGGCCGACGGGCGCATCAAACCGGATGTGGTGGCGGTAGGGCTGGGCGCCGACGTGATGAATACCGATGGCAACCAGGGACGTGCCAACGGGACCTCCTTTGCGTCGCCCATCCTCTGCGGCATGGTGGCCTGCCTGTGGCAAGCCTGCCCGCAGCTCACAGCCAAAGAACTGATTGAACTGGTGCGCCGTTCGGGCGACCGGGCGGCTTGTCCCGACAATATTTACGGCTATGGCATCCCCGACATGTGGAAAGCCTATCAGGAAGGCAGTAAGCAGAAGTAAGCGCCATGCAGCCTTTATCCTTATATGACCTCAATGCCTTGGTGCGCCGCAGCCTGGAACAGTGTCTGCCCGATGCCTGTTGGGTGCAGGCGGAACTGAGCAACGTCCGTGTCAATCCCTCCGGGCATTGCTATGTGGAGTTCGTGCAGAAAGACCCGCGAAGTAATGCCTTGGTGGCTAAGGCGCAAGGCACCATTTGGGCCAATGTGTTCCACATGCTGAAACCGTATTTCGAAGAGGCTACGGGGCAGGCCTTCACGGCAGGCATCAAGGTGCTGGTGCAGGTACAGGTCAGTTTCCATGAGTTGTATGGTTACAACCTGATGGTGCAGGACATCGACCCGGCTTATACCTTGGGCGACCTGGCGAAGCGCCGCCGCGAGATATTGCAGCAGCTCGAAGCCGAGGGAGTGCTGACGTTGAATAAGGAACTTCCCATGCCGCTGCTGCCCCAGCGCGTGGCGGTTATTTCCTCGGCTACGGCGGCCGGATATGGCGACTTCTGCCACCAGTTGCAGCAGAATCCCCGGGGGTATTACTTCCGGACAGAACTGTTTCCTGCCATGATGCAGGGCGACAGGGTGGAGGAAACCATACTTTCAGCCTTGGATATCATCAATGCCCGGAAAGACGACTTCGACGTGGTGGTCATTATCCGCGGGGGAGGCGCAACTTCCGACTTGGCCTGCTTCGATACTTACCTGCTGGCTGCGGCATGCGCGCAATTCCCCCTGCCTGTCATTACCGGCATCGGACATGAGCGCGACGACACGGTGCTCGATGCCGTGGCGCACACCCGTGTCAAGACGCCGACTGCCGCTGCCGAATGTCTGATAGCTTGTGTGGATGAGGCCGCCGACCGCTTGCAGGCGCTGGCCGTGCGCCTGCGTGAAGAAGTGGCGGCATGCCTGTCCGAAGCCCGCAGGCGTTTGGATGACTGCCGCAAGCGCATCCCGGCTTCCGCTTTCCGCCGGTTGTCGGAGGCCCGCCTGGCTTTGCAGACGGCGAAGCACGATGTAGAGCGGGTGGCATTGACTTCCCTCACCCGCCACCGCCATCGGCTGGATTTGCTTGGCCAACGATTGGCGGACGCCTCGCCCGAGAAGCAGTTGGCGCGTGGCTACAGCCTGACCTTGAAAGACGGGCGGGCAGTAAAAGACGCCTCCCTGCTGCAGCCGGGCGATGACATCGAAACGCAGTTGCATCGGGGGACGGTGCATTCGGTAGTAAAGTCAACGAAGAATCTATAAAACCAGAAAGAATATGGCATCCAAGAAGAAAGAAACTTATGCAGAAGCAATGGCACGCCTCGAAGCCATCGTCAACCAGATAGATAAGAATGAACTGGACATTGACCAGCTGGCCGACAAGATAAAGGAAGCCAACGGAATTGTGGCCTTTTGCAAAGAGAAATTGACTCGTGCAGAGCAAGATGTCGAAAAAATGCTGTCGGATAAGACAGAATGTGAAGAATAAAGACTATTTTTGTAGTGTGTAACAAATAAAGGGATTTTTACTAAACGATTTGAAATATGAAAGAACTTGATTGGGCCAATCTGCCATTCGGCTACATGAAGACAGATTACAACGTGAGAATTTACTATCGTGACGGCAAGTGGGGCGAGACGGAAGTGTGCAGCGAGGAAACCATTCCCATGCACATGGCAGCTACTTGCCTGCATTACGGGCAAGAGGCTTTCGAGGGGTTGAAAGCTTTCCGGGGCAAGGACGGGAAAATCCGTGTGTTCCGCCCGGAAGAGAATGCCGCCCGCCTGCAATCTACCTGCCGTGGCATCCTGATGCCCGAACTCCCTACTGAACGATTCCTGGAGGCTGTACGCAAGGTGGTGAAGCTGAACGAACGTTTCATCCCGCCCTACGAGAGCGGTGCATCGCTCTACATCCGGCCTTTGCTGGTAGGTACCGGTGCGCAAGTCGGTGTGCATCCGGCCAATGAATATCTGTTTGTTATCTTCGTGACTCCCGTAGGCCCCTATTTCAAAGGCGGTTTCTCAACCAATCCTTATGTCATTATCCGCGAGTACGACCGTGCTGCCCCATTGGGTACCGGTATTTATAAGGTGGGCGGGAACTATGCCGCCAGCCTGCGTGCCAACAAGAAAGCGCATGACCTGGGTTATGCCTGCGAGTTCTACCTCGATGCCAAAGAGAAGAAATACATCGACGAGTGTGGTGCCGCCAATTTCTTCGGCATCAAGGACAACACTTACATCACTCCGCTTTCCACCTCCATCCTGCCCAGCATCACCAACAAGAGCCTGATGCAGCTGGCCGAAGATTTGGGTATGAAGGTGGAACGCCGCCCTGTGCCCGAAGAAGAACTGCTGACCTTCGAGGAAGCCGGAGCGTGCGGCACGGCAGCCGTCATCAGTCCCATAGAGCGCATCGACGATGTGGAGAACGGCAAGTCTTACGTCATCGCGAAGGACGGCAAGCCGGGACCCGTCTGCACCAAGCTGTACAACAAGCTGCGCGCCATCCAGTATGGCGACGAGCCGGATGTACACAACTGGGTGACGATTATCGACTGACGGTGACGACAGAACACATTGTTTTTTATCCACTTAATATTTAATCATTATGGAAACATCTCGTAAGATTACAGTCATGGGTGTCCTCTCCGAGGGCACAAGTATCGGTTTGAAGAACGCCCTTTCGGTGCTGGGCGCGCTTATCTTGTGGATACTCACCTGCTGGGTTCCTTACATCAACGTGGGGACGACGATTGCCCTTTACACCATCCCCATTGAACTGAGCAAGGGCAAGGTTATCTCGCCGCTCTTCATCTTCGACGGCAAGTATCGCCAGTACATGGGCGAATTCTTCACCCTGATAGGCCTTATGCTGATGTCCCTGATACCTGCCTTCCTTTTCATGGTGGTGCCCGGCATCATCATTTCGATAGGCTGGAGTTTGGCTTTCTTCCTGCTGATAGACAAGGGCATGGCTCCCGGCGAAGCGCTGGTACAGAGCAACAAGGCCACCTACGGCTACAAGTGGACCATCTTCGGTGTCTTCTTCCTGATAAGTTTGGCCATGCTCATCCTGCAATTCATTTTCGGGCTGCTGGGCTCGTTCGGTGTCATTCTCTACCTGATTGCTGTCTTGTGCCTCTGCATCATCGAATACGGATGCCTGGCCGTGATATACCGTAACCTGACTTGCGCCGGCGCTGCTGACGAGCCCGCCCCGTCGATTTCCAACGAGGCGCCGGAGGCTGAATGACGCGTCATTGCAAGCGATGCTATGCGTGATGATTTATCCTTTTACATAAGGAACAAGGAACATAGAAATGAGTAAAGGCAAGTTACAGAAGTTTGCAGACATGGCACGTTATCCCCACGTGTTCGAGTATCCCTACTCGGTGGCGGATGACGTGCCATTCGCTATGCGTGGCCGTTGGCGGGAGGAGTTCTTCCACAACACGAACTCCGTGGTGCTTGAATTGGGTTGCGGGCGTGGCGAGTACACCGTAGGGCTGGCAGAGATGTTTCCCGAAAAGAATTTCATCGGGGTGGATATCAAGGGCGCAAGAATGTGGACAGGTGCCACCGACTCCCTTAGGAAGGGGATGAAAAACGTGGCTTTCCTGCGCACCAATATCGAGATTATCGACCGCTTCTTTGCAAAGGATGAGGTGCAGGAACTGTGGCTCACATTCAGCGACCCTCAGATGAAGAAAGCTACCAAGCGCCTGACTTCCACCTATTTCTTGGAGCGTTACCGCCGCTTCCTGTCCGATGGCGGGCTGGTGCACGTGAAGACGGACAGCAATTTCCTGTTCACCTACACCCGTCTGTTGCTTGAGGCCAACCGCCTGCCCGTGGAGGTGATGACCGATGACCTTTACCATTCCGGGCAAGCCGATGAAATACTTTCCATCCGTACCTACTACGAGCAGCAATGGCTCGACCGCGGCATAGACATCAAGTACATCCGTTTCCGCCTGCCTCATGAGGGCATGTTGGTAGAGCCAGACGTGGAAATCCCTTTGGATGACTACCGAAGCTACAACCGCAGCAAGCGTAGCGGGCTGGAAACAAGCAAATGAGAATTAGTGCTTAGCGGTTAGTGATTAGTGATGAGTGGTTAATGATTGGTGTTAATCACTCATCACTAACCGTTAAATTACTTGTATTAATCACTTATCACTAACCGCTAAACACTAAACGAAATAAACTAACGATGATTATGACTCTTTATCCTAAACTTATCCACGACGCACTGGCCACCGTGCGTTATCCCGGTAACGGGAAAAACCTCATTGAGGCGGAAATGGTGGCCGACAACCTCCGCATCGATGGCATGAAAGTCAGCTTCTCCCTCATCTTCGAGAAGTCTACCGACCCCTTCATGAAATCTATGGTAAAAGCTGCCGAGGCGGCGATACATGCCTATGTGTCGCCCGATGTAGAGGTGACCGTCACTACCGAAAGCCGCCAGGCCGCACGTCCCGAACCGGGTAAGATGTTGCCCCGGGTGAAGAACGTTGTGGCCGTGTCCAGTGGCAAGGGTGGGGTAGGCAAGAGCACTGTGGCAGCCAATCTGGCGGTGGCTTTGGTGAAATTGGGTTATAAGGTGGGCTTGCTCGATGCCGACATCTTCGGTCCCTCCGTGCCCAAGATGTTCCAGGTGGAAGATGCCCGGCCCTACGCCGTACAGAAGGACGGGCGCGACCTCATCGAGCCCATCGAGCGTTATGGCCTGAAGCTGCTCTCCATAGGCTTCTTCGTCGACCCCGGGCAAGCCACCCTGTGGCGCGGGGGCATGGCCAGCAATGCCCTGAAGCAACTGATAGGCGACGCCGACTGGGGCGACCTGGACTACTTCATCATCGACACTCCGCCGGGTACCAGTGATATCCACCTCACCCTGCTGCAATCGCTCGCCATCACCGGCGCTGTGATAGTCAGCACGCCCCAGCAAGTAGCCTTGGCCGATGCCAGGAAGGGCGTGGACATGTACCAGAACGACAAGGTGAACGTCCCCATCCTCGGCCTGGTGGAGAACATGGCGTGGTTCACTCCTGCCGAGCTGCCGGACAACCGTTATTACATTTTCGGCAAGGAAGGCTGCCGCCGCCTGGCCGACGAACTCGGCGTACCTCTGCTGGGGCAGATACCCATTGTGCAGAGCATCTGCGAGAGCGGCGACGAGGGCCGTCCCGCCGCCTTGGACGAAAACACTCTGACAGGCCGCGCTTTCCTGCAACTGGCCGCCGCCGTTGTCCGCCAGGTAGACCGCCGCAATGTGGAGCAGCCCCCCACGCACATCGTCGAGGTGCAGAAGTAAGGCAAAAAGAAAGCCGGGTCGTCTTCGCCCGGCTTTCTCATTAATGTGCCTGTCAGTATGCTGGCACGCTTGCCTCATTGCAACCTGAACGAGATGGGGATGGTGTAGCGCACGTTCACGGGCTGGCCTTTCTGCGTGCCCGGCTTCCACTTGGGCATGGCCTTGATGACGCGCACTGCCTCCTCGTCCAGACTGGGATAGATGCCGCGTATCACCTTGATCTCGGCAATGCTGCCATCGGTGGTCACTACGAACTGTGCAATGACGCGGCCTTCCTTCTTCGCCTGCTGTGCATCCGTCGGGTACTTGATGTTCTGTGCCAGGAACTTCATCAACGCCTGCATGCCGCCGGGAAATTCGGGGGCTACTTCTGCCAGGTCGTACACTTCGCCTTCTACTTTGCTGTCGTCATAGGCTACCACTACTACTTCGTCCATGTCGGCCTCCTTGGTGGGGGTGGCGGTTTGTTCTTGTGCCGGTTCCTGTGCCGGTTGCTCCTGCTTTTGTGTGCCGCTGCACGCCGCTGCCAAGAGGGCTGCCACGGGCAGGAAGAGCAGATACTTCAGCTTTCCGATACTTCGGGTCTTTTGTTTGTTCATCATCTTGATACGTTCTTTTAAGGGTAAAACATTAAAGTTGTTATAGATAGTTGCTGCAGCCTTTGGGTAAGCCAGTCCCAGCAGGTGGTACTGGTAGGTACGTGCGTCGAAGCCCGAGGCCAGCACGTGGTGGTCGGCCAGGTACTCCAGGTTGTTTCGTACATCGCGTTTTAGCAGCCATGCCGCGGGGTTCGGCCAGCAGAGCGCGCAGAGGGCTTCGGCCACCAGCACGTCTACGGAGTGGCGCTGCCGGGCATGGGTCTGTTCGTGAGCCAGAATCTCGTCCAACTCCTGCGGAGTGTGTGCCTCGGGGCAGACGAATATCAGGTTGAAAAAGGAGAAAGGCGCTTCGCCACGGGGCAGCCGCCGGATGCGTATGCATCCCGCCAGCGTGGTGGGGCACCGCCTCGCCAGCCGCCCTATGGCCAGCAGTTGCACCAGCATCCGCCCCAGCAGCAGTAGTGCGCCTGCCGCGTAGGTTATGGCCAGGCCCTGTAGCCAGAAGTTCCTGTGCCCCTCGGCCTCCGTGCCTTGCGGGCTGACGATGAACTCCGGCAGCCACGCCTCGGCAGCTGTCATGCCGTTGGCCACGTGTCCGGGAATGATGTCCGTCCAGCCGTGCAGGGCAGGCATGGGCGCCAGCAGTGACACGGCAATGATGCCCAGCAGCGTTGTCCTGCGCCAGGCAAAGAATGTGTCACGGTGCAGCATCAGCCGGTAGAGCGCGTAAAGTGCCGCCAAGAGTAAGTTGGCTTTCAGCAGGTAGATTAGCATGGCTCAGTCCTCCTCTTTCCCTTTTTCTATCATGTGGATGATGTCTTTCAGTTCGTCGGCCGAAATCTTCTGTTCCTTGGCGAAGAACGACACCATCTCCTTGAACGAGTTCTTGAAATAGCTGTTCACGAAGCCTGTCATGAATATCCGTTTGTATTCGCTTTCCTCGATAAGCGGGGTGTACTGGTAGGTATTGCCCAATCGCGTGGCGCGGAGGTAGTGTTTCCGCTTCAGGTTGTTCACCACGGAGGCAATGGTCGTGTAGGGGGGCTTGGGGTCCGGATAGCGTTCTACGATGGCCTTGACGGGACAGCTGCCCAAAGCCCAGATGTGCCGCATGACTTCTTCTTCCTGGATGGTCAGTTTTTCCATAAGTGCTCTGTCTGATTGATTACTCCGCAAATCTACGAAATTTTCGTATTCTAATGCTCTTTGGGGAGTTAATTATTACTAATGTTTCGTATTTCATTGTTGCTAAGTAGATTATTCGCCCTCCGGATGGAACTGTCGCATGAGGGAAAGGCATAAAGAAAGAGGCTACCGGCAGGTTTTCACCGCGCCTTTGCAGCCTCTTGTCCGTTAGTGGGAGGTCTTGTTCTTCGCTTCCCGTTTCTTTTTCATTTTCCGGTATGCCTCGATGACGTGTTTGCGGCTTTGTATGATTTGCCAGCGGTACACCAGGCAGGTGGTGATGAAGTAGATGCCTGCCTGTAGCCAGAGGGCGCGGTATTCGGTACCCACTTCATTCAGCGTGGCGCCCATGCTGTTGATGCGCACATAGCCCTGGATGCCGAAAGTCGAGGGGAACAGGTGCGCGAAGTAGCGCCAGAAGTCAGGCATGGCGCTTTCCGGCCACGAGATGCCCGACAGGAACAGCAACGGCACCGAGGTGAAGACAAACAGCAGCATGCAGGTTTCCCTGTTGCGTATGGCTGCCGAGGCGGTCATGGAGAAGAAGATGCACGCTGCCAGGTAGGGCAGAATGAACAGGGTCAGTTCGCCCGGCCGGGCAATGCGGTTCAGGCTGAACATCCAAGGCACTACGCACAGCAGGTAGACGGACACTACGGCATACACCATCAGGTAGCTCAGCCCTTTACCCAGCACGATGCGCAGCGTGCCGTGGTAATGGCG
This sequence comes from uncultured Bacteroides sp., assembly GCA_944321495.1. GTDB lineage: Bacteria > Bacteroidota > Bacteroidia > Bacteroidales > Bacteroidaceae > Bacteroides. The sequence goes on along the minus strand of CALULP010000014.1, from coordinate 24,905 downwards.
GTCGATGGGCACCAGGTCGCGGAAGCGGTTGTGCTCGCGTGCCGTCCCAGCCGACAGCCCGATGCCCAGCAATAAGGTCTGCTGGATGATGAGCATCAGCACCGCCGGGAGTAGAAAGGCGGCAAAGCCGTTGGTGGGGTTGTACAGGGCCACGTCTTTATACTTGATGGGGTAGGCGGTGATTTCGTCCTGCCGTTCTGTCGTGTTGCCGGCGCGTTGCAGTTTGATTTCCGCGTTCATGTCCAGCGACACCTCCGTGTTGGCCAGCACGAGCGATTTGTAGTAGAGCAGTCCGCTCATGTCCACCAGCACGCTGACGTGCGTCTGCCGTCCCTCGGCAATGTCTTCGCTGAAGGTGGCAGGCACGTGGATGATGCCGTAGGCCGCGCGGTCCTTCATCGCCAGCTTGGCTTCTTCCATGTCGGCGCAATAGCTCACGATGCTGACTTCCGGCGTGGCGTCCACCCGGCGCAGGTACTCGCGGCTCAGGCTGCTGCGCGATTCGTCCACCACCACCGCAGGCACGTCGCGGATGGTTTCGTTGGTATAGATGAATGCGTAAATCAGCGGGTAGGCCAACGGCACGAGTATGAAGAATATCAGCACCCCCTGGTCGCGGAAAGTGGTGCGGAATTCCTGCTTCCAGATGTAGAACATGTCGTGGATGCCCTCCATTATATTTTGTTTCAGTGTCAGCCGTTTCATTTGTCAGGGGATGTATTTGTAGTAAATCAATGCCCCTTTCAACCGGGGGGCTATCAGGAAGGGCAGCAGCATGAACAGCAGCAGTGCCACGTAGTTTATCCACGAATAGGTCATGGAATAGCCGTTCAGCGCCTGGTTCACGTAAATCAGGAAGTAATGCCGCAGGGGGAACAGGTTGGCCAGCGCTTGCAGGATGGGGTGCATGGCCATGGCGGGGAACGACAGCCCGCACATGGAGAACGACAACACGCCCCACAGTGAGGCGAAGCTCAGTCCCAGCCGCAGCGTGGGCAGTGTGCCTATCATCAGGATGCCCATGCTTTGCGAGGCCAGTACCAGGCAAAGCGTGGCAAACAGCATGGGCAGGATGCCGCTGTTGCAGGGGAAGTGCAGGAAGCCGTACAGGTACACGTTGTAGCAGATGCCCATCAGGAAGAACACCGCCGTGTGGGGCAACAGCTTGCCCGCCAGGGCTATCCAGATGGAGTTGTTGCTGGCGCGCATCCACTGCCGTGCCGTGCGCTCCTTGATTTCCACCCCGATGGCGTACACGGTCACCATGAAGATGAGCAGCATCAGCACCCCGGGCATGAACGTGTTGTTCAGGTAGACCGAGTAGTTCATCCAGGGGTTGTTCAGCGGGTGGGTGTCGATGACGATGGGCTGCAGCAGGGCTACCGCCTGGTCCTCCGTGGCGCCCTTGGCCAGCAGGGTGGCCTGGCCCACGGCGGCGGAGGCCAGCTCGCCCATGGTCTTCATGTCCTTGAACAGCAGCGACCCGGCGATGAGCAGCGTGTTGTTGGTGTAGAACGACACGGTGGGCTGCCGTTGTGCCTGTGCGTCGGCAGTAGTGCCCTGGGGGATGTAGAAGAATCCGTATATCTCGCCCCGCTGCATGGCTTCCCTTGCTTCGTTGAAGGTGGGGTAGTGTGCCACGATGGCGGTTTGCTCAAAGGCGTCGAGGTTGCGTGCCAGCTGGCGGGTGGTGGAGGTCTGGTCCTGGTCCACGATGCCCACCGGCATGTTTGTGGGAAGCCCCGACTCCATCAGCGTGGTGAAGAACACGTAGCAGAACAGCGGCGCCACTACCATGCAGAACAGGTAGAGCGGGCGGCTGGTGAGGCGGCGGCACTCACGCGCCATCACGTGCCAGAGGGCGATGTATTTCTTTTCTCTTTCTTTCATGCTGTCATGAATGTTTCTGTTTTGCCGTGTTGCGGTAACAACACTACCCCTCGTTGTTCTGCTAACGCTGACCCTCGTTGCGGGAAGTGCGCAGGGGTGCGCACTTCCCGCAAGCGCGGGGGTGCGCATCATTCTTTCTCGAGAATGACGCTCATGCCGGCGCGCAGCCCCTCCACCGGCTCTTGCGGGGCGGCTTTCACCTCAAAGGTCTTGAGGTCATATTGCCCCGTGGTTTTCGTGGCCTTCCAGGCGGCATACGTGCCCAGGTCTTTCATGTGGTACACCTTCAGCCGGATGTTGCGGTCGAGGGCGGGCGCGTAGGCCTCGAATTCCGTGCCCACGGTGAGCCCTTGCAGCAGGTCTTCACGCACGTTGAAGGTCACCCACAGGTCTTCCACGATGGCTATGTTCATGATGGGGGCGCCTGTGCCTACCAGTTCGCCCGGCTGGGGGAATATCTCGGCCACCTCGCCGTCCGTCTGGGCTATGAGGCAGGTCTCGCGGATGTACGACTCCACTTCGGCCACGGCGCCTTTGGCACGTTCCACAAGGGCGGCGGCTGCGGCCTTGTCCTCGCGCTCGGCGCCGTTCACGGCCATGTCATACTGTGCCTTGGCGGCCTTCTCCGTGGCGCGGGCGGCATCGCGTTGGGCGGTCACCTCGTCCAGCTTTTGGGCGGACATCACTCCCTCGTCGTGCAGGTTCTTGACGCGTTTGTACGATTTCTCGGCTATTTCCAGCCCTGCCTTTGCTTTCTGCCACAGCTCGTAGGCGGCCTGTATCTGTTCTTGGCGGGCGCCTTTCAGCGCTTTGGCGTTCTGTGCCTGTGCGGCGGCCTGTGCCGCACGCGCCTGCTCTAACTTCGCCTGCACGTCGGGAGCCTCCAGCAAGGCGAGGGTGTCGCCCGCGTGTACCGCCTGCCCTTCCTTGACGCGGAACTCCAGGATGCGCCCGGGCACTTTGCTCGACACGCGGTATTCCGTTACTTCGGCCTGTCCCTGTACGATTTCAGGTCCCTTGCGCAGGGCGAAGAAACCCACTACGGACACTACGGCAATCACCCCCAGCAGGGTGAGGAAAGCCAGTAGCATGTTGCTGTTCTGCGATTTTGTATCCATCTGCTCTATCGTTTATGAAATTTCAATTGACAATTGACAATGGACAATTGACAATTATCATTTCTTAATTTTCCAATTCCTAAGTCTTAATTCTCAATTCTCAATTCTTCATTTAATAAGATTATCAATTGTCAATTGTCAATTGTCAATTGTTAATTGTTAATTGTTAATTGCCAATTGTCAATTGCCCCGTCGCCTTCTTCAGGTAGATTTCCGTCAGTTTCACGTCTATCTGTGCGTCAATCTTTTCGGACTGGGCGGAGAGCCATGCCGTATGTGCCTCCAGCACGTTGCTGGTGGGGATGACCCCTTCCTCGAAGCCCAAGGTGGCGTAGCGCAGGTTTTCGTTGGCTTTCTCCAGGTTCTTTTCGGCCATGGCCAGCTTCTTGGCGGCTTCGTGGACCTGGAATGCCGACTGGTTGACCTGCAACTCTATCTTCTCCTTGGCGTCATCCAGCTGGTATTGCGCGATGCGTGCCGCCGACTTGGCTGCCCTCACCTTGTAGATGCCTTCGCCCCAGTGCCAGATGGGCAGCGCGACGGTGACCCCCACGTTCCACATGCCCTTGAACTTGTTCTCGAAGCTGTTGAACACCGACGGGCTGGTGGCCGTGTAGCCGCCTATCAGGGCAATGGAGGGCAGGTAGTCGGCACGCACCACGTTCACCTTCTGGCGGTACATCTGCGTGGCCAGTTCCAGGCTGCGCACTTCGGGGCGCAGGGCATACACGCTGTTCATGTCGATGTCGCGCGTGGCTATGGGGTTGCTGTCTGCCAGGGCTTCTTCCTGCTCGTCGGCCAGCGTGATGGGGGTGGAGAGGTCTATGCCGCACAGCTGGCACAGCAGCATGCGTGCCAGGGTCACCCCGTCGGTCACCTTGGTCAGCGTCATTTCCGCCTCGTTCACCTTCACTTTCACCGACAGGCCGTCCGCCTTGGTGGCCACGCCTTCGGCTATCATTTTGTCCATGTCGCTTTCTATCTTTTGCAGCAGTTCCAGGTAGCTTTCGGCAAGTTTCTTCTTGTGGACGAGCGACACCACCTGCCAGTAGGCCTGGTCGGTGCTCAAGATGACTTCCTGCATGCCGCTGTGGTGTTGCTGGCGGGCCAGCTCTTCGGCATAGCGGGTGATTTTGTTGTAGGCGCGTATCTTTCCGCCCATGTAGAGGGGTTGGGTCAGGGTCAGTGCGCCGGCATACATGTTGCGCGTGTCCGTGCGGAAAGCGTCTACCAGTGAGCTTCCGGCGCTGTTCATGGCTCCCGTCAGGCTTTCACCCAAGGCGGAGAGTTGTCCGCCCAGTTCGGGGAATAGCTGTCCGAGGGCTTGTGCCGCCTGTTGCAGGGGAGTGCCCAGGGTGGTGCCCAGCCCGCTCAGCGCGCCTTTCTGTGCATCGCTCAGCAGGGACAGCTCCCGGGAGCTGCGCAGGTAGCCTCCGGCGGCGGAGATGTTGGGCAGGAAGTTGGTGAAGGCGGCTTTCCGCTCATACTTGGCGGCTTCGATGTTTTCGCGGCTGATCAACAGGTTCTTGTTGTTGGCCAGGGCAAGTGCGCGGCAGCTGTCCAGGCTCAATGCCGTCTGGGCTTCCAGGCCGAGCGACAAGGCAAGCAATCCGATGAGGCAGAATGACTTTTTCATAAAGATTCTTTCATTTTTTTCTTTCATTGCCGGAGTATGTATCCTTGTTATCTTTCGGTGATGCAACAATAATTGCATAAACAACGGTACAAATGTAATGGCTCTCCTTGAGAGCGCAAAATAATTTCAATTTTTTAAGCCGGAAAGCGGTCGGCGGGAACTCAGTTGAGGACAAACAGGACTTAGTCGATTTCAAACGCCTGCGAGCCTATCAGGTTGCCTTCGGCAAAAATGTCCACGCGGTAGTTGCCGGCATAGAGGTATTCCTCCACGTCCCAGTACACGGTGACGTCCTGCTCCTCCCCGTTGTACTCAATGTATTTCTTGATGGAGTAAGCCAGTTCGCGGTTCTCGTAGGCAAAGGTGTTGGCGGGGTTCTTGCAAAGTACGTCGTTGTCGGGTTTGGTGATGCGTATGTACAGGGTGCGCTCGCCGGTTTCGGCGGTGATGTTCTTCACGATGGTAAAGTCTATCTTGAACTTCACGATGTCCTTTACCCGCCGGGCTTTCTTGCCGCGCTTGTTGGCGGCGAGTATGTTGATGTTGGTGGCGTCCAGTTGGGCGGCGAGCGTCACTTTTTTGTTCAGGTCTTTCTTCTCCTCGGCGAGGGTCGTGATTTGGCGCGATGCCGCGTTGTACTTCTGCGTCACGTCGGCAATGATTTCCCGCTGCTGGTTGGTCAGGCGGTTCAGCGAGTCAATCTGGTTGATGTAGCCCACCATGATTTTGCGCAGCGAGGCAAGCTCTTTGCGCAGGCGGCGTATTTCGCTGGCGTTGCTGCTTTTCACGGTGCGCAGTTCTTCGAGCAGGCGTTGCGTTTTCAGCTGTTCCTGCTCCAGCAGCACGGCCAGCGAGTCGTTGGACACCGTGAGCTTCAGCTCGTCGTATTGCCGTGCAAAGTGGGTGTATTCGTTCTCCAGGTCTTCCTTTTCCAGTTCGAACTCCTGCACCAGCTCGTTTTTACTTTGCTTTTCGTTCAAGAACAATACCGTCATGCCGATGGCGGCCGCCAGTACGACTATGCAGGTGATGATAAGCAGTTTCGTTTTATTCATGACACAATGGTGTTGGTTTAAAGTGAATGTCGGGTTCCGGTTTCTTCCGTCTTAGGGGACAAAGGTAATCATTTCGGGGTAGAATCAGCATATCGGGGCGTTCTTTTTTAAGGGGCGCCCGGGCCGGCCTTGCTGCCTGTTTCCCGGCAGGTGCCCGCCTTTGCCTGCCCGGATGTTTGCCAGCTTCATCCCTTTGGGGAATTTCCTCTTGCCTTAAACATGCGATTTATGCGGACATCTTCGCAGGGGATTCCCCTTCCCCGAGCCCTGTCTTTGTCCATATCTTCTACTTCCGTTCTCCTTTCCATAACGAGGGGCGGCAAAAGGAGGAGATAAGGAGCGGGTAAGGAGAAAGTAGGTGGAAGGTACGGAGATGGTAAAAAAAGAATAAAATTGTATATACTAAAGGCTTGACAGGTAGCTGCTTGCTGTGTATGGGATGGTGACAAGGTTGTCCGGAAACAAGAAAAACGGAAAATTTTGGTGTCCGCTTTTTTCTTGAGGGGCGGAGGCGTGTTCCTGTGTGATGAATGTTTTACAAATCCGCAGGTACAGGCTTTGTGGGGAAGGCTGGCGTAAGGCTGAAATCTTACAAAACCTTACAGAATGTTGCCCAGAAGTATCTGTGGCTGCGATGTAAGATTTTGTAAGGTGAGAAAATTGTCCATGTCATTTCGTTTGCATACCTTTACATCATTAATTCTTTAGCAATCTTACTTAAAATGAGAAATGGTATGCGTTATACATCTGTTGTGTTCTGGATTGGTTGTTTGGCGGTACTTCTGAGTACTACTTCTTGTTCGAAGTCAAGGGATGAGCGCCCGTGGGGAGAATATGCGGAGTCCTCACTCGTATTTCAGCCCTTACCCATAACCCCTTTACTTGGCTCTCCTTATAGTATCGATGTGATTGATAGTGTATTGGTTATAGCGGATAAGGTAGAGGATAGGACGCTTTTGTTATATAACATGAAAGACTCTACTTATGTGCGGACTTTATCTATCGGTAACGGGCCGGGTGAAGTAGTATTCCCGATAGATGTAAGTGTTTCAAGTCAGGAGCGGGCTGTAAACGTGTTTTTGCGGCAGACAGGGGAATTCAGGACGTATCCTTTCGATAATTTGTTAAAAGACAGGTTGTCGGAGTATAGAAGTGTGGACCTGGGAATGGCGGATAGGGGAATACAAACCTCTGAAGGGTATGTTGCCCTTGGAATCTATGAAGATGGCTTGTTGAGGGCTTATGACCCGAAAGGCACTTTAAGGCAAAAAGAAGATTTGTATGCTGAGTATGGAATAGATGATGCAAGCGAGCGGTATCTTCTCTTTCAAGGGATGTTGTCATTCAACAGGCAGGGTAACTGTTTTGCCATAGCTCCTTCTTGGGCTTCGGATGTCTTGTTTTATCGTTATGCAGATGGCCGTTGGAGGGAATATCATCGTTTTCAAATAGGAGATGGCAGCCTTGAAAAGCAGGTATCGGGCAGAGCAGATTTGCGCATCCATCGTATTAATCAATGTGAGTCTATTTGTAGTTCCCAAAACTATTTCTATGTATTGCATGATGGGAATAGAATGGATAGCGTTCAAAGAAAAGATTACCGCTCCATTTTGTGCTTCGACGCTTTTACTGGTGAATTGGAGCATGTGTACAGAGTAGACCCGACCGTGTGTGGTATATGTGTTAGCAACCAAAAAATGTATGCTTTACTTATCGGGGAAGACGGAGAATACACAGTTGGCGTTACGGCTTTGGATGATTTATCTTTGAATTGAGTGTGAATGGGGGTATGAGAACTTTGTTTTTTAATAGGATGGTGGCATTGGTGCCTGTTTTATGCAGAAATGCGGGCAGGGTGAAGTGCATATTTTATGTAATAGTTGCCGCATTGCTGTTTTCCTGCTCAACTCGTGAAGCAGACTTGCAAGAAACGGTGTACGGAAGCCCTATAAATATGGTGGGGGAGTCGGACAGCCTTGCGATTGATAACCGCACGTTGTTGTCTTATCATCTCTTTACTATCTATAAAGATACTGTTTTTGCCTATAACAGGGCATACCATGCGATAGATGTATTGGACTTGAGCGGGAAAAAGCCTGTCTCTCACTTACCATTGCAAAAGGAGGGAGAAGATGGGATAGCGGGAGATTTGTATGGGATGTGCCTCCAAAGCCGGGATAGCATTTGGTTATATGCCCCGCCGTTCTTGTATCTGGTAAATGCAGCAGGACAGGTGCGGAAGAAGGTAACATTGCCTTTTCCTGAACAAGGGTTCATAAACGTAGAGACTAATTTTTCAATGGCATCCAATAAGTTGTTTTATCACCCCTTGCGTAACTCAATATTCTATTTGTGCGTGATTCCTACAACAGACGGTGCCCGGTATGAGGTTTATGAATGGGAACTGGATTCGCAAGAATATCAAGTCTATTTACTGGAAGGCGGGGCATTGGAAGCAAAGGCCGGGCAACGCTTTGGCTGGAAGCAATATCCGAATGTGACTTATGCGGACAGTCTTATTGTTTACAACTTTCCCATCACATCCAATGTTTATACGATGAATCTGGTTACGAGGGAGAAAAAGGCCTTTGGTGGAAAAAGCAAGTTTACCCCTAATGTCGTAAGTGAATTACGCATGCCGTATAGTTTCCAGGATGCAGACAGGCATTTGTTGGAGAATGTGCATTTTTTTGAAATGCAGTATGACCGGGAAAATGATTTGTATTATCGGTTGCATTTAGGGAAGACGTCCTATGATCAATCGGAGGAGTTTGGCGTGCAGTATAAGAGCAAAAGGCTATACCTGACGGTATTTACCCCGGCTTTTCAGGTTATTGGTGAGGTGGATTTGGGGAGCGGCATTTATAATTATTATAATTTCTGGGGAGTGACAGGGAAAGGCTTGTTCTTGGCAAGGAATGCGAAACTGAATGATGAAGAGGAGAGTTGGCTGTATGGGGATTATTGGACGGTGCAGAAAAACTGAAGAAATAGGTAGCAAGTAGTATTTAAATATAGAATTTGAAATGAAAGGGATATAGGCTATGGTGAAGCATTTGGCATTATTGTTATTTATCTTGTCTGCTTGTACATCGGGCGTCAAGGTGGATGTCGGGAGGATATGCGTAAGGCCTTCTTCTATTTTTTGATTACCAAGCAGGGTAATCCGTTGGTTTTAAGCCGTTCTAATAGGGCGTTGTTTCTATATACTTGGGATGGCGTCTTGCAGAAGAAAATAGATTTGGACGTATGGGCGCAAAGGATGGCTTGGATTAATGATGAGGAAATAGTATTGTTTACAGGTCATGAAAAAGACAGGTATAACCAGCATCAGTTGTGCATTTTGGATTTGCAGACGGAGCGAATTGTGAAACAGATGTTGCCCATAGATGATGATAAATCCCATTATTTGCATGTAAATTCGTGGAATCATTTTTATAGGAGTGACAGCAATGAAACGTTTTTTTATCAGACGTTTTGTGACACAGTATATGGCCTTTCAGCCGATAACGGTTTGACACCTGAATATGTAATGGATTGGGAGGGTAAAAATATTCCGGAATCTTTTTACGAACATGACTATCGGGATGTAATGGATTTTTTTCAAAATCTGTCAAAGGGAGGTTACGCCTATGGTATAGATCTGTTTATGCAAAAAGGAAATAAATTTTGGTTGTCATATTTATATAATGGCCACTTGTTCTTGCATTCGTCAATGAATCATACAGGTAAATCGGGCAATGTCTTGATAGACGATCTTTGCTTGAAAGGTTATAGATTTAATATGGAGGATATTTCTTATTTTGTCCAAAATGAGGGTAGTTTAGTGATTCCCATATACCCTTACTTGGTTATGGAGTATGCAAAAGAGAATCTGAATAATCTTGAATGTCAGAAGATAAAGGATGTTCTTCAATATGTGGGTGAGGAGCAGAACCCTGTGTTGTTGAGGATAAACATGTAACTTTCAATGAATATATACGTCAGTGCACGCAGTTATTTGCTTGATTCTATTGGTATAGTTCTTTATCTTTTTCCCGCAAAGATAGGCGAGGTCAGGGCGGGGGGAAGGACACAAAAAAGGAGAGTGTGTCAAAATGTAATGGTAACTTAATTCTCCTCCCAGGAGGAGGAGAATCCGTACTATATTTTATTATGACATACCGCCAAAGCCTGCACAGGTTCCATGTGCAGGGGAAAGTGTCAATAAAAACAATCCTCAGATGGACAGGGAACCAATCTTCTCGCTGATGTCTTTTAGGGCAAAGCGCAGCGTGTCCAGCTCAGCATCGCTGAACCGGCATACCTTCCCGTGCACCTTGTTCCCGTTCAGCCTTTGCGAAAACCAGGCTTTCGACTTCTTGAAGTAAGTTTCTGCGATATACTTGAATGAAATCATCTCCGAGATGCTTTTTACGGCCTGTATGGTTTCCAACTCCTTGTTTACCTCGTGCAGTTCAGTGCCGATATTTTCCAGCATCTGCATCACATATTCATTAATCAGCGCCTTGTCTGCATCAGACGTATAAAGGCCCTGCATCCGGTCCAAGTGTTCGTCAAAGGCCGATGTGCCCAGTTCTTGCTTCAATTGCTCCAGTTCTTCTTTCAATGTCTTTTCCATACTGCTATCTGTTTAAAAGAGGGAGGGAAGGAAGCCCCTTCCTTGTAGTTTCTTATTTCTGTTTTTTCAGTTCTTCGATTTTCTGTTTCGTTTTCAGGATGCCGTCCAAGTATTCATCTGTCTTTTCATTGATTTTCTCGTCCGGTATTCCCATTTCCTTCAATCGCTGTATTTGTCTTATGGCCTGTTCCAGTCGCATGATGTGCAATTCTAATTTTTCTATTTCCTTATCCATACTGACTTTGTTTTTATTGGCACTACAAAGATAGATAAACTTCCGTTTATCCACAAGTATTATACTGTTTTTAAATCATGGAAATAGACTATGCTTATCAATGCAACGAATAACCGGCAAACGATTTGGGGCGGATGAATGTGGAAGCTTGGGCATCAGATGAAGTTTCGGATAAGGATAATAAAGTGAACGTTATCTTTGGTGCGGGATGTGATGTCTCATGGGCGGATTGAGATCTTACAGGACCTTACAAAATGCCGTTCAGAAGTGCTTGTAGCTGCGATGTAAGATTTTGTAAGGTGAGAAAATTGCCCATGTAATTCCGTTTACCTACCTTTACATTGTTGATTCTAACGGATATGAAGAAGTTATTTGTTCTCATAGTGGTTGCAAGTGTGTTTGTCGCTTGCAAGGAGCGTAGTGAAAACTGGCTGGATGACCGGTTCCCGGCTGCTGTACAGATGTCCCGACAGGGAGGTTTCGATGTGCCCGAAGATTCTTTGGGCGTAGTTGAGTGGATGGCTTGTGAGGGCGGTAACCTGATAGCCTTTGATCTTCATTCGGGGGCTTGCTATACGCTTTTTGATGCAGGGACGGGCGCTTATGTCGGTCGTTTCGGTACGATAGGGCAAGGGCCTGCGGAAATACCGGCGGGCTGTTACGGTTATCTGTCGGGTAAACGTTTTTCTGTGTTTAACGACCAGGTAAAGTTTGTGATGCAGTATAGCATGGATTCTTTGCGTAATGGGCATGCGGATGCTTCTCCCAAGCGTTTGGCAAGCTATGACATACCGGACTTGCAGTTGTCCCGCCTGATAGCCTTGAATGATTCACTGTTCTTGGGAGCCGGACTTTACCAGTCGCACTACCAATATGTGTTGTTTGACAGGCATAGCCGCGTAATGGATAAAGCCGTACCGGTTTACAACGCTTCCGATGATGCTTTCAATTTCTCTATCAAATACTTGGCCAACCAAGGAGATTTAGTGAAACATCCCCGGAAGGATAAGTTTGCCTATTCGTTGAATTTCTCGTCAAACTTGGATTTCTTTGAAATCGATGATGGGAAACTTGCCGTCATCAGGCAGTTGCATTGGGGTGACCCTGATTACCGTCCGTCGGAGATGGACTTGGGCAATGGCTATGTGGGCTTTAGTGCGGACTTGACGGAGAACAGCATCGTGGGGTATATCAACCTGGCTGCAACAAGCCGTTATGTATATGCCTTGTATTCGGACAAGAAAGTGTATGAGAGTGCCCGCAAGTCGAAAGAGGTATTGGTCTTTGATTGGGACGGCAATCCGGTCAGGCGTTATGCGCTGGATGCGGATGCCTATTCCATTGCTGTGGACGAAACAAGCGGGAAACTCTTTGCAGCGATCGTTAAGGAAGATACCGGGGAGTGGGACATTGTGTGTTATCCGTTAAATGAAGCGTAAATGGGTATGAGGAAATTTGCGATTTTATGGATGGGGCTAAGTTTTTTGGTAAGTGCTTGCCATGAAGCCCCCAAAAAGAATGAAACTGGCGAGAAGATATTATTCGAGCGGTCAGAGGTTATCGGTGCGGCGGATTTGTTTGGCAATAGGAAATATGTGCCGCTTGAGACCAAAGACGATTGCCTGTTGATGGATATTACCCAACTACTTTGTACCCGGGATAAAATCTTTATTTTTGACCTCTATGCTCAAACTGTCTTTGTGTTTGATTATGCAGGCAATTTCTTGCATAAATTGCATCGGGTGGGGCAGGGACCGGGAGAGTACGCCATGATTTCGTCTATGTCTGTGAATGAAGGTGAGAGCCTGCTTTCGGTGACGGAAGCAGGCAATAGGGTGTTGCAATATGACTTGAATACATTGGACTATGTAGGTGATGTGCCTATGGATGCTCTTTCGATAGAAAAGGCCGGTGATGGGGGATTCTGGGCTTACAATTCTTTGCCGGTATTGAAAGATGATGTGTCTTATGAATATCATTTGTTGAAATACGATAAAATGGGGAATGTCGAACATGCGTTTTTGCCTATTGACTTGGCAAGCGGTTATATCATGCGTCCCGTTTACCGTTTTTATCAGTCAGATAATCACCTGTGTTTTTATCCTCCATTTACGTCCAGGGTTTATGAGTTGGAGCAGGATACCTGTTTGGCGCGTTATACGTTGGAGTATGAAAACTTGTCTTATCCTCCGTTAGAGCAACTGAAGGATTGGGGTGAACATCAACAAAACTACGTGGACAAGCTTCGTGATGCCAATTTCATTTATTCCATGCAGTTGTTTGAAAATAAAGGTAATCTTGTGTCTTTGTTTAATGTGGGCAGGGATGCTTATATTGGCATTTACAATAAAGCGCAGCGGAAAGGCAAGTATTTTCAGAGAAAATCTTATGTGTCGCCATCAGATCAGTTGGACTATTACCAAATCATAGGTTCGCGTGGCGATTGCCTGATTTCAGTACTGAAAAGCTCGGAGATATTGAAACAGCAAAGTCTCATAGATGAGGATTTAAAAGATATCCGTGAAGAATTGGAGGAGGACAGTAATCCGGTTTTGCTGTTCGCTACGTTGAATGCTTCTTTATAATGGTTATAATAGTTGATTGTTCTAATATTTGAAGTTATGACAAAGATAGAGACAAAAGCCAATATGACTGGGCTGTAAAGAGAGTAGAAAAATTGCTTCCGCTGGTGACAGATGAAACGCCTTTGGATGACCCTAACAGTATAGAGTTGGAATTACTTTCCAATCTTGTTGCAGATTATTCAGAAGAACATTTTGCACTGGGAGAACCGACGCTTATTGATGTTCTCAAATTGCGCATGTATGAAATGGGGCTTAATCAAAAAACACTGGCAAAAATAATCGGTGTCAGCCCTTCACGTTTGAGTGATTATATCTCAGGCAAATGTGAACCTACATTAAAGGTAGCCCGTGTGATAAGCCAAAAATTGAATATTGATGCGAATATCGTGTTGGGCGTATAATTTGTGGATAAACTATACTTGTTAAACGTAGGTTTGACGGAAATTAGAGAGGTCAAATGAAAAAAGCAGCATTCATTTTTGTACTGGCCGGAATATTGGCGGCTTGTTCTCCGGAAGTTGAGCGGGTGGTCAATGATCGTTTTCCGGCTACTTACCAATTGACCCCATCGTTATACCCCATCCATGAAATTATCAAGCCTGTGGATATGGTGGTGCTGGATGATTACTTGGTGATACAAAATGAAATTGTGCCGGACGATGATTGCTTTTATGTATATTCCTTAGATTCGCTGAGATTTTTATATAGTTTTGCCCGTTATGGGCAGGGGCCGGGGGAATACATCGCTCCTGCGTTGGTTCAGAATGGCAATGGCAATTGTTTGTCTGTTTTTGAGCAAGCCTCTTTTAAAATGAGGAAATTTGAGCTTGGCGAGGAAGCGGCGGTGATGTCGGGAGAGTATGGTATTGAATTGGAAGACCCGCGCCCTTGGCAGGAGATTTATTATCGGAATGATTCGATATTGGTGTTTTCGACATTGGACAATGAGATAAAGACGTACAATCTGAACAGTCACGGGGTGGCAGATACCTATAGGTTTCATTCTGATTTGGAGGATAGGATGGGCGGCAATTACAATCAGTCGTTCGATTCTTTCCATTTCTCTTGTGAGCAGGAACGGCTGTTCATCGCATTTCATTTTAACAATCTGATTGTGCAAGGTTCGGTAGATGATGCCGGTAAGATTGCGATATCCGATACGGAAATCCGGTACAATCATCCGTTGAATGAGACCCTTTTTGATAATCGTTACTATTATATGTATGTGACATCGACCGCTGATTTGAATTTTGCCCAATATGCGGGTTATTCATTCCGTAGGTTACAGCCTTTTCCTTTGAATATGGGGAAGCGGAAGTTTGATATGTTGTTGGAAGTATATTCTTCGACCGGGCGACCCTTGGCGGTTCTGGATTTACAGCACGATATACTCCGCTGTAAAGTAGACGGGGTGCGGAAACGTATTTTCACTTGGAATACGTTGGAAGATTTTGATCATTTGTTTGTCTATGATTATAGTGGGTTGGACTTTGATAGAAATTGAAAGGTGTTTGTATTGATTTGTAACCGTTAAAATGCTTATATGAGAAGGATTTGGGTTTATATAGGGTTAGTGATGTTTCTGTTTTCTGCATGTACAGGAAATAAGGACAAGTTATCTCCAGATTATGTCTTTGCCTTATCGGATGTTGAACCTTTGCCGAAGACAGGTTTGTTGGAGAATAAGGAGGTAATCAATCTGGAATTTTCGGATTCTACCTTAGTTCGGACTGCGTCCTCATTGATAATGAGCGATAGAAATTTTTATGTTTATTCGATGGGGGCTTCGTATCCGGTGCTGTCATTTGATAGGTCAGGCCATTTTTGTGGTAATGTCGGTAATATCGGTAGTGGGCCGGGTGAATATGCTGCTGTTTATGACGTGGATGTTGATGAGGCGGGCAATGGAGTGAATCCAATTGGGGGAAAAGTTCCTGCTTGACCTTTCATGAGTCATTAAGCCACGACTTGTATCGGGTAAAGGAGGGTGAGTTGGTACAATCTTGTCGAATAAGTTTTCCGGGGTATGAATTTCCTACCGGTTTGTCGCAAGAAGACCCCATGAAAGTGCTGGATATTTTGCACCGGACCAGCTATGCAGCGATTAAAAATTATGCAGAGAATGAGCGGTACATATTCCTGTATTTGTACCTGACGTCTTCTGCTGCGGAGCGTTCTACCCCTCCCCGGGTGTTTTATTGGGCCGTAAATAAGCCAAACGGTGAGGAACGGGTTATAGAATTGGATGCGAATATAGGCCCGGATTCTTACCTGTTCAATCCGCAACTGCTTTCAGAAGACAATAAGTTGTATTGCTTGGGTTATTTGTTTGAGAATGCAGGTGATAAGGAACAATTTGCTGATGAGGATAAAAATCCGTCGGTGGTAGCGCTGGATATTGATAAGTTATTCCAATATTAGTTTGTTAAAAGGAGGGATAAAATGAAAAAAGCAATGTGCATCGTACTGGCGGCAGTATTGGCCGCTTGTGCAGATACGAATCGGAGTTATGTTTACGAACATGCCACCTGTTTTACCTACGATGATTTCCCGGAGGAAAAGAAGCTTGCCGGTCGCAGTTGGGAGGTTGACTCTGTGATGTTGCTTCCCACGCGGTTGCAACTGTTCGACACCTTATTGGCCGTATTGACCCCTCAGGAAAAGGAGATTCTGCATTTTGTCGATTTGAAAACGGGTAAAAGGGTTGCCTCCCATTTATCCATTGGCCAAGGACCCGGCGAGGTGTTATATCCCGGGCTGGTCAATACGTCTGAAAAAGTCCGGGTGGCGGATTTGATGTCTTCTTCCGTATTGACGTATGAGATACCGGATTTCCTGCATGGCCAGTTGGAGCATCCGGAGAAAATTGCTTTGTCAAGAAGAACTTCGGGGGATATCCGTATGTTGGGCGATAACTATATCGCCCCGTCTTATCGGGATGATTTCCTCTTTTATGTATTTGATTCCTCCGGTAATGTGGTGGATTCCATTGGACAATATCCGGAGTGGAAAGAGTCTGTCACAGCCATGGAGAGGAGGGCCATGTATGAGTTTTCCTTTACAACGAACAGGCAGGATAGGATTGCCGTATGCTATAATTGGACGAGCCTGATAGATATTTTGGATGAGAAGGGGCATCTGTGCAGGCGGCTTCAGGGTCCGTTGAATTTTACTTCCCTGTTTAAAGAGAGCAGGAATGGGAGGGTGGTAGGTGCACGTTCTGTGAGAGGCAACCGATGGGATGCTTATGTCATTTCAGCCGATTGCGGGGATGAGTTTTGGGTGACATACAGTGGAAAGTCTGAAGAGGATGCCGACTACGGGAATGGCATACGGGATATCTTGTCTTTCGGCTGGGACGGTGCTTTGCATACCCATTATCAGTTGGATAAGAGCATATCGTCTTTTGCGGTGGATAAGGCTGGCCGGAAAATCTATGCGATATGTGATCAGCCGGATGTTCATTTGGAGGAGTTCGTTAATCACTAACCGCTAATCGTATCGCTCAATAAATATCTATCTTTATGCAGTAAATGCATTGTATTGCATAAAAAATAGCTGTTTTTATGCAGTATGGATTATAAACTGAAGAAAAAACGCTATTTTTGCCGATGAAAGTGAGTGCTGAAGACATGAAGACAATCATCCTTAACCAACGGAAAGAGCGTGACGAATTGGTTTCACGTCCTTACTTGAATCGGCATATTGGGCAAGATATCGATATGCTGTTGGGCAACCGCCTCATTAAGCTGATTACCGGGCCAAGACGGGTAGGCAAATCTACTCAGGCCTTGTTGATGTTACGCAATAAAAATTTTGCTTATCTGAACTTTGATAATCAGGCACTGTTGGATGCGTGGGATGCCGATCTGGTGATGCGGATGCTGGATGAGGTTTATCCCGGCTATGAATATATCTTGCTTGATGAGGTGCAGAACCTTGCAGCGTGGGACTTGTGGGTAAGCGGGCTTTACAGGATGGGCAAGAATCTTGTCATAACCGGCAGCAACGCCAAGATGCTCAGTAGCGAGATGGCAACCGTGCTGACTGGCAAATATCTCCTGGTGGAGATGTTGCCGTTCAGTCTGGAAGAATTCTTCGATTGGCACGGGCTCAATTTGCATCACCTGAACGAAGGACAGCAGGCTGACGCATCGGTACTTATAGCCGATTATCTGAGGAATGGCGGTTATCCGGAAGTCGTGGCTTCGCGTATGTTGACACGCAGCTATCTTGGTACGTTGTTTGATTCCATAGTCTGGAAAGACGTGGCTAAGCGGCATAATGTTCGTAACACAGCGGATTTGAATAATCTGGCCCTGTATTTTATTTCAAATATATGCGGTCAGGTCAGTGCTAATGACCTGACTGGGGAGTTGGGATTCTCCAGTGTCAATACCACTAAAAAATTCATGGACTATTTGCATGAACCGTATTTGTTTTATTATCTGCCGCGCTATAACAATAAGCTAAAACTGATGAAAAAGGCTCCGAAGAAAGTTTACGTGGTAGACAACGGTTTCGTGGCGGCCAAAGCATTTGCATTGAGTGATAATCTTGGGCACTTGCTCGAAAACCAGATGTTTGTTGAACTGATGCGCAGGGGGTATGACGCGGAGAAGACCATGTTTTATTACCGTTCGCGCAATGATCGGGAAGTGGATTTTATCTTGCGTAAAGGAACACGTATCGAGTGCCTTATACAAGTCTGTTATGAACTTGGCAATTTGAAGACGGAAAAGCGTGAGGTCGACAGTCTGATAGAGGGGGCCGAAGAGCTAAGGTGTAACAATCTTTTTATTGTGACAGACCATGATGAGCGTGTTATCGAAAAAAAAGATTATAAGGTGAATGTTGTGCCGTTCTCGAAATTTTAAGTCCTGTTCAAGAGCCTGTTTAATTTTGCTTGGCTTCTTTTTAGGGCTGTTTGGGTTGATGATACCCCTTGAATCCTGAAGGTTCTCCGTAGGGTTGTATTTTCCTGCTTTTTATTAACTTTGCCGCCAAATTTTGAGGCTGAAGTCATGAAAAACAGAATAGAGAACCTAATTTGCGTACTATTAGCTTTGTCGGTAGCAGGTGTTGTGGCGTACATCTTGTATGGCAAGCGGGTGGACGAGTGGCGGCAGGTGGCGTGCAGTACGCTGAAGAATGCTGTGAACACGGAGATAGAGGAACGCGCCCAAGTGGCGGATTCTTTGCCGATGTATACACAAGGCTATTACAGGCCGCTTGCGGAAAGTGATTTCCCTCAGGTGATAGATATCACTACGGAGCAAGGGAAGAGGCAATACACGCTTACTTGGGAAAAATTTCAGCGGAATGTCACACAAGATCCGGACATGCGTGTATGGCATTCGATGTTATTCCTAAAGCATCCCCTTTCTCCGGATACGTTAAGTCGGGATTGGAACGATAGCCTGCGGTTGGCCGGATTTTCCGGGAAAGGGCTTTTGCGCGTACGTACCTTGGATGTAGAGTCTGACGCACGGCATTGCGTGTGTACGGGCGACTCCTTAGAGGTGATACAGGCTGACAGCCTGCACCAATTGAACATGGGTTATGTTTGCGAAACAGAGGTGACGGGCTTTTTATCTTATCGTTGGTGGCAGGTCTATGCCGTGACCGATTGGGTCATCCTGTTGCTTTTGTTGCTGAGTGGCGGTAGTTTGTCCCTGTTGTGGCGTAAAGTCCCAGCCATTAAGGAACGGTATTTCACGAAGACGATAGAAGTAGAGAAAGTGGTAGAGGTAGAAAAAACGGTGATGGTGGCCGACGTAGAGTTGTTCCGGGCCACGTGCTGCCGGTTGCCGGATGGCACGTTGTTCGACCGGGCACGTCGTGTCTTGAAAAAAGGAGATAAGCAGGAAAAGCTGGCTGCACAAGACTGTATGTTCCTGTGGCTATTGGTTGAAGCCAAAGATGAAGGCGTTTCCATGGAGCGTTTAAAGGAGGCTATATGGTCTTCAAAGGTCGAGAGCAATAATGCGCTTTATGTCAATGCCAGCCGGTTGCGTAAGAGCCTGGGGGAAATATCTACGTTGACCATAGAGAATGCCCACGGTCGTTACCGCTTAGTCAACACTGAAGAGGAGGATTGAAATATGACAAGATATGAATTTGTAGGTTTGGCAGTAATAGGGGTGCTGTCATTTTTATTATTCTCGTGTAACCCTCAAAAAAGTACAGTAAAAAAAGAGTTTCCGATTTCACAGAATCTTACAGCTCATCAAATCAAACTACAGGAAGTCATAAAAATGGGCGGCATATATAAAACGGACGATTACTTTGTGTTGCGTGATATATACGACAATGCTGAAAATCTGTTTTATGTATATTCTTATCCGGATTTCAGATTTCTTTATTCATTTTGTCGTAGAGGAAACGGACCAGGTGAGTTCTTGATGCCCACTGTCATTAAAAACATGCCGGATAATAAGTTCGCATTCAGAGATCATGCAACAGATACCTATGCGATGTATCTGTTAACTGACTCTGCTGCTGTTTTACTTGGCAGCGAAAGGCATCCTGCTACCGATGGCCGTTATTGCTGGGAAATGAATTATATTGCGGAGGGACAAACGTTATTGAAAAAAATGAATGAGAAGTCCTCTTCCAGAGGGATATGGAATTTAAGACAAGGGTATGTGTTAGATACACTTCCTAATACTTTTGATTTGGATAGGAAATTAGGGGATGCCTATCATACTGAGTTTGATGATTATTGGATTTCAGCATGGGGAACCTCATGTGCCTTTGCCTATTTCTTTATTGACCGCATTGAATTTGCTGAGGTCCGGGATGGTAAGTTGAAGCCGGGTAATTCAGTAGGAATGAATACTTGTCCTGATTTTTATTTGTTTACCGAATCGGGAAGTAGTGGAAAGTATCCGTATAATGTTGATAATAATATCGTGTATTATGAGACTTTGTCATCTACCTCGCAAGGCGTGTATGCCTTATATTTTGGCATGCCTTGGGGAGAAATGGGGAAACGGCATTCCAGTCAAATAGAAGTGTATGATTGGAATGGAATTCCACAAAAAAAATTCTATTGTGACAAAGAAATCTCTGATATGGTTGTAGACGAAGAGCAGAAGCGGATTTATTGCATTAACCCCGACTTGTATGAAGATGCCATATTGTTTTTTGATTACGAATAATAAGTTGCGCTTGTCGGGGTTTATTACCTGAACAGAAAAAGATATTTTATTATTTTTGCAGCGTCAAATTGCAAATTAGGATACGCTATGAAAGAAGTGTTCAGGTTAAAAAGGTTCCGGTGGATGATGATTCCGGTTGCTATATCTTTGTTTTTTACGGGTATAGTGGCTTATATGTTGTGTCATAGGCAAGTTCCGGCGTTGCATAGAACTGCATCGGAGGCGTTGCGGGCTGTCTTGCAGGAAGAAGTGGCAAAACGGGAAAATCTTGTCCCAAACTTTTTTGCCGGTGACATGGGTTCCACAAATCTTACGGAAAATGAGTTCCCTGTGGAAGTAACGTTTACGTTGCCAACAGGTCGGAAGGTATATGAGGTTACTTGCGAAGAACATGTGCACAACATCGATTCGTTTCCCCAGGTTCGATCGTTTCACTCTTATTTATTACAGAAATATCCGCTTAGCATAGATACGCTGGGTGCTGAGTGGAACAGGAAACTGCGTGAAGCAGGGTTTGGCGGGAAAGTCTTTTTGAGAATGTGTGCTCTTGATGTGGAAACCGGCAAGGAGAGCACGGTTTGTACCGGCGATTCGGTTGCATTAGTAAAAGCAGAAACCCCGGTTTACTGGACTATCGGATATGCTTGCGAAGTGCGTTTGACAGGTTTTTTGTCGTATCAATGGTGGCAACTCTGTTCGTGGACTACTATGGCATGGTCGTTTGTTTTTTTCGTGTTTTTCTTGTTGCTGCAGCTTTGGGGGATAAGGCGTAAATTTGCCGGGAATAAGTTGGCTCTTGGCAAGGACGGACAGCCGTCGGTAGCAGCAGTTCCGCTTCAAGATTCGGTATCATTGTCCTCCTCGGTCATCCGGTTGGAAGATGGTACTTGCTTCCATAAAGACCAGTTGCTATTGCGGAAGGGAGACCGGGAGGATTCATTGACTCCCTTGTTGGCAGAACTGTTAGGACTTTTGATTGAGGCGCAGGGAAATGCCGTTTCTGCCGGATACCTGATGGAAAAGTTGTGGCATCGTAAGGACGAAGACTATACCCCGTTGTACAAGGCTGTTTGTCGTCTAAAAGAAAAATTGGAGGCCGTCTCGTCACTTACGATTGAAAATAAGCGAAAAGCTTATTGTTTAAAGCTTCAAGATGAAGAGGAAAAAATCTGATAATTCATAATTCTCTGTACACGGAAATAATGATTCGTAAAAATGTTTAATTCTATTCATATTATAGTAGCAATGCATTGATATGAGATAATTTGTTGCCTGATAGATTTTAAACCTATGGGATTCTTGTACACTTCTAAAGGTAGATAAAGGTTTGAATTATTCAATAAAAAATCGTTATTGATTTAAATTGTCAGACTTTTGTCAGACAAATAATTTGCTTGTATGGTTTCTTTTGGGGAATTTTGGTGCGTCCTTTCCGCTAAGGGGGCATATCATTTAAAAGCATAACATATGAAAAAGAAACTTTGTTTGTTTATCGCCTTATTGGCGTTGGCGATTGTCATTTGTCGTTATCGTACACAAGGACAGGCCATGAATGAGTTGTTGTTAGAGAACATCGAAGCGTTGGCGGAGTATGAGTCTGAGGAGCATGTCCGCTGTTTGGGAGTGGGCAGTGTAGATTGTCCCCGATATCACGTAAAGGTGGACTGGGTGATGAGCGGTTATAGCTTGGAGTGATTCCTCTAACAACTATCTTGCAATTGAGTGCCAAGTGAATAGTTAACATGAGTAAAGGGACGCCTCGGTGTCTTGGGATTGTTAGGAAAACAAGTCCACCGGGTGTCCCGTAACCCCTAAATCAGAAAGGAGGTTTGTGGCAAAAATAGTGTTTTTTGTTGAATGAGGCAATGCGCTTGCCTGTCCGCTGAAAGGATAGATGCGGAGCTTTTACTTATTTTTTATAGCTTAAAACAAAATACGATGAAGAAATTTTATTTGAAGATAGCAATGGTTGCTGTAGTTGCAACTATTGCAAGCATGGGAATTTGTTCCTCACAAAATGATAATTCTATGTCTGATATAGCACTAGCTAATGTGGAAGCATTAGCGAGGGGGGAACTCCCTGGTGGAACATGTTGGGGAACGGCTCCAGGAGGTGGCAATCAAAGTTGTCCTGGTGGAGATAAAATATGTTGTTGGGCACATTTAGATGTGTTTGGAGAAAATTAGTTTTGTTCCATTAGTAATAAGTATGGACTTTATATATAGAGTCCGTACTTATTTTTAAATTAGTTATTTATGAAAAAGGGACTAATTATTGTTTTAGGATTGTTTGTTTTGTTTTCTTGTCAGAATCAGTATGTTAGTGAGATAGACTTTCCCGAAGAAATTCCTGTAGAGATTTCCTTATTAAAGGAAGCATATCTCAGTGTTCCTTTAAATATGGAACATGGTGACAGTTTACTATTTATTAGCGATTTTAGAGGAGATAGTCTTTTGTGGATATATGATATAAAGGAAAATGAGTTTATTTCTAAATTTGCTCCATTTGGAGAAGGACCAGATGATTTTTTAAGCCCTATTGAAATAAAACTTTTAGATTCCGTATTGATTATCCATAACAGATGGCATTATTCTTTAAAAGAATATGATTTAAATTCTGATGGTTCATTTTTGATTAAGAAATCTGCAATAAGCAAGTTGCCTACCGATATAGATCGAGTACATCCATTAAATGATCATAACTACATAGCCTCTGGGCGTTTTAAGGAAGGCCGCTATGTGATATTAGACAAAAATGGGGAGCCGATTAGATATTGTGGTGAGTATCCATCATATTTTAACGGAGAGAAAAAAATCCCGAATTTCCCTAAATTTATGTTTCATCAAACAATGTTTGATTCAAATTCTAAAGGTAATAAATTAGCATGTGTGACAAGTCATGTTTTAGATATAATGGAATATACAGATGATTCATTGAGACTGATTCACAGGTTATTATTATCTCCTTATGGATATGAATATAGACAAAATGAATATTCAGCTCAAGCAATTGAAGATATCAGAAATGAAATAGGAGGTCGGCGAGTATATGCTACCGATGATTTTATATACCTATTATATATACCTTTTACCGAAAAACAATATCATGAATTACAATCAAAAACATGTGAAATTTGGGTGTTTGATTGGAATGGAAAGGCAATAAAAAAATTTATTATAAACAGTGATATCTGTACATTTTGTGTAAATAGAGAAAATAATACAATATACTGTGTTACTAATGCTCCAGAACCGACTGTTGGTCGAATAATAATAAATTGAATAATTAACTTTCCGATATTATGAAATCAAAGTCTATATTTTTTTATTTGATGCTTGTCATGGCATGCTCAAGTTGCAATCCGACTGGTGACAAAAGCAGCGTGACAACCCATTTTACTTACGCTGATTTTAAGGAAGAACGGCAATTGAGCAATCCCCAAGTATTGACGATGGACAGCCTGCTCTATCCGGCCGGCTTTTATCTGCTGCGTGATACCCTGATCGTAGTAAACAATCAACCGTCATGTGAATACTTGATGGAGATTTACTCACTGAACAACCTGGACAAGCCCTTGTTGCAGATAGCGCCTAAAGGAGGCGGCCCCAACGACTTGGTGTCGTGCGCTTGTTTTATTCCCGATAATGAAACCGATACATTCTATGTACAAAGCCCTTCGGCGAATACCTACTATCGGACAGATATCGGCACGATTCTTCAGAATAAGAAATTTGTCCCGGCTGATAAGTTTCAATATACTTCCTTGTCGCACAATCTGTCGGACATTTGCGTCCTCGACGACAACTCTTATGTGATCTACAACATTTGGTATGTGGATGATCCGGATTTTTCCAACGGAGTGGAAACTCCTCTGCAGCGATATGCGAAGAACGAACTTCCCAAGGAAGAGGGACTGATGGATAATTTTGTAGCGTCGGTCAATGGAGCCCGAATCTTCTACAACCGACATCGGCATGAAATCTGGGCAATGGATTTGCATAAAGACCGGATCTGCATTTACAACGATTCCCTTCAATTGCTGAAAGAGATGATTGGCCCCGACAACCTACAGCCTCAATATACCCAAGTGAAATCGAATGCCCCGTTTGCCTTCATCAGCTTTACCGGGGACCAATCTTATATGGGTTATCTCAACTATTGCTTGACGCGGGAGCATATTTATCTGGTTTATAGCGGGGATACCCACTATTCACCGGAAGACCTTCAGCCGGTAGATGTGTTTAAACTGAAGTATGACGGGACCTTGGAATGTGTCTATCATTTGGATAAACATTTGCTGACTATTTCTGTAGACAGCAAAGAAGAATATTTATATGGCACGGCTAAAGATGCCCTTGATGATTATTCTATTTTTGTAAGATATAAGTTGTGATTATGAAATTTGCAATTATATTAATTACCTGCATTTTATTAAGTTCTTGCACTCAATTTTCTAAGCGAGAATTAATTCATTTCACTACTGTCCACTAAAAATGGACAAGGTTAAAAATTAAATAAATTCGGTTCACTTGAATCATATCGTTCTTTGACATTATTGAAATTTGATTTGTCGAACAAGTCACGAAGCTGTGTTTTGTCGG
>CALULP010000013.1 GCA_944321495.1 uncultured Bacteroides sp. | reverse complement strand
CGGAACTTTTGCTTCCAAGGGAATGGGACAGGATTGTTTCTAAAATGAAATTCATATAAATGTTTTTCCTTGACGCCTGTGTCCGCTCAGGTATGTGAGGACTCCATGCCGCGGCAAGCGTTCCGGTCCCGTTTAACGGGGGGGAAGAAAGGGAGGCTGAAGGAGGAAATGGAGAGAAAATACTTTCCTCCTAAGAGAACGGAATAGGATTTAAAGATGCTGTAAATCTTCTGAATGGGTATTTTGGAATCGTTTTTTTAGTTAGTCTTTTTGTGTGGAATTCATAAAGTGTTCTGCTTTTTTTATTGTGAGATTTATAAGTGTGAGTGCGGAAATGCTTGTCTGTTTCAGAGCATCGGTGTAGGTAGAACTTTGCGTGCGTTCTAAAAGTTGAAGCTGTCCAACTAATTGGGTCGCTTTGATTAAGCGGAAGAGGGGCAACATTTTGTGGGCTGTTGCCGATGCTTCATTTATGTCATTATTTTCGAGTGCTTTTGCCAGATGTGTGGCGTTAAGGCGCGTTTCGTTGATGAAGCTGTCCATGATGGACAGTGATGCTTCTTTGTCGTTGCCTGAGAATTGTGTCAATGCATCAAAGTCGTAATTTTCTTCTTGTAGCTGGCCTGCTGTGGATTTTGTTCTTGTGGGGGATTCTGTTGTTTTTGGATGGTCGCTTTGTGTGGGGTGTCCTATTTCTGCCAACAGTTCCTGCATATTGAATGGCTTATGTAAGCATCCTGAGAAGCCATGTTCGGTAAATGCTTTCCGTTGCATGTCGCTGCGAGCCGTGACGGCTATGACTGGGATGGTTTGTGCTTGCGGGATGTTAGAAGCGCGTAACAGGTTCAACAAGTCGAACCCGTTGATGGCGGGCATTTGCACGTCGGTGAGCAAGACGTCAAAAGTAGATTGACGCAAAGCATCCAGCAGTTCGTCTATTTGTAAACAGCATACGGCGGAAATATTGTGTTGTTTAAGCATGGCACTGGTGAGTTCCAGTTGAATGCGGTCATCATCGATGAGTAGGACGCGGAGGGGCTGTCCCGTTTGTGGAATGGCATTACCGTCGGAAAGAGTTGTTCCTGTTGTTGGCCGGTTGGAAATGTTTGCGGCGGTTGCCGTACTTACCGGATAGATGGGAATGTGGACTGTGAAGATGCTTCCTTTGCCCAATGTACTGTCTACCAGGATGTCGCCTTCCAATAATTGTACCAGCATGCGCACGATGGATAACCCTAACCCGAATCCTTCTTTACCTTGGGCATCAGGCAGGCGGGTAAATTCTTGGAAAATGCGTTCGCAGTCGGCAGGTGACATGCCTTTGCCTGTGTCAGATATGGACAGGATGAGCTTGCGGTCGGTATAGGATGCCGTGATTGTGACAGTGCCCCGGTCAGTGAATTTGATGGCATTCGACAATAAGTTGTTCGCAATTTGCCGTAGCCGGAGAGGGTCGCAAATATAGGTTGCATCCAGTTGAGGGGCTGTGTGGCATTCCAATGTTAAGCCTTTGGCGTCGGCAAGTGGTTTAAAACTGGTGTATATTTCTTCAATGAGTTTTGCCGGGTGGAAAGCAACGCGTTGTATTTCGGCTTTGTGGAGGTCAAGCCGGTGGAAGTCCAGCAGGTCTACGACCAGTTTCAGCAGGTGTTGCGAAGACGTTTTCATGTTGTCCAGGTAGAAACGTTGGCGCTCGTCGACGGTGAGACGCGACAGCAGGTCGGCATAGCCGATGATGGAACCAAGCGGGGCTTTGAAGTCGTGGGTGATGGCCAGCATCATTCGTTCACGTGTGGCCAGCAAGTCTTCGGCATGGCGTCGTGCCTCTTCCAATTGGCGCCGGTAACGGTTACTGCGGGTGATGTCGCGTCCGATGATGGCCAGAAAAACAGCAGCCAGGATGACAGCTGCGGCTGCAATACCGCCAATGGTGCGTGCTGAACGTTGGCGGACTTCCTGTTGCCGATGCGCTTCGGCGCGGGCGGTGTCAAGGGTGGCCTGCTCGTAGTTTTTTACCAAGCTGTCGATGCGGGCAGTCAGTCGTCGGTCAATGCGTTGCAGGGCAAGTCTGCGGCGTTGCGCCAGCGCGTTGGCCTCTTCTTGGCGTCGGGCGGCAGCGCGCAGCTGTTCTTGCAGGGAGTCGATGGGCGGGGCGAGGGTGTCGTTGTGGCTGTACGGTATAGTATCGGTGATGTATTCCGTCGAGGTACGCACCTGGATGGCAGTGTCGTGACGTGGCGGGGCGAATACCTCGCCTAAACGGCGGAAGAAACCTTTTTTCTTGGGTCGGGTTACAATGGTGTCGTGACGGGTGATGGTGTGCTGTTGTATCCGTGGCGGGCGGATGGTGGCGGAATCATGTGCGGTGAGCAGCCGTTCCAGTTCGGTAGTCGATAGCAGTCCTTTCTGTGCCTCTCCCAATGTGCGTAGCAAGCTGATGGTGTTCTCATCTTTTTCTTCCACCAATTGCAGCAGGCTGTCTGCCCATTGCACATCGTATTTGCCGGACCGCATCAAAGTCCCCGTTTCCCGCCACACCGTGAACAGTGCCACGGCGAGTGCGCCTAATAGCAGGAGGTAGCCCAGTGCCACTTTGGTGCGTGATACGTTGTGTCTTGTTCTTTGCCGCATAATGGTGCGCTTTCAATAGTTATCGTTCCTGTCCGGCTTGGTGCGGCTGCGGAACCTTGCCCACAGCATTACTCCCGCACTGGTCAGCCCGAAGGGGAACGCCATCCATACGCCAGTCAGCCCCCAGCCCAATGTGAAGCCGCAAAGGTAGCCTACTGGCAAAGATATGACAAAGTATGCAATGAACGCTATTACCATCATGGGTTTAACATCTGCCATGCCGCGGAGGGCATTGGCGAAGCATATCTGTAGCCCGTCGCCGAACTGGTAAATGAGGAACGGTATGAACAGCAACGGTACCATCTGCGCCACTTCCTCGCTGTCGGTAAACCAACTGCCTATGTTATATCGCACGGCGAACAATATGGTCAGCAGTACCGCCGCCATGGCCAGAATGAGGTGGAATCCGGCATAGGCAGAGCGTCTTACGTTCGTTATGTCGCCTTGCCCTTTGAAGTTGCTGACACGCACGGCAATGGCTGCCCCCATGCCGTAGAACATCATGAAGGTGAATTGCGAGATGGTCAGCATAATCTGGTGTGAAGCCAAGGCGATGGTGCCCAGCCATCCTACCATGATGATGCTCAGGCTGAACGAAGCGGTTTCCATGCCCATTTGCAAGCCCACAGGCCATCCCAGTGCATTGAGGCGGCGGAACATGGACCACGACCAGCGGTGTCGCAACAGTCCCACGCGGTAGCGGGCAAACCGTTTGGCGCGCCATACGATGAAGGCAAAGGCTATTACCATGGCGATACGTGCGAAGAGCGTGCTCAATCCGGCGCCTAACAGTCCCAGTTCAGGCAGCCCTAGCTTTCCGTTGATGAGTATGTAGTTGCCCAGTATGTTCAGTGCGTTCCCTCCCAGCAACAGCCACATGGCAGTGCGCGTGTCGGTGATGCCGTCCGTGAACTGTTTGAAACCGTTGAACAACATGACGAAGGGCAGCGAGGCGAGCAGCATCAGGTAATAAGGCTTGATGAGCGGAATCAGCTCCTCCGGTTGCCCCAGCCGCTCCACATACAGGTAGAGTATTCCCATCACTAACATTTGCAGCACCGCTACCAGAACGTTTGCAACCAGACTGCATCGCAACGCCAGCCCGGCCTCACCCGGTTGCCGGTTGCCATACAGGCTGCCCACTACAGGCGTCAGCCCGTAGCTGAATCCCGTGCTGAAAATGATGCACAGGTTAAACATGTTGTTCACAAACGAGGCGGCGGCAAGTTCGGGCGTGCTGTGGTGCCCTATCATCAGGGTGTCGGCAAACCCCAGGATAATGACGCCCAGTTGTCCGATGACGATGGGTATGCCCAGCGTCAGCAATGCGCGGTAGTGGGGGATGTAAGTCGATAGTCTGTAGGTCATTTTTTTCGGTAATAAAGCGTTGAACCGTTCCCCTCCCGGAAAGCCCGTCGGGCGGCATCGCGCAGTTGTCCGGCACTTACGGCGCGGTATTTCTCCACTTCCCGGTCGATGTTTTCCGCCTGGCCCGTCAGTTCATGCCAGGCAAGGTTGGTGGCCACGTTGAGGTAGTTGATGTTGCTGAATATCTGTGTCGCTTCAAATTTGTTCTTGACCTTTTCCAATTCCTGGGCCTCTATAGGATGGTCGGCCAGCAATTTCAATTCCTGGCGAACGGCTTCTTCTGCCTGCTCCAGCGTGACTCCCTGCGCAGGTTTGCCGCATACGTGCAGCAGTCCGGCGTCCCTTGAACCGGAAATGTAGGCATCTATGCTCGAGAACAGCTGGCGTTCTTTCACCAAGCGGCGGGTGAGCCTGCTTGAGGGGCCGTTGCAAAGAATGTCGGACAGAATATCGTAGGCGTAATAGTCCGCATCTGTCCGCCCGCACATGTGCCATGCCATGAACAGGGCATCCAGCGGAACATCGCGTGTCACGGTCTGTCTTCGTTCCTCTTGTTGTTCGGGTTCCTCCGGCAAATGGCGCACAGGTACTTCCCGTCGGGGAATGGGGGCAAACCATTTCTCTGCCAGCCGTACCGTTTCTTTCCAACCGATGTTGCCTGTCACGGCCAGTACGGCGTTGTTGGGCGCATAGTAGTGGAAGAAAAAGTCTTTCACCTCTGCCAAGGTGGCGTTTGCCACGTGGGCAGGTTCTTTGCCTATGGTGGGCCAGCGATAAGGGTGTACTTTGTATGCCAGCGGGCGGAGCAGGTGTCCTGCATCGCCGTAGGGCTGGTTCAGGCAGCGTTGTTTGAATTCTTCCAACACCACACCGCGTTGCACCTCTAGGCTTTTCGGGCTGAAGGCAAGTTCGAGCATACGGTCCGACTCCAGCCAAAAAGCGGTTTCGGCATTGGCGGCCGGAATGGTGAGGTAATAGTTGGTAATGTCGTTGTTGGTCCATGCATTGCTCTCCCCGCCTGCATGTTGCAACGGCGTGTCATAGTCTGGTATGTGTGCGGAACCCCCGAACATCAGGTGTTCGAACAGGTGGGCGAATCCCGTATGGTCGGGATGCTCATCGCGTGCGCCAACGTCGTACACAATGTTCAAGGCTACCATCTGCGTACTGCCATCTTCATGGTGCACGATGCGCAGCCCGTTGTCCAGTGTCAGCTTGTTTATTTTCATGTTTCGGGGGAGAGACTTGCAGGTGATGCTGTGCGTCAGTCAAGCACGGTTACTTTCTGGATGATGACATCTTTTTCGGGGCGGTCGTTGCGGTCGGTCTTCACCTGTTGGATTTTGTCGACCACATCCATGCCTTCCAGCACTTCGCCGAACACGGTGTATTCGCCATCCAGGTGGGGCGTACCTCCCACGGTGGTGTATGCCTGTACCTGTTCGGGCGTGAAGCGGAAAGGTTCTTCCTTGTCCACCTGGGCTTCTGCCTGGGCGATGAGTGAGTCTTGCAGGTCGAGCAAGCCGTCTTGGTTGCCGTCCTTGCGCAGTTTGTAGATGGTCTTCATGTTTTTCTGCACCAAAGCCTGGAACGCATTGTTCAGGCGCAGTTGGTTCATTTGGCGTTCCATGTCGAGCAGGGTGGAGTCGCTGTACACTTTTCCTGTCACGATGTAGAACTGGCAGCCCGATGAAGCTTTTTCCGGGTTGACGTTGTCGCCTTGGCGTGCGGCAGACAGGGCGCCTTTCTTGTGGAAGTATTTCGGGTAGACAAATTCGGCAGGGATGGTGTAGCCCACGTCGCCAGCGCCCAGCATCTTGCCTTGGGGGGCTTCTTTCGATTCGGGGTCGCCCGCCTGTATCATGAAGTCTTTGATGACGCGGTGGAACAAGGTGCCTTCGTACGTGCCGTCTTGTGCCAGTTTGATGAAGTTGTCGCGGTGGCGGGGCGTTTCGTTGTACAGTTTGACTACGATGTCTCCGGCGGAGGTCTCAATTTTCAGCTTCGTTTCATTTTCCATGTTTCCGTCTTTCTTTTGTCCCGGTTTGCAGCCGGCCAGGGTGCAAGCCAGTATGGTTAGTAATAGTATGAAATTCCTTTTCATTGGGGCATTTTGTTTAATTTAAGTTCGCAAAGATACGATTTTCAGCGAAAACCGCTTACCTTTGTCGTAACAAAAAGACTTTGCATGGTTGCTAAATCCATTTTAATTGTAGAAGATGACATCACTTACGGCATGATGCTGAAGACCTGGCTGGGCAAGAAAGGGTTTCGGGTGGCTTCTGCCAGCAGCATACAGCGTGCGAAGCAGCATCTGGAAGCGGAAGGTGCCGACTTGGTGTTGTCCGATTTGCGCCTGCCCGACCACGACGGTACCGACCTGCTTGAATGGCTCCGCGGGCGCGGTCTTTCCATCCCTTTAATCATTATGACAGGTTATGCCGACATCCAGTCGGCGGTAAAGGCCATGAAGATGGGTGCTTGCGATTATGTAGCCAAGCCTGTGAATCCCGACGAATTGTTGAAGAAAATAACGGAAGCCTTGGAGGGGTCTGCCGCCGGGGTTTCCCGCCAGGTGTTGCCGCCGGTTCGCGGAAACAAAGGCGGCAACCTTGCAAAGGAGGGCGTTTCCGCCCCTGTCCCTTTTGAATCGGACTTCCTGGAGGGGGAAAGCGAGGCTGCCCGGCAACTTTTCAACTATGTGCGACTGGTGGCGCCTACCAATATGGCGGTACTGATAAACGGTGCCAGCGGGACGGGCAAGGAATATGTGGCCCACCGCATTCACCGGCTCAGCAAGCGGGCAGGACAGCCTTTCGTGGCCATCGACTGCGGCTCCATTCCCAAGGAACTGGCAGCTTCCGAGTTTTTCGGCCACGTCAAAGGGGCTTTCACGGGGGCATTGAGCGACAAGACGGGGGCCTTTGTCGCCGCTAACGGAGGCACCATCTTTCTGGACGAAATAGGAAACCTGGGCTATGAGGTGCAAATCCAGCTGCTGCGTGCCTTGCAGGAGCGGGTGGTGCGCCCCGTAGGTTCCAACCGTGAGATACAGGTCGACATCCGGCTTATTTCCGCCACCAACGAGAATCTGGAGCAGGCCATCGAAAAAGGCACTTTCCGCGAAGACCTTTACCACCGCATCAACGAATTCACTTTGCGCATGCCTACGCTGAAGGAACGCCGCGAGGACATCCTGCTTTTCGCCAACTTCTTCCTCGACCAGGCAAACCGCGAAATGGACAAGCACCTGATTGGTTTCGACGAAAAGGCGTGCAAGGCATTGCAGGAATACCACTGGCCGGGCAACCTGCGCCAGATGAAAAACATGGTGCGCCGCGCCACGCTTCTGGCCACGGGCAAGTTCATTACCTTGGACGAACTGGGTGATTTGCAGGAAGCTCCTTCCCTGTCCCTTTCGGCCATGCCTTTGCGCAACGAGGAAGCCGAGAAACGGCATATCCTGGAAGTCTTGCGCCAGACGGGAAACAACAAGAGCCGTGCCGCACAGTTGCTTGCCATCGACCGGAAAACCTTGTACAACAAATTGAAGCAGTATGGCATAGAACACTGATTCCGGCGGCAGCCGCCCGCCTTTGGGGAATTATTCCACACTGCTTATTCCACATTCCACACATTTCCACACTTGCGCCGGACGCAAAAGACGTCCGGCTCTTTTTGTTTATGCCTTGTATGGCAACACTTTGCAAGGATTCTTGCCGTTCTTGGCACGGCGTTTGCAAAAGAAATAACGTGTGAACTTGCTTCCCTGTGGGAAGATGCAAAGGATGACCTATAACTTAACGAATCAAAATAA
This sequence comes from uncultured Bacteroides sp., assembly GCA_944321495.1. Classification (GTDB taxonomy): domain Bacteria; phylum Bacteroidota; class Bacteroidia; order Bacteroidales; family Bacteroidaceae; genus Bacteroides. The sequence continues at coordinate 148,065 of CALULP010000013.1, read as the reverse complement.
AGGAACCTAAAAAAACAAGTAAGTAAAGCAAGAGAAAGTAAGTTAGTATTGTAGCAACCCTGTTTATGTTTGTTTGTGATGGTTCTTTTTTGGCGCTTGCTTCAGGCGGGTGTCCAAGAAAGAACCTGCACACGGGGAAACGGTTCATTTAGCCCATGAATTTTTTCTCCGGCCGGCGAACAAAGTTTGCAAAGTTGCCGAAGTACAGTAAGCACGCTAACACAGAAAAACCGTTCCCTCCTTGTCTATTCTGGGGAACGGTTTTTTTGTGCCGTTTTTCTGCCTCTTTGGCTATACAAATGTCATTTTGCATTTCCTGTTGCCTGAGAATCGCCTGTTTCCTGTCCGTTCCCCGCTTGCTTCAGATTTTTGAAGCGAAGTTCTGTTATCCTATTGGCTTGCAAAGTAATATCGAAAAGCTTACAAAAAATCTGGAAGGAATCCGCCTCCTTTTTTCCAAAATATTGACGCTTCCAGGGCGGTGATACTTCGTTTCCCGGTTGGCGGTACTATGCTACCCGGTTAGCGATACTATGCAAGTTGGTCAGCGATGCTTTCCTGCTTGCTTGGCACGGTTATCCAACTTGTTTTTCATCGGCTTCCTGTTGCATAAATATTGCATAAACGGATGTTTTATGCGTTCCCTTTGTATATCCATGCAAAGTAAGACGGAAACCGCCTTCCCGTTGGAGGTTTTCCGGGAAGGCGGTTGTCAGCAAAAAACGCTTTTGGGTGTCTTTTTGTTACTTGGCGGAACTATTTGTACAGGGCTTTGGCCAAGTCTGCCAGTCCGGCTTCGCCGGGCAGGCCGGGGTAGGCTTGCTTCAAGGCTTCGGTGAAAGCCTGTGCCGTGGCGTTGGCGTGCAGCAGTTCTTTCATCTTCTTCAGGTAGCCGATTTTGAACTCCACCGCGTCGCGCCGGGCAGCGCCGCCATGCCCGCCGATGAAGAGTTCCGCCCCCGTGGCCAGCGACTTCTCGGCTTCGGCTATCTCGGCATCGATGGCCGCGGGCGAGGAAACCTGCAGGTGGCTGACGTGTGCCTTGGCCGGAGTCCAGTGCGTGTAGTAAACCTTTCCGCCTATCAGAAGGCTGGCGGCGGGGAAGTCGGACGAAGCCCCGCGGCTGAATTCAAACGTGACGCCTGCCCATTGTTGCGTGCTGCCGAAGGGGACTTCCGTAGCTTTCCCGGTAGGCATTTCGGTCATGGTGTCCCCGAAAGCCTGTGCAAAACCCTGCATCATGCCGCCATACACTTCGCCTTTGCTGAACCGGGGCATGCCTTCTGCCATTACCACGTCGTGGCTTCCGGTTCCGCCCACGTGGTAGTTGGTGATGCGTTGCTCCACGGGCTTGCCCAGTTGATCCAGGTAAGCGTCAAATTCCGCCACATTGTCTTTGAACAACGGGTGTTCCATCGTCACGAGCGCGTCTTTTCCCTCAATGATGTAGCTGGCGTCTGCCATGACATCGTTGGTGTAATACACGTGCAGTTTAAACTGTCCGAGGTCGTGTGTCTCGAAGCGTCCTTTTGTCTGTGCCATAACTGTGATTGTTAAGAGGTTGAATAAAATGAATAATGCTTTTCTCATCGTGATGCTTTGTTTTTAAATGTTTCTTTGCAAGGATCCCTGCCGTAGGAAGTGTTTTTATTCCCTTTCGCTCTGCAAAGTTAGCGCGGATATGTGCTTTTGTCAAGAAGGCACCTGGATGTCAGAAAGTTACCTTCAAGTAACCGTTGCTGTGAATAAGCGTGTTGCGGGGAAAACTTTTTTGAAAAAAGTTTTTTGCTGTTTGAAAGAAGATTGCTTACCTTTGTAGAGCGATTTGTAAAATAGGAATTTATGGACAGGACACTGATGCAAGACGCCATGTTCCCCGATTGCCCGATACGGAACATCCTGGTACGGATAAGCGACAAGTGGTCATTGCTGGTCATTTACACGCTCGACAAGGCAGGGCAGGAGGCCATCCGTTTCAAGAAGCTGCAGCGCGAAATCCCCGACATCTCCCAAAAGATGCTGACCGTGACGCTCCGTACGCTGGAGGAAGACGGCTATGTGACGCGCACCGTCTATCCCGAAGTTCCCCCGCGTGTGGAGTATGCCCTGACGCCCCGTGCCTACTCCCTGCTGCCGCACGTCAATGCGCTGATAGGCTGGGCGAAAGAGAATAATGATGCCATTATGGCCGACCGCAAGAGGGCGGCAAGGGGACGGTAAGAGGAAATAATGAAAGAATTGTCAGACGAATATAAAACAGCTGTACATGACTCCGGAAATAGCTATTGTTGAACCCAATACATTGACCGCCCTTGGCTTGCAGGGATTGCTGGAAAAGGTGATTCCCCACGCTGTCATCCGGACGTTCCGCTCGTTTGCCGGACTGACGGATGACACGCCGGACATGTATGCCCACTATTTCATTTCTTCGCAAATCTATTTCGAACATGCGGCATTCTTTCTGGAACGCCGTCCCAAAACCATCGTGCTTACCAGCGGCACTGCTCTTGCATTGCCGGCGGGCATCCCGGCTTTGGACATCTGTCAAGATGAAAAACAGCTCGTGAAAAGCATCCTCCAACTGCACCGCCATGGGCATCCCCACACTCATGCTGGGGAAACGTCGTCGCTTTCCGCCCGCGAGGTGGAGGTGTTGGTGCTGATAGCCAAGGGACTGCTGAACAAGGAAATTGCCGAGAAACTGAACATCAGCCTTACTACGGTGATATCCCACCGGAAAAACATTGTGGAGAAACTGGGCATCAGGTCGGCATCGGGGCTTGCCATTTATGCCGTGATGCAGGGGTATGTGGAGGCCGACCGCATCTGATTTCCTCATTAATTAGGATTGCAAGGATGGAACTTTTCGGCTTACTTTGCAGCCCGAAAAAAGATAGCGATTCTATGAGGATGAAGAAAATAATCTTGCTGGTGTTGGGAGGGCTTGCCGCCTGGAGTGGCGCACGTGCCGAAGACGCCGATACCCTGCGCGTGGTGGATATCGAGGAGGTGGTGGTGATAGCCAGCCCTAAGGAAAACTTGAAGTTGCGCGAGCAACCGGCTTCTGCCACCGTGCTTTCGCAACAGGAAATGCAGGCAGCACAGGTCAGGTCTGTCAAGAACCTGACGGGCATAGTGCCCAATCTGTTCATCCCCGATTACGGTTCGCGGCTCACGACTGCCGTTTACATCCGCGGCATCGGCTCGCGCATCAATACGCCTTCCGTGGGGTTGTATGTGGACAATATTCCCTACATAGACAAATCGGCGTTCGACTTCAGCTATGCGGACATAGAGCGTATTGACGTTTTGCGCGGACCGCAGGGCACGCTTTACGGGCGCAATGCCATGGGCGGGCTTATTAAGGTACATACCAAGTCGCCTTTCTCATACCAAGGGACGGACTTGCGCCTGGGGGCAGGGATGTACAATGATTATAATGCTTCGGTAACCCATTATCACCGCATCTCCGAGCGGATGGCATTTTCGGCAGGAGGCTTCTATGACTATCAGGGCGGTTTCTTCCGCAATGCTTACCGGAATAATGAACGTGTGGACAAAAGCCGGTCGGCGGGCGGACGGATGCGTGCCATCTATTTGCCCGGGAGCAACTGGAAGGTGGATGTGAACCTGAGTTATGAGTATGGTGACCAGGGGGGGTATCCCTACCATTATCTGGGAGCCCTTGACCCGGCAGAACAGCCGGAAAGCCTTGAGCCTTACATCGGCAAAATTGCCAATAACGAACGGGGCAGTTATCGCCGTAGCCTGCTGAATGGCGGATTGAACCTGGAATACCAGGCGCGGCATTTCACGGTGAGTGCCGTTACCGGTTACCAGCATTTGCGCGACCGCATGTTCCTTGACCAGGACTTTTCACCGGCCGACCTTTTCAATATCACCCAAAAACAACGTTTGCATACCCTTTCCGAAGAAATAGTACTCAAGTCGAAGCCCGGTGCAAACTGGCAATGGACTACCGGCATCTTTGGCTTTTACCAATCGTTGCATACCGACGGCCCGGTAGATTTTCATCGGCAAGGCATTACCGAGGTGATAGAAGGCAATGTGAACGAAGTGTTCGACGGATTGGCTTCCCAAGGAGCGCCTGCCATGCACCTCGCTTTGAACAACGAAAGCCTTTACATCGGCGGGAGTTTTGATACTCCTACTTTGAGCGGCGCCGTGTTCCACCAGTCTACTTTTGACAACCTGTTGGTGGAGGGACTGTCGGCTACTGTGGGCTTACGGCTGGATTATGAAAAGATGTGGATGGATTATAGTTCGGTTTCCGACCTTGCCGATTTTGCATTCTCCATGACAGTCGACATGCCCGGGATGCCTTTCCCGGTCACTGTGGAAAATGCCGCTCCGCTTCGTGCGCTTGCCGCTTACCGGGGAAGCCGCTCTACGGACTATATACAATTGCTTCCTAAGTTTGCTTTGCGCTATGAGTGGGCAAAGGGGAACAGTGTTTACCTCACGGCTGCCCGCGGCTATCGTTCGGGAGGCTACAATATCCAGATGTTTTCCGACTTGGTGACGTCGGCGTTGCGCAACTCCATGATGGACGCCATAGCTGCCGATGCCAACTTCAGCCGCTATGCCCAGATGATTGAGCAAATGAAAGTGGCTGAACCTGATGTGGATGGAGCTACCCGTTATAGGCCGGAGTATGCCTGGAATTATGAGGCGGGTACGCATCTTACCCTTGCCGGCGGGCGTCTGTTGGCAGATTTCTCTGCTTTCTGCATGGATACGCGCGACCAGCAGATATCCCGTTTCTCTTCCCATGGGTTAGGCCGTGTGACTGTCAATGCCGGGCGCAGCCGGAGCCTGGGCGTGGAAGCAGCCGTGCGCAGTGCGTTGACCGATGCTCTTTCTTTGTCTTTGGGCTACGGGTATACGCATGCCACCTTTACAGATTACCAGACGGGTGATGAGGCCGGAACCGATTACGACGGGCATTTTGTGCCTTTTGTGCCACGCCATACCCTTAATGCCGGCATCAGTTACCTGTACGACCTTCGCCCCGGGGCACTATTCGATGATATCCGTTTGGACGTGAACTATGCCGGTGCGGGGCGCATTTACTGGACGGAGCAGAACACCGTCAGCCAACCTTTCTACGGCACTTTGAACGGGCGCATCAGTTTCCGCCGGGGCATCGCGCAGGTCGATGTCTGGTTGCGCAACGCGCTCAATACTGATTACACCACATTCTATTTTGAAAGTCTGGGCAATGGCTTCCGGCAACAGGGACGACCGCTCCAGGCGGGTATAGAGTTCCGCTTCCGTTTCTGAGGAATAGATGCCTGCCTTTTTCCCGGGGAGGACTTTATTCGTTGAGGGCGCCGCAGTGGGGGCAGGTGCCTTTCCGGTCCAGCTTGTAGCCGCAGCGTCCGCAGCGGTAATGAGGATGGCGTAGCGACAGGCGTAACCGGCGGGCAAACAGCCATGCCATGCCTGCCAACAGCACATAGCCGATGTATATGCGGGTAGTGAAAATGAACAGTACGTAGCAGAATATGCAGCACGAGACAAGTCCCAGCAGGTAGGCGATGGCAGCGGTGAAGGACAGCTGGCGGAACAGGTCATCCAGTGCGGCAAGCAGTACCACGATGAACAGCCACATGCCGATGAGGAATGCTGCTAATACAGGCGGCACATGCAAGGGCGACAGCGTGGGGTTGAAATAGAAATGCTGCCACGTGTCGGGCGCAAAGAGTTGCATGCTTTCGTATAGGGTGGCGCAGAATGCCATAAGCAGGCACAGCAGCAAGGGGTACAGGCTGTCGATGTCGTTGAGGAAGACCATGCGGATTTGTTTGCGGCGTGCCAGCCGGAACATCCATACGCCGGTGAAAGTGGCCAGGACAAGGAGGAAATATTGTGCATGGGTGTCGCTGAACAGGTGGATGGCTTGCGAGATGCTGTCGACCGGCACGAATGAGCTCATCATGTCGCACTCGCGCAGCCAGCCCTGTATCTCCTGTGAATGGGCCAGTTTCACCCACACCGTGTCTATGCTGTCGGCAGGGTGGATGGCTATCTCGGCCACTACCACACGGTCGCCTCGTTGCAATATGTCGTATGAGCCTTTCACCGGGAGCCATTCCAGTTGGACGGAGTCGGCGAGCACTTGCAGGTTGGTGCCCCGGGTGTAGTGGTGCAGGTGCAGGCATTCCAGCGAGTCCCGCGCTTCTTGGGTAAGGCGGGCATCGGTCAGGTCGGGGCGCCGGTAGTGGCAGGATGCCAGCAGGAAAAGGAAGAGCAGCAGAATACCGGTAGCGGTGGGAAAAGGGTTGCGGGACGTGCGGCGCGCTTGTCCGTTATCCCTCATTCTTCCGTGCTTGTCCTTTGTGCCTCGTTCCATAGTGCTTTCCTTTTCATTTGTCCTTAGCCTCTCCGTGTACGTGCATGAGGCAATTGTTGCAGTCGAACGAGAGGCGGAAGCGCCGCCCGTCGGCAGATACCAGGTAGTATGGCTCGCGGTAAGGTGAGTGTTCGTGCTGCCGGGTGGGGCACCATCCCAGGCTGTAGCGCAGGCAGTGGCGGCAGGTCATCAGTATGGCGTCGGTTGCCGGTTGCTGCTCGAAAGCGGGGGCGACCTGCTGTACGCCGTGGCTTTGGTAGAAACTGCGTGCGGACTGGTTCAACACGTTGCCCAGGTAGGTGAGGGAGGTTGCCGGATAGGGGTGCGTGCTGGGACGCCATACGGCTGTTTCGCGGCGGTAGTTGATGCGCCGCAGCGTTATCAGCCGCCCGATGACTTGCCGGCGCCATTCGGCCAGCGCCGATGCGGGCAGGAACCAGTTGCCGGACAGGGCGAGGCAGATGTCCTCTTCGCGCCGCACGCGGAAGGGCGTATTGCCCAGCTTGGACAGCACTGCGCGCAGGTTGTCTTGCTGGGGCGTGCGGGCGGTCTCTTTGGGGTGGGCGAAGGGCAGGGACACGCGGTTGCCGTCTTCATCGGCGGCGGTGAGGGTGAACCCGTGCGGATGCTCGCCCAGTTCCCAAGTAAGGGCGATGGTACGTTCGGCGGAGGGGCGGGCAAGCTGCCGTTCAAACTCCTGGTCGTAGTTGCGGAACAGAGGAGTGCGTGGGGCGATGCGCGGGATGCTGCCTGCCGGATACAGCTTGTTGCCCTCCACCCGGTTGATGCGGAAGCCCTGTAGCTTCCCTTCGCCGTCCAGGTAACACACGCCGTCCCCGTTGTGGAAAGGCTTCACGCCTGCCACGCTGAGGCAGCCTGCGCGCTGTTCCTTCACCGTGCCCATGGCCTCGCCCAGCGACTTGGGGGTGTCGGGGGAAGACACGTCTTCGCCCCGCCCGTCCAGAAAATAGGCGGTGAAGCCCCGGTTGAAGCTCTTGGCTACGTTGGGCGCAAAGGTGTAGTCGCAACTGCCCGACGAGGCGCGCACGTACTCCGGCCGCCGCTTCAGGATGGCGTCGAGCCGCTGCCGGTAGGCGGCGGTGACATTCTTCACGTAGGCGGCGTCCTTCAGGCGTCCTTCAATCTTCAGGGAGGTAGCGCCGGCGTCGAGCAGCGCTTCCAGGCGGTCCAGGCGGTTCATGTCTTTCAGCGAGAGGAGGTGTTTGCCGCGGACGACGGTCTTGCCGTCGGCATCCGCCAGGTCGAAAGGCAGGCGGCAGAACTGGGCGCACTCCCCGCGGTTGGCGCTGCGCCCGAAGCAGGCTTGGCTGGCGTAGCACTGGCCGCTGTAGCTGACGCAAAGGGCGCCGTGGACGAACACCTCGAGCGGCACGTCGGGACAGGCGCGATGGATGGCGGCTATCTCGCCCAGCGACAGCTCGCGGGCGAGCACCACTTGCCGGAAACCGGCGTCGGCCAGGAAGCGCACCTTCTGCGGCGTGCGGTTGTCCGTCTGCGTGCTGGCGTGGAGGGGGATGGGGGGCAGGGGGAGGCGGGTGATGCCCATGTCCTGCACGATGAGGGCGTCCGCGCCTATGCGGTACAGGTCGTGGATGAGGCGTTCGGCCTCGGCCAGTTCGCGGTCGGTCAGGATGGTGTTGAGGGCCACGTAGACGCGCGCGTTGTAAAGGTGGGCATGGTCCACGAGCCGCCGGATGTCGTCCAGCGAGTTGGGGGCGGCGGCGCGGGCGCCGAAGCGGGGGGCGCCGATGTACACCGCGTCGGCCCCGTGGTCCACGGCGGCGAGCCCGCACGCCAGGTCGCGGGCAGGGGCGAGGAGTTCTATGCGCTTAGCCGATTTCATTGATGTCGTAGGGCGTTTCTTGGTACACGAAGTAGTTCAGCCAGTTCGAGAAGAGCAGGTTGGCGTGGGCGCGCCAGCGCACGAGCACTCCCTTGTCCGGACAGTCGTCCACGTAGTAGTTCCGGGGCATGCCGATGGGCAGGCCTTTGGCCAGGTCGCGGCGGTACTCGGTGTCGAGCGTCAGCGGGGAGTACTCGGAGTGCCCGGTGATGAAGAAGTCGCGCCCGTTCCTTGCCATGACCATGTAGACGCCTGCGTCGGGCGACTCGGAGAGCAGCGTGAGCTGGGGCACGCGGAGGATGTCTTCGCGGCGCACCTCGGTGTGGCGGCTGTGGGGCACGTAGAACACGTCGTCGAAGCCGCGGAAGATGGGGTGCAGCGGCTGCAGGGCGCGGTGGGGGAAGATGCCGAACATCTTTGCCGGAAGCGGGTACTTGGGCACGCCGTAGTGGTGGTACAGCCCGGCTTGCGCCGCCCAGCAGATGTAGAGGGTGGAGGTGACGTGGGTGCGCGCCCAGTCGAATATCTCGGTCACCTCGTTCCAGTAGCTCACCTCTTCGAAGGGCATCTGCTCCACGGGGGCGCCGGTGATAATCATGCCGTCGTACTTCTCGTGGCGCATCACCTCGAAGTCGGTGTAGAAGGCCTGCATGTGCTCTATGGGGGTGTTCTTGGGCGTGTGGCTCTTTATCTTCATGAACGACATTTCCACCTGCAGCGGGGTGTTCGAGAGCAGGCGCACGAGGTCGGTCTCGGTGGTAATCTTCAGGGGCATGAGGTTGAGCACCACGATGCGCAGCGGGCGGATGTCCTGCCGCGTGGCGCGCGAGTGGTCGATGACGAAGATGTTCTCCTGCTTCAGCAGTTCGATGGCCGGAAGCCGGTCGGGTAAGTTCAGGGGCATGGTCGATAGGTTGGTATGGTTAGTGTTACATATAGGTTGCGGTGACGGCGGAAACGTGAGTGCACTCACGGTGAATCCTTCAGTGCACTCACGGTGAATCCTTCAGTGCACTCACGATGAATCCTTCAGTGCACTCACGGCAAGGTCAAGAGTGCACTCTCGATTTCACCGGGACTGCGGCCGGGTCGGGGCCTCCGCCGCCGGGGCGTTGGCTTAGAACAGGTGCTCGGGGTACATACCGCTGGCTATCAGCGACTTAATCTTTTCTACCACGGCAGGCCGGTCTTCGGGGTAGGTGACGCCGAACCACTTGCTCGTGGTGTCCAGCACCTCCACGGTGGCGGTGCCGTCCTTGATGAGCTTGTCCACCATGAGCGGGATGAAGAATTCGCTCTTCAGGTTCTCCATGTTCCGCGGGTCGCTGAGGAAGGTGCGGAAGTACTCTTCGCTGTGGCTGAAGTAGTCCGGCGTGAATCCCCAGAAGTTCATGCTCACGGGCGTCGTCTCGGGCGTGGCCACCCATTGGCCGTCGTCGTCCAGGTACTTCACCTCGCCGTCCATGCGCTGTATCTTGGTGCGCTCCACCACCGAGGTCAGCATGCGCCGCTCGTCGGTGCCGCAGATGCCGCGCGAGACGGTCCCGCTTTCGCTCAACGTATTGCCCACGCGGAAGCCTACCATGGCATAAGTGCCCGTGCTGCCCTGGGGCAGGGCGGAGAGGAAGCGCCCCATCACCTGGAACGAGTCGCGCCCGTAGAAGTCGTCGCAATTGATTACCGCAAACGGCTCGTGGATGACGCCGGCGCCCATCAGTACGGCGTGGTTCGTGCCCCACGGCTTGGTGCGCCCCTTCGGGCAGGCGAAGCCCTGGGGCAGGGCGTCGAGCGACTGGAACACCAGCTCGCAGGGGATGTGCCCCTCGTACTTGGAGATGATTTTCTCGCGGAAGTCCCGCTCGAAGTCCTTGCGGATGACAAACACCAGTTTGCCGAAGCCGGCGTGGATGGCGTCGTAGATGGAGTAGTCCATGATGGTCTCGCCGTTCGGACCCAGTCCGTCCAGCTGTTTCAGTCCGCCGTAGCGGCTTCCCATGCCGGCGGCGAGGAGGAAAAGAGTAGGTTTCATGATGATTTTCTGTTAAGGGTTGTTCATTTGCCTGCAAAAGTAACAAATAATCATCATATACCGGGCATAAACCCGCAGGGAAATACGGCTTTAGAACGGATAGCCGATGGCGAAGTGTATGGCCGTGCCGTCCTTGAAGCGGGGGATGTTGTAATAGCCGCGCCGTCCGGTGTCGTAGGGGTCGTGCAGGGCGATGCCCCAGTCCAGGCGGAACACCAGAAAGTCCATGTCGTAACGGATGCCCACCCCGGTGCCCAGGGCTATCTGGCGGGGAAAGTCCCTTAGCGTGAACTCGCCCCCCGGGCGGCCCTCGTCGCGGCGCATCAGCCACACGTTGCCCGCATCGAGGAACACCGCCCCGTGGAGGTCGCTCACGATGCGGAAGCGGTATTCCACGTTGGCCTCAAAGCGTATGTCGCCCACGTGGTTGATGAAGGCGTAGCTGTTGTCCTCGTTGGGCGGATAGCCCCCCGGGCCTATGCTGCGGGCGGAAAAGGCGCGCACGCTGTTGGCTCCGCCGATGTAGAACTGCTCGGTGTAGGGCGCCGTCGTGGCGTTGCCATACGACCAGATGGCGCCCAGCGCCAGGCGTGAGGCCAGCGATTGGTTGCGGTCGATGCGGTAGTGGTGGCGCAGTTCGGTGTTCAGCTTCAGGAACTGGGCGAAGGGCACGCCCATCAGCCTCTTCTCCCGCTTGCCGAAAGGCTGCCCGAAGATGCGGTAGACGGCCGATGTCACGTTGCCGGCGGACGTGGCGGTGGTCTGCCACCAGAACGTGTGGCGGCGCGGGCGGCGGCGCAACGTCTGCCCCGTGTTGGTGTTGTCGAACGTGTAGGTGTACTCCATGGCCGGGATGAACTGGTTGCGCAGGCTGACGTACAAGGCGGGATTGTCTTCCTGCAGCTGGCGGAACTCATCGGTGGGGTTTCGCAGCACGTTGAACGTCAGCCGGAAGGGCGTGATGCTGTGCTTCCGCGTGGCGTGCGGCTGGAAGTCGTAGGTGACGTTCCCGCCGAAAGCCAGCAGCTTGTAGTACCGGGCGCGGTTCTGCTGGTCGGCATAGAGGCGGAAAGTCGTGGTGGCGGGAAAGTCGTATTCGTTGCCGCCCATGCGGGGGAATACCACCCGCGGGAAAATCAGCGAGGTAGACAGTCCGAACTCATAGCTGTTCATGGCCGAAGTGCTGTTGGGCCCCGTCTGCCACTCGTAGGAGGCGTTGAGCTTCACGTTCCAGCTCTCGCCTCCGCCGAAGACGTTCTTCTTCGTCAGCGTGAAGGCGGCTCCCGGTCCCGTCTGGTTGTTGCTCTTCATGGTGACGTTGAAGTCCAGCTCGGCGTCGTAGGGCTTGTCCAGCGCCGTGCGGATGGCCAGGTCGAGGGTGTCGGACACAAAAGCCGTATCCCTGGGCGTGTATCGCATCTCCAGGTAGCGGAAGATGCCCACGTTGGCCAGGCGCTCTTGCACGCGGCTCTGGCGGTACAGGCTGTACAGGCTCTCCGCCGAGCGTTGGCGGCTGATGCCTGCGCTGTCTTCCACCTGCCGTTTGTGCCGGTAGCCTTTGTAGTCTATCCAGCGGTACAGCATATTGGGGCGGACGTGCAGCTTGTCGTGGTAGTAGATGCGCAGGTCGCGGTAGTCGGTACTGTCGTTGGGCGCCTCGCCGTTCTTGCCCAGTATCTCTACCGTGGTACGCCCCACGCGGAACGGTTTCTCGGCCACCCGGGGCATGCCGGGCGCGGGCACCATGCGCATCTGCACATGCCCGCCCGGTACTTGGATGGTGTCTGCCTGGTAGGTCAGGTAGTCGGGGCGGAAGTAGTAGTAACCTATATTGCGCAGCAGGTTGCTGATGCGGGTACGCTCGCCATCGAGGTCCTCCACGTTGAATTGTTCGCCGGGGCGGATGAGGGAACGGCGGCGGCTCAATTGCATGATGCGCAGCGTGAGCGGGGAGAACCCTCTGTATTCCAACGTGTCGATGAAGTAGGGGCGTCCCATGCTGATGGTGTATTGCACCTTGGCCTTGAGTGAGTCCTTGGGCTGGTAGAAAGTTTCATAGCTTATCGCGCTGTTGAAATAGCCGTATTCGTGCAACACGTTGGTGGCAGCCTGCGTGCGTATATCCGGATTGACGGACGAAAGCAGCACGGGGTCGGCGGCAAAGCGGTTGAATATCCAGCGGCCCAATCCTTTCTCGTACTTCTTGAATCCGTTGTATATCCATAGCCCTACGGGGAAAGGCATGCGCACGCCCAGTATGGAGTTGTTGGGCGCTTTGTCCAGTGCGGCGTTCGCTTCTTCCAATGCCGTCTCTCCCACATCGGTAGGCATGGGGTTATCTACTATCGTGGCTTTCTGCCCGATGTAGAGCACCTCTCCCTCAGGCAGGTGCTTCGTGGTAGAGCAGGCTGTCAGCAGGCAAAGAACCAATAAGTATGATATGAAATGCCTAACTTTGTTCATAGATTGTCTCTCTTGTTATTTCTTACCTTCAATTTCCCCTCTCCGCTTCTTCTTGAAGATGAACAACTCTCCTACGCGGTCCATCTTGCGGCGCAGCACAAGGCCAAGCCCCGTTTCGGTGATTTCGCCATCGAGCACGCTTTCGTAATTTTTGTTGTAGAACACACGGACGTAGCGTGTGCCCGAGTTGTCGAGCCTGTACTCCAGCGATATGTTGTCGATAAATGATTGGGCGTTGTTTGTCGCATTGGCTCCTGTGGTCACCTTGCCGCCTATGACCACTTGTATGCGGTCGTTGAAGAAACGTTGCGAGTAGCGGAAGCTGTAATCCGTCTGCTTGTCGCCCGTTTCTGCCGAAGTGCGGTCTTCCACGCCCACGCTGATGCTTGCCCCTTTCATGCTGCCTGCCAGGCTGTTTATCTGGTTTTGCAGCACGCTGTTCAAGGCTGCACCCATGCTGAGGTTGCCTGCGCCGCCGCTACCCATATAAATGCCCGTCGCCATCATGGCAATGGCTTGCTTGCTGCGCTCTTCGGCCCCCATGGCTTGCAGTTCGTTTTCAACGGTGGCGTCTTCCGGCGCGGCAATGTCAAATATCAGGTCGGGAGCCGACAGCCGGTTTTGTATGGCGATGGATACATCGAAGTTCACCATGCGTGAGGCTCCTTCGTCCCCTCCGTCGGATACCGATGCCCGTAAGCGTTCCGTGGCTTTCAGGCTTAGTGTGGGGTTCATCAGGTCGCCGCGCCAGTCTACATAACTTCCGCTGTCGAATTTGAACTCTTTCAGCGGGATAATGGGCAACGAGTATTTCATCATGCCTCCGGACAGCGTGTAGCGTCCGGTCAGGCTCATGTCGCCTTGGGGGGTATATTGCAGGGACAGGTCGCCGCCACCTTCCAATTCAATGTATTTGCTGCCGTCGGTCACCAGGTCGGCACGCAGCCGCACGGCATCGTCAATGTGCAGAGATAACAGCACATCCATGCCGCCCAGCGACAACGCGCCGCCTTCCACTACCGGCACGGTGGTCGTGTCGTTGAATGAGGTGAACGTCACCAGTTCGTCCAACCGGTCTTCCACGGTCAGGGGGGAGTCGGTCAATACATACGTGACATTGGTGTTGCCCAGCAAGTTCATGTTCCCGCGCATGGTCAAGGCGTCCAGCGGCCCGCGTATCATGGCTGCCAGGTCGACAAACACTTTGCCGTACACCAGGCTTCCGCGGTGGCGGGGCGCATTGAGCAGGTTGTAGTTTACGGCTTTCAGTTGTAAGTCGGCAGTGGGGCGTTCTAAATTACGGAAGTCAATGGTGCCGTCTATGCTAAACGGGTTGTCGCTGGTGGTGTAGAGGGAGAAACGGTCGAACACCAACCGGTTGTCCTGTATCTTGACAGGGCGGGTGCTGAACCAGTAGCGGGCCCCTGCCTGGCGGATGAAGACGGATGCCGTGTCCAGTGCAAGCTGTCCTTGCAGTTCGGGCTTCTCCAGCGAGCCGCGCACGGTGATGTCGCTGTTCAAGTACCCCCGCAGGCTGACCATTTTGTCCGGGACAAAGGCATTGGCAATGTCGAGCGGGAAACGTTTCAGGCGCGCGGCTACGGCAAGGGTGTCTCGCCCGTCTTTTTCTCCCAGGATACCGCCTACGGTGAGCACTTCCCGGTTGTTGACCATGAATTTCCCGCCCAGCAGGTGCCTGTTTCCCTCCTCGGGCAGCCAGGTCCCGCTCACGCCTAAATCGCCCACCGGTTGCCCTTCGTAGCTGAGTTCCTTGACGTCGGCTTCTGCGGACACTTGCAGGCGGTTGTCAGTCTGTTTGTAGTGTGCCTTGGCTGTCAGCAGCCCGCGCAACTGGGGTAGGTAAGGCATGACTTGTCCTAACTCGCTCAACCGGAACCGGTTCAGTTCGAGGTGGATGTTTTGCAGCGATACGGTGTCTGCCTCTTCCGACTGCATGCGGAATCCGATGCCGTCGTCGCCCACCATGTCGATGTTGGCATACACGCGCATATTTTTATGGAAATATACCCAGTTGTGTGCATCGTTGAAACGGAATTTGCGGAAAGCGATGACCGGTTCTTCGGGAGTAATGTGCAGCAGGAAGCCATTGCCCTTTCCGTGTCCTTCGGTCAGCGGGCGGGCATTGAGCCCCAGCAAGATGCCTGTCCGTCCTTGGCTGTCGGTAAAGTTCACCGTCAGTTCGGCGTCTTCGTTGCGTATTTCTCCTGTCAGTATGCTGCGGAAAGTAAACTGCGGGTTGCGGGGGCCGTTGATGACTCCGCCTTGCAGCTTCATGCGTGTGGTGTCCTGGCTGATGGCAAAGAACACGGTGTCCAGTTGCAGCGAATCGGTGTGCAGCCCATGGATGGCCGTGCTGCCGTTGATGCCCCTGTCGGGCGTGAAGCCAAAGCGCAGGGTGAAGTCGTTGTACCGGATGCCTTTGGCCTCCAGCAGGTGGCTGATGGGGTTCTCACGTCCGGCTTTCAACTGCATGCCTGCCGATGGCAGCGTGCGGCGCAGCTCGGCATGGTCCAGCTTCCGGTTGTCTATCTGCTTCATCAGGAGGTCGGCAAACAGGGTGCCTTGTTCCATCAGTCGCTTCAGTGTGCTGCGGGCGCGGAAGCGGAAGTCCATGTCGCCGGCTGCCAGCCCTATTTTCACCGAGTCGTGCCGGGCTTCTGCCCCCAGCCTGAAGCTGAAGGGGTGTTTCAAGGGCTTGGGCGCTATACCCAGGCTGTGCAGGTTGACGTTGTCCACGTCCACGTCCAGTGTGCCGTCCAGATAGGTGCGGTCCAACCGCAGGGAAGCGTCCCCTTGCATTTGCAGCAGGTCGTTTCGGCTGGACAGGCGGACGGAAGCCACCGATGCGTCCAGTCCGGCTTTGACCCCGATGCCGCTCAGGTCCCAATGCCCGTACTGCAATTTCTGGAGCGAGGCTTCCAGGGCGGTAGCCGTATGTGGCGAAGTAAAGTCTGTGCCTTTGCCTTGGGCTTTCAGTTGTGCGGACAGCAGGTAGATGGAGTCGTTGGGCAGAAAGTGGTTTATTTGCAGGCTGTCGATGGCAAGGTCGGCATGGTAAGTTTCGTCGGCAAGGTTGTAGTCGGCATTCAGTCCCAGGAAGCCTTGCTGTTCGTGCACCTGGAGGGTGGCTGTGACACGTGGTCCCTCCACGCCCAACTTCGCGTTGAGCCTCATGCTGTCGGGCACGGCGAACGTGGCCGAGTCGCCGGCAAGGCTGGTCAGGAAGTTCAGGTCGCCCGTGCGCATCCGCAGGTCCATGTTCCCGTTGCGCCGGATACTGTCGTTCAGGTTCCAGAATTCCCCGCCGCCGTCTATCGAAAACGCTCCGGGCAGGTTGATGTTGAAGCGCGATATCTGCATTTGCTTCAAGTTGCCTTCCGTGCCGGCGCGGAGGATGAGCGGGTGCATGGGGTAGTCTTCCTTGAACGCCTCGGGCAGGTTGCCGGCCAAGAGCATCACGTCCTGCTTGCCGATGCGGGCATTAAGCCGGGCGCTCAAGTGTCCTGTGGTGGGAATGTCAATCAGTTCCCAATAGGTCTGTGCGCTGAGGTCTATCTCGCTGTTCGGGGTGGTCAGCCTCAGGGAGGGGATGCGTATCAGGGTTGAGTCGGCGTTGATTTCCCCGGTGAACGAACGGATGCTGAGTCCCGAATGTTCATTGAGGACGAATTCGCGGATTTGTGCCCGGATGTCGTGCCCGCAGTAATGTACCGAGTCGATGCCCAACCGCAGGTCGCGCAGGGCAATGTGGTTGGGGTTGAAGCCCGGGGTGTTGCTTGCGGCCGGCGTCCCGCTGCGGTAGTCGAGGGCGCTGCCTTCCAGTGCGAACTGCTGCCAGCCGTAGGCTTGCCTGCCCAGGTCGGCCTGTGCCTCGTGTATGCCGATGCTGCCTATGCGGGCGTCCAGCCACAGGCTGTCGAGCGGCATGTCCAGTCCTACGGAGATGTCTGCCAACTTGAGCGTGTGCAGCTTGATTTTCCAGTTCAGCGGGGCTGTGGCGGTGGTGTCTTCGGGCGTAGGCGGAAGGGTGTCGGCCAGGAGAACCTGCACGTGGGTATCGGACAGTTCCACGCTGTTCAGCACCACGGTTTCCTGTTTCAGGTCCACCCCGTGGCTTTCCAGGAAGAAGCGTCCCAACGTACCCTGTACCTTCATGCCGGGCAACAGGCGCGCCGAGTTGACCGACACCTGTTCGAGGGTGATGCCGTCCACCTCCACCTGTCCGCGGAACAACGGCAAGGCTTGTACGCTGACATTCAGGCTGCCCAGCCTCAGCAACGTGTCGGGAGCCTGGATGTCCGGGGCAAGGCTGTCGGCAGGCTGTACCACTTGCACGCCGCGCACCAGCAGGTTGAGCGGGAAACGCAGGTCTATGCGCTCCACGGCTATCTCCATGCCCGTGGCCTCGGAAGCCAGGGTGGTGGCTTTCCGCCGGATGAAGTCCTGCACGGGCGGCACATACAGCAAGGTCATCAGCAAGGCGAACAGTACGATGGGGGTGAGTACTACCCAAATCGCTACCCGCAGTGCAGTCCGTTTTTTATGATTCGTTGTTTCCGTCATTCTGTTCCAAAGGTTTGTAGCCGGCAGGGTGTACACTCTACCGCTAAATTACTACAAAGGAAGTGAATTTCTCCGATATTTGGCGCAAAGGGGCCTGAAAAAACCTCGATATGCCCTAAATGGAACATCGGAGCTTGGCAGCTATGAGGAATTGATAGACAAGATATTTTACCTCGCCATGTACGTATTTGCTTCGCTTCACCTTCGGTCTATAACACCGAATGAGGAGCGAAGCAGATAAGGAGTTGGTAAGGACTTGGTAAGGATAAGGTGAGGCGAGGGTATGAATTGATGCTATATTTATTTGATAATCAGCATTGTATAATACACTTTGTGTAAGAATTCTTGAATACTTGAAAATTATAAAAGTAAATATGTTTCATTGCTATTATAAATAGAAATTACTATAACAAGGAGCACTACGTGGTGGAACGTGGGGGTACATGCGGCACACATTTGAGAACCTTAATTTTTGAAAAAATCGGGAAAACGACATGTTTTGTCGCCTACGGCCACTATCTTTGGAAAAAAATAAAAACACGATGCGTTATGGGAAAACGATTGGAGGGCATACAGCGCATGCTGGTCATTGTGAATAAGTTGAAGGGCAGCCGGACGTGCGTGTCGCAGGAGGAACTGAAGCGGTACGTGGCACGTTGCATGGAGGCGCGCGGCTATGCGGCGGTGGATGTGCGTACGCTGCAGCACGACTTCAAGGAGATTGCCGAGCTGTTTGGCATTGAAATCGCGGCGGACAAGGCGCGTGGCGGTTATTGCATCAAGGAGCAGGACGGGCAATTGGCGGAGCGATACGAGCAACTGTTGCTGAACTTCGACCTGCTGAACGCGCTGGCGGCAGACAGCGACTTGGCTTCGTACGTGTTGGCCGAGCACCACCGACCGCTACACAGCGAGTGGCTGGCGCCGCTGATTGGGGCCATCAAAGGCTGCCATCCCGTGGCGTTCCGGTACCTGCTGGTGCGGCACGATGATGAGGTGGTGGAGAAGTGCGTGCAGCCTTACTATCTGAAAGAGTCCAACCAGCGGTGATATCTGTTGGCCTATGAGGGCGAGACGTTGAAGACTTTCGGGGTGGACCGCATCCGCGAACTGCGGGTACTGGAGGACGAAGGTTTCAAGCGCGACCGGGAGGTGGAAGTGGACGAGTTGTTCCGCGACTGCTATGGCATTTGGAATCAGCAGGACATCCCGGTGGAAGACATTGAATTGCGCTACGATGCCCTCGACGGAAAGTTCCTGAAGTCAGTGCCTCTGCACCACTCCCAGCGGGTGCTGGCGGACACGGAGGAAGAATTCCGCATTGCTCTGCGGTTGCGCATCACCAACGACTTTGTGATGGAACTGCTGTCGCGCAGCCGGTCACTGGAAGTGATACGCCCGCAACATTTGCGCGAGCGGGTGCGGCAGGTGTACGAGGAGGCGTTGAAGAGGAATTCGTGAAGCAGCGTAAAGGATAATTTAGCGGGGCGCAGCCCCGAAATGAAGAATGAAGAACTAAGAATGAAGAATTAGTGATGTGACTGAATTCTTGAGAATTCTTCATTAAAGCGCGCTTGCGCGCGCTAAATCAAAGTGGTTTGACATTTAAAATGAACGTGTTATGAAGACGAAAATGAAAATCCGGTTGGCCGGTCTGTTGGCTGTGGCTTTGGCTTTGTTATTCCCTATAAGCCTTTGCGGACAGAAACTTCACCGTTATGTGGTGGAGGTGGTGACCGAGCCTGTGGAGCGTGCTGTAAAGGTAGAGAAACTGATAAACGGCGACAGCCGCGTGGTGCCCCAAGGGCGCAGGCGGACAGTGAGTTACTACGAAATCATCTCCCGGACGCCCCTCACCTTGGCGCAGTGCAATGACTCCATCCGTTTGGGCAAGGCCAGGCTGGTGCCCAACCCCCGCCGCTCCCGCAAGGTGGAGGAAGACTTGACCACCCGCAAGAACATGACGATGGACGGCGGGGAGGGCATCAATCCTTGGGATGTGGAGCAGACGGAGTACGACCTGATGTATGAGGACCCCGACCTGTATGACTTTATTGCGGACTGAAAATTGTGGCGTGAACGTGAAGCTGTATGATGGGGACGCAACAAGTTTTAAAAGAGGTGATTTGGATCTTAATCAACGTTAATGGTAGAAATGTATCATCAAAATATTAACATGCAATTATGACACCAAGAGAATACGAAAAATGCGTGAGTGATTACTTCAAGGAGCAAGGGTACGAAGTGGAATTGACTCCGCAAAGTAATGATTATGGAGTAGACGTATTTGCCCGTAAAGGCGATGAGAAAATAGCTATTCAGGTCAAAATGTATGGCAATTCATCGAGAAAAGTAAATCGGCAAATGATTATGAATTTGCATGGGGCTAAAGATTATTTTGGTTGTACCCATGGCGTGTTAGCTACGAATGGAGAAGTGATGCCGGATGCAGTGGAAGTGGCACAGGAATTGGGTATCGAGATATTGAAGATTCAAGAAAATACCTCTGATTTGAATGATTTGCAAGAAACAACTGACGAAATGGGAAATATGAGAAATGAAGAGAGTGATAAAATACATGCTTTTGATGACATTTGGAAAAACTATGTCATGCCTTTGGAGGGGAAAGTGTTATATAATTCAAAGGGAATGAATCGAATATTGAAAGTGGATTGGACCGGAGTAAGAAGAATAACCTCTACAGGAAAGGAAGGGACTATTCCAATAGAATCTTTTAAGATGGCAGTGGACAAATTGCTGAAAGATGGTGCTGTGACGAGGGATTATATTAATCAGAATTCTTCGCGTGTATCTTCAGGGATTGTGTTGATACTTTCGCAAGTGCCTTTCTTTAAAATGGAAAAGGACCCGTTACGGTTAGTCTTTCAAAGGCCGGAAGAATGAGGGCGGACTTTATAATGGCGGGAGTGCATAAAAGGTGAGGTGAGATAGCCTTTAAGGAACTTTTAGGTAATCTCCGGATGAGATATGGTGGCTGGGTGGAAAACAAATAGTTGGGCGAAAAAGGCAATACCGCATTTGCTTTGTTGGATCTAAATCCATATATTTGCTAAAAATATACGGTTGTATAATATACGGCGGTATATTTTTCCTTGAAGTTGGATTAAAGTAAAATGATTGGGTATGAGGTTCTACGACAGGAAAGCGGAATTGATGCAATTGGAGCGGCGGCGTGAAATCGCTTTTAAGGATCATTCGCAAATGACGGTGCTGACAGGCAGAAGGCGTATAGGAAAAACGATGCTGATAAGGAAAAGTTGTGAAAATTGCACAATGGTCTATCTGTTTGTAAGTCGAGGTAACGAAGCTATGTTGTGTAATAGTTTTGCAAAGGTTATTAATGACACTTTGAAAAGTGTATTTGTTCCCGACAATACAGAGTCGTTTGCCGATGTTTTTGAGATGTTGATGCGGGCTGGGCGTATGGAAAAGTTCACCCTTGTGATAGATGAGTTCCAAGAGTTTTTCTACATCAATCCTACCTTGTACAGCAAAATACAAGATATTTGGGATCGTTACAAAGATACTACCCATGTGTTTTTTGTGGCAAGTGGTTCTGTATATACATTGATGACGCGTATTTTTCAAGACGCCCGGGAACCACTTTACGGACGTTGTGACAGCATCATCAAGTTGAAACCTTTTGCTACTGATGTGCTGAAGGAGGTATTGGCTGATTATAAACCGGATTACACTAAAGAGGATTTGTTGGCCTTGTATGCGTTTACAGGGGGGGTGCCTAAATATGTGGATCTGTTCATGCAAAACGGATGTACGGACGTGGAAATGATGATAGACTATATGGTGCAGCCGGATTCCCCGTTTCTTGATGAAGGAAATGCTTTGCTGATACAAGAGTTTGGGAGGAAATACGGTAACTATTTTGCTGTATTGGCTGATATTGCCTGTGGCCGGAATACATTATCTGAGTTGGGGAAAAGCATGGGTGAGACGAATATTGCAGGCCACATTAGAAGACTCGAGGAAGATTATGAACTGATAGCTAAAAAGCGTCCCATCTTTGCTAAAGAAGGTACGCAAACGGTGCGTTTTGAGATTTCCGACCTTTTTCTTCGCTTTTGGTTTAGGTATTTTGTGAAGTACAGGTCGTTAGTGGAGCTTGCAAACTATAAATCGCTCGGCGAACTGATAAAGATGGATTATCCAACTTATTCAGGGCTGGTGCTGGAAATGTATTTCCGACAAAAAATGGCTGAAAGCGAGGAATATATTAATATCGGCTCGTGGTGGCAGGCTAAGAAAGGAAAAGATGCTTGCGAAGTGGACATTGTAGGAATTAAAACGGATGATAAAACTGCCGTGGTAGCTGAGGTGAAGAGGCAACGGAAAAACTTTAAACCCGATGAATTTGCGAGAAAAGTGGAATTGGTGAGAAATAAAGTGTTGGCACATTATGTCATTGATGCCGTTTGCCTCACAATGGAAGATATGTAGGAGGTACCCCATGAATTAGTTGCTGCCCGGTTGATGTTCTTTCGCACGGATTTGCTACCTTTGCCGCCGCAAAGTTTATAGCACTCTGTTATTATGATATCCGTAGAAGGACTCAAAGTTGAATTCAACGCTACTCCTCTGTTTGAAGATGTTTCTTATGTAATCAACAAGAAAGACCGCATTGCGTTGGTGGGTAAGAATGGTGCAGGCAAGTCGACCATGTTGAAAATCCTGGCAGGCTTGCAGCAACCTACGGAGGGCGTGGTTTCTGTGCCACGCGATTGTACTATCGGCTACCTGCCGCAGGTGATGAAGCTGGCCGATAGCCGTACGGTGATGCAGGAGGCTGAACAGGCCTTTGCGCACATCCATGAGTTGCAGGCCGATATCGAGCGCATCAACCGGGAGCTGGCTGAGCGTACCGATTACGAGAGTGACGATTACCAGAAACTGATTGAACGCTTCACGCATTTGAACGACCGGTTCCTGATGATGGGCGGCACCAATTATCAGGCGGAGATTGAGCGTACTTTGCAGGGCTTGGGTTTTGAACGTGCGGACTTTGACCGCCCCACGAGCGAGTTTTCGGGCGGGTGGCGCATGCGTATCGAGTTGGCGAAGCTGCTGTTGCAACGTCCCGATGTGCTGTTGCTGGACGAGCCTACCAATCATTTGGACATAGAGAGTATCCAGTGGCTGGAGCAGTTCCTGGCTACACGGGCCAATGCGGTGGTGCTGGTGAGCCACGACCGGGCTTTCCTGAACAACGTTACCACGCGGACCATTGAAATATCCTGCGGACATATTTATGACTACAAGGCGAAGTATGACGACTTTGTGCGCCTGCGCAAAGAGCGCCGCGAACAACAGCTTCGCGCTTACGAAAACCAGCAGAAACAGATAGAAGATACCGAGGCATTTATTGAACGTTTCCGCTACAAGGCCACCAAGGCGGTGCAGGTGCAGAGCCGCATCAAGCAGCTGGCCAAGCTGGAGCGCATAGAGGTGGACGAGGAGGACAATTCAGCCTTGCGTCTTAAGTTTACCTGCTCCAGCCGGAGCGGCAATTACCCCGTGATTTGCGAAAATGTAGCGAAAGCATACGGCGACCATGTGGTGTTTCACGACGTGAACCTCACCATCAACCGGGGCGAGAAGGTGGCGTTTGTGGGTAAGAACGGCGAGGGAAAGTCTACGCTGGTGAAGTGCATCATGGGCGAGATTGCGGATTATACCGGCCGCCTCACTTTGGGGCACAATGTGCAGATAGGTTACTTCGCACAGAACCAGGCACAGCTGTTGGATGAGAACCTGACGGTGTTCGACACCATCGACCGGGTGGCTGTGGGTGACATCCGTACCCGCATACGCGACATTCTTGGCGCCTTCATGTTTGGCGGCGAGGCATCGGAGAAAAAAGTTCGTGTGCTGAGTGGAGGCGAGCGTACGCGCCTGGCCATGATTAAGCTGTTGCTCGAGCCGGTGAACTTCCTTATCCTCGACGAGCCTACCAACCACTTGGACATGCGCTCGAAGGACGTGCTGAAGGACGCTATCCGCGATTTTGACGGCACGGTAATTTTGGTGAGCCACGACCGTGATTTTCTCGACGGGCTGGCGACTAAGGTTTATGAGTTTGGGGGCGGACTGGTAAAAGAGCATTTGGGTGGCATTTACGACTTTTTGCGCAGCAAGAACCTTACTACCGATTCTTTGGAAAAGGACAATGGCGGACGACTGGACGCGCTGTTTCAGGACAAGGGTAAGCCGTCTAAGGCTTCGGCTAAGGACAAGGGAGATGAAAAGTCTGCCCGCCTTTCTTACGAAGAGCAGAAAGAACGCAACAAGCGGTTGAAAAAACTGGAACGCCGCGTGGCAGACAGTGAAGCGGAGATAGCTGAAATAGAGTCTGCCATCGCCATTCTGGAAGCGCAGATGGCTACACCCGAAGGGGCTTCGGACATGTCTCTTTACGAGAAACACCAGAAACTCAAAACACGCTTGGATGAGGTCATGGAAGAATGGGATGCCGCTTCGACGGAGCTTGAACAAGCCAAAGGCGCCTAAGAAGGCGTGCGCGACAAGGCCTGTGGCCATGCATTGAAGATTTGTTTACTTTTAATACATTATCATTATGAACTTGAAACTTTATTTTCCTGTTGCTGCCCTTTGCCTGATGGCTGCGAGCTGCAACGGCGGCAAGACGGGCCAGACCATCGGCATCGATTTTGCCAATCTTGACACCACGGCATTGCCGGGTACCGATTTCTATCAATACGCCTGCGGCGGCTGGATGAAGAATCATCCGCTCACGGCTGAATATCCGCAATACGGCTCTTTCACCATTTTGGCTGAGGAAAACCGCAAGCAGATGCAGGGACTTATTGAAGAACTGGCTGCCCAACAGCATGAGGCCGGGAGTGTGGCACAGAAAGTGGGCGACCTCTACAAAATTGCCATGGACAGCGTGAAACTGAATCAAGACGGCATAGCCCCCATCAAGGCAGAGTTGGAAGAAATTGCCGCATTGAAAGACAAGAAGGATGTTTACGCCCTGCTCGGCTCGCTGGAGCGCCGCGGCATTACCAGCTATCTGGGAACCGGTGTGGGCGCCGACCAAAAGAACAGCTCGATGAATGCTGTCTATACCGGGCAAGCCGGATTGTCTATGGGTGAACGTGACTACTACCTATCCCAAGAGGAGGCTACGGTTAAAATCCGTGAGGCCTTTAAGGTACATGTGGTGAAGATGCTTCAATTGGCGGGCTTCGATGAGGCTACCGCACAGAAGACACGCGACATTGTGATGGATGTGGAAACCCGCCTGGCTGAAGCTTTCCGCAGCATGGTCGAGCTGCGCGACCCGCAAGCCAATTACAACAAGATGACAATGGATGACGTGCGCAAGCAGACGCCTACTTTCAACTGGGATGCTTACCTCATCAACCTTGGTTTGAAAGATGTCCAGGAAATGATTGTGCAGCAACCCGAAGCCTTGACTGCTGCAGCCAAGATACTGGATACCTTGCCTGTAGACCAGCAAGTGCTCTACCTGCAATGGAAACTCATTGACCGCGCTGCCTCTTTCTTGAGCGATGACATTGTGGAGCAGAACTTCGACTTCTATAGCCGCACCATGAGCGGGGCACAGGAGATGCAACCCCGTTGGAAATGTGCCGTTTCTGTCACCAGCAGCGTGTTGGGCGAAGCTGTAGGCCAGATGTATGTGGAGAAATACTTCCCCGCCGCCGCTAAGGAACGTATGGTAGGCCTCGTAAAGAACCTGCAGGATGCCTTGGGCGAACGCATCAAGAATCTGGAGTGGATGAGCGACGAAACCAAGGCCAAGGCTCTGGAGAAACTGGCAGCCTTCCACGTCAAGATAGGCTATCCCGACAAGTGGAAAGACTACAGCGCGCTGGAAATCAAGAACGACTCTTACTATGCCAACATCGAGCGCGCCACTGTGTGGGCCAGCGACGAGAATATGGCCAAGGCCGGAAAGCCCGTGGATAAGGAGGAGTGGCACATGACCCCGCAGACGGTGAACGCTTACTATAACCCCACGACCAATGAAATCTGCTTCCCTGCCGGCATCCTGCAACCGCCATTCTTCGACATGAATGCCGATGATGCCTTCAACTACGGTGCCATCGGTGTGGTAATCGGCCACGAAATGACCCACGGATTTGACGACCAGGGCCGCCAGTACGACAAGGAAGGCAATCTGACCGACTGGTGGACGGCTGAAGATGCCGAGCGTTTCAACGAACGTGCCCAAGTGATGGTGAACTTCTTCGACAGCATCCAGGTGGCCCCGGGCGTACATGCCAATGGCAAGCAGACGCTGGGTGAGAACATTGCCGACTACGGTGGCCTGCAGGTATCTTACCAAGCCTTTAAGAAAGCCACGTCGCAGAATCCGTTGCCTGTGGTAGACGGATTGACTCCCGAACAGCGCTTCTTCTTGGCATACGCAGGTGTCTGGGCCAACAATGTGCGTCCCGAATATGTGCTTTACCTGACGAAGATGGATGTACACTCGCTGGGCGAATGGCGTGTAAACGGTGCGTTGCCCCAAATCGATGCCTGGTATGAAGCCTTCAATATCACCGAGAAAGACCCGATGTTCTTGCCGAAGGCTGAGCGGGTATCCATCTGGTAAAATGGCTTTGTCATTATTTTGATAGATAGAGGTCCCTGCACGGATTGGCGTGCAGGGGCCTTTTGTTTTATCGAAGCGCTACTTCGATTGAGAATCATGCACGATGATTCCTAGAATCATGTACGATGATTCCCGGAATCATATACGATGATTCCTCCTCGGGGTGGCGGCAAAGGATGCTGGACGGACACAGCTTTGCACCGGAAGACAGGGGGCTTTGCCGGATTGCTCCCATTCATGTTTTTTTAAACTTTCATAGTGGCTATATTCCCATATAAATTCGTAACTTTGCAAAGTTAAATTTTACGCGTACTTTTTAATTCAAAAAACATTATGTCAGAAGCTAAAAGAATAAAGACGGCGCTGGTTTCTGTTTACCATAAAGAGGGTTTGAACGAAATCATCACGAAGTTGCATGAAGAAGGTGTACAATTCCTTTCAACAGGCGGCACGCGCCAGTTTATCGAGTCATTGGGTTATCCTTGCCAGGCAGTAGAGGACCTCACTACTTACCCTTCCATTTTGGGCGGCCGGGTGAAGACCTTGCATCCTAAAGTATTCGGGGGCATCTTGTGCCGCCGCGGGCTGGAGCAGGACATTCAGCAGATTGAGAAATACGGCATCCCGGAAATAGACCTCGTTATTGTCGACCTGTATCCTTTTGAGGCTACGGTGGCAAGCGGCGCTTGTGAAGCGGACATTATTGAGAAAATCGATATAGGCGGCATTTCGCTCATCCGTGCCGCTGCCAAAAACTACAACGATGTGGTGATTATTGCTTCGCAGGCTCAATACCAGCCTTTCCGTGAGATGTTGACGGAGCATGGAGCAACCACGACACTCGAAGAACGCCGTTGGCTGGCGAAAGAAGCCTTTGCGGTTTCTTCCCATTACGATTCGGCCATTTTCAATTACTTCGACGGTGAAGAAGGAAGCGCTTTCCGTTGTTCTGCCAACAATCAGAAGAAATTGCGCTATGGCGAGAATCCCCATCAGAAAGGCTATTTCTATGGCAATCTGGAGGCGATGTTCGACCAGATTCATGGCAAGGAAATTTCGTATAACAACTTGCTTGACATCAATGCGGCGGTTGACCTGATTGACGAATTTGAAGAAACGACCTTCGCCATATTGAAGCATAACAATGCTTGCGGCTTGGCTTCGCGCCCCACCTTGCTTGAGGCTTGGAAGGACGCTTTGGCAGGTGACCCGGTTTCGGCTTTCGGGGGCGTGTTGGTGGCTAACCGCACGGTAGACAAAGAAACGGCCGAGGAAATCAATAAGATTTTCTTTGAAGTAATCATTGCCCCTGATTATGACGTCGATGCCCTTGAAGTATTGGGACAGAAGAAAAACCGCATTATTTTGGTGCGCAAGCCTTGTGCTCTTCCCAAAAAACAATTCCGCTCGTTGCTGAACGGCGTGCTGGTTCAAGACCGCGACCTTAAGATAGAAACTCCCGAAGACTTGAAACCGGTGACCGACAAACTTGCCACTCCGCAGGAGGTGGAAGATATGTTGTTTGCCAATAAGATTGTGAAAAATTCCAAGTCGAACTCTATTGTGCTGGCAAAGGGAAAACAATTGTTGGCAAGCGGAGTAGGGCAGACCAGCCGTGTGGATGCTTTGAAGCAAGCCATTGAGAAAGCAAAGAGCTTCGGCTTTGACCTGCACGGTGCTGTCATGGCAAGTGATGCTTTCTTCCCCTTCCCCG
This sequence comes from uncultured Bacteroides sp., assembly GCA_944321495.1. GTDB lineage: Bacteria > Bacteroidota > Bacteroidia > Bacteroidales > Bacteroidaceae > Bacteroides. The sequence continues at coordinate 120,394 of CALULP010000013.1, read as the reverse complement.
ATTGTGTGGAGATAGCAGGTAACGAGGGCGTCACGGCGGTTATACAACCGGGCGGAAGCATTAAGGACCAGTTGTCGTTCGACTATTGCAATGAGCATGGCATTGCTATGGTAACCACCGGTTTCCGTCACTTTAAACATTAATAATAAATGAAGAATGAAGAATCAAGGATGATGAATTGAGAATTGGAACTGCCGATTTTTTCTGTTTTCCATCCTTTATTCTTCATTCTGTTGATTTCTTATTCTTCATTAAGCTTATTCTTCATTTTTAATTTCTTCATTCTTCGTTTAAAAAGATGGGTTTATTCTCTTTTACTCAAGAAATAGCGATGGACTTGGGCACCGCCAATACCATTATCACGACCAACGGGAAGATTATGGTTAATGAACCTTCGGTGGTTGCGCTGGATCGTCGGACCGATAAAATGATAGCCGTGGGCGAAACAGCCAAGATGATGGATGGCAAGACGCATGAGAACATCCGTACTATCCGCCCGTTGCGTGATGGCGTGATTGCCGACTTTTATGCCTGCGAGCAGATGATTCGCGGGCTTATAAAAAAAGTGAACAGCCGGCGTCGTCTTTTCACCCCCTCGCTCCGCATGGTGATAGGGGTGCCTTCGGGCAGTACTGAAGTAGAACTCCGTGCCGTGCGTGACTCTGCAGAACATGCAGGCGGGCGTGACGTCTATCTGATTTTTGAGCCGATGGCTGCTGCCATTGGTATAGGTATCGATGTGGAAGCGCCCGAAGGCAATATGATTGTGGATATAGGTGGCGGTACGACTGAAATCGCCGTGATATCGTTGGGCGGGATTGTATCGAACAATTCCATCAAGACGGCAGGTGACGACCTTACTGCGGATATCCAGGAGTATATGAGCCGTCAGCATAATGTGCGTATCAGTGAACGTATGGCAGAGCGTATCAAAATCAATGTCGGGGCTGCTTTGACCGACTTGGGTGAGGATGCGCCTGATGACTACATAGTACATGGCCCCAACCGCATTACGGCGTTGCCTATGGAAGTGCCTGTATGCTATCAGGAAGTGGCGCATTGCTTGGATAAGTCCATTTCGCGCATTGAAACGGCAATTTTGAATGCTTTGGAGAATACGCCTCCCGAACTGTATGCCGATATTGTCCACAATGGTATATATCTGGCCGGTGGCGGCGCATTGCTTCGCGGTTTGGACAAACGCTTGACCGATAAAATCAACATACCTTTCCACATTGCCGAAGATCCTTTGCTGGCAGTTGCAAAAGGTACGGGTATTGCATTGAAGAATGTAGAGCGCTTTTCGTTCCTGATGCGGTAACGTGTTGGTCGTAAACCCTTAGTTGCCGTTGTGCTTATGCGAAATCTGCTGAACTTTCTTTGGAAATACAATTACTGGTTCCTCTTTCTTTTGTTGGAGGTAGCCAGTTTTGTTTTATTGTTCCGTTTTAACCGTTATCAGCAGAGTGTGTTCTTCACTTCTGCCAACGGTGCAGTCGGGGCAATTTATAAAGCGGCAGGTGGCATCGGCTCTTATTTCCACTTGAAAACGGTCAATGAGGATTTGCTGGACCGTAATGTCTGGCTGGAGCAACGGATTGAGGCGCTGGAAGAAGAACTTGCCGAGCGTGGCATGGATTCCCTCTCTTTGCATAGTTTGGAAGGGGTTGCTTCGGACAAGTATCGGATTTACCGGGCGAATGTCATCAAGAATTCTTTAAACCGGGTGGATAATTACCTGACTTTGGACCGCGGAAGTGCAGATAGCATACGTCCGGAAATGGGCGTGGTGGATGCTAACGGGGTAGTGGGGATAGTTTATAAGACTTCTCCCCATTATTCGTTGGTAATATCGTTGCTGAATAGTAAATCGAATTTAAGCTGTAAGATTGCGGGCAGCGGGTATTTCGGTTATTTGCGCTGGGAGGGGGCAGACTCGCAATATGCTTATTTGAAAGATTTGCCCCGTCATGCGGAGTTTAATGTGGGCGATACGGTGGTGACCAGTGGCTATTCTGCGGTATTTCCGGAAGGAGTCATGGTGGGTGTCGTGGAAGAAATGACCGATTCGCACGACGGGTTGTCGTATCGGGTCAAGGTTAAATTGGCCACCGATTTTGGTAAAGTCTCGCAAGTGCGTGTCGTGGCGCGTGCTGGCCAGGACGAACAAAGGACATTGGAGGAGGCTGAGTGATGAGCATGAGTTATATATACAAGTTGGCGGGATGGTTTGCAGGCTTGCTCTTGCTGCAAGTGCTGGTGTTGAACAATATCCATATAGCAGGCTATGCCACTCCTTTTTTGTATATTTACCTGATATTGAAACTGGAGTCGGGTACGTCGCGTAATGCATTGTTGCTGTGGGCATTCTTTTTAGGACTGGCGGTTGATGTCTTTTCAGATACGCTGGGCATGAATGCGGCTGCGACGGTATTGCTGGCATTTTTACGCCCTTTACTTTTAGGGTTGTTCCAGCCTCGCGATGTGCAGGACAGTATGGTCCCTTCTTTGCAGACGATGGGCGCGTCATCGTTTTTTAAATATGTTGTTGCCTGTGTGCTGGTGCATCATAGCCTGCTGTTTGCGTTAGAGTTCTTTTCACTGGCGCATGTCGGGACATTGCTGTTACGTATGGTGACGAGCCTGGCGCTTACAGTGGTTTGCATCATGGCGTTGGAGGGTATTGTAAAAAAATAGTAACATCGGTCTGATAATGGGGTAGAAGAAAGATGGCGAAAGATTATGCATTGGAAAAGAGAAAATATGTAATCGCCCTGATAGCGGTGGCCCTTGTCCTGGTTTATATCTGCCGGTTGTTTAATTTGCAGATTATGACCGATGCCTACAAGAAGAACGCCGATAGCAATGCCTTTATGAATAAGGTGCAGTATCCTTCGCGTGGTGCTATTTATGACCGGAACGGTAAGCTGCTTGTGTATAATCAACCGGCTTATGACGTGACTTTTGTCCCCCGTGAAGTGGCGCATTTGGATACCCTTGATTTTTGTCGTACTTTGGGCATTACCCATGAACAGTTTGATGAACGGATGGCGAAGGTGAGCAATCGTCGCCTGAATCCCGGCTATTCCCGTTATACGCAACAGACCTTCATGACCCAGCTTTCTGCGGAGGAGTGTGGCGTGTTCCAAGAGAAATTGTATAAGTTCCCCGGTTTTTCCATACAGCGGCGTACTATCCGTAAATATGCCTACAATGCGGCTGCCCATGCATTGGGCGATATTGGCGAGGTGTCAAAACGGGAGATGGAGAAAGACGATTATTATGACCGGAGTGATTACATAGGCAAACAAGGCATTGAAAAGTCTTATGAGAAATATCTGCGCGGGGAGAAAGGGGTAGAGGTGTTGTTGCGTGATGCCCATGGGCGCATTCAAGGGCATTACCGGGATGGCGAAATGGACCGGCCTCCGGTTCCCGGCAAGAACTTGACGTTAGGCCTGGACATTGACCTGCAAATGTTGGGTGAGCGGTTGATGCGTAATAAGATAGGAGCTATTGTGGCCATAGAACCTTCTACCGGAGAGATTCTTTGTATGGTTTCATCCCCAACTTATGACCCTGCCTTGTTGGTAGGCAGGCAACGGGGCACGAATCACAGCCTTTTGCAGAAAGACAAGCGTAAACCGTTGCTTAATCGTGCCATCATGGGGACATATCCCCCCGGCTCTACGTTTAAGACTGCTCAAGCGTTGACTTTTTTGCAGGAAGGAATCATACAAGAGGATACTCCATCATTCCCGTGCTCGCATGGCTTTATTTTCAGGGGCTTGCGTGTCGGGTGTCACGGCCATGCTTCTCCTTTGCCGCTGGTGCCGGCTCTTGCAACCTCGTGTAACGCATATTTTTGCTGGGGTTTGTATCGCATGTTCGGGGATGACAAATACGGTTCTCCTCAGAATGCCATTACAGTATGGAAAGATCACATGGTTTCACAAGGTTTCGGCTACCGGTTGGATACAGACCTGCCCGGCGAGCAACGCGGGCTTATTCCCAATGCTCAGTTTTACGATAATATATACCGCGGGTCTTGGAACGGATTGACCGTTATCAGCATATCCATCGGTCAGGGAGAGGTGCTGACTACGCCTTTGCAGATAGCCAATCTGGGAGCGACCATTGCCAACAGGGGCTTTTATATCGCTCCTCATCTGGTAAAAGAGATAGAAGATGGGACTTTGGACAGTTTGTACCGTACCCGGCACTATACCGATATCGCTCCCCGGCATTATGAGTCGGTAGTAAAGGGAATGAGGGCCTCAGTTGCAGGGGGCGGTACGTGCCGTATCATTGAGACCATGCTGCCTGGCATAGAGGCATGCGGAAAAACGGGTACGGCGCAGAACCGTGGCAAGGACCACTCTGTTTTCATGGGGTTTGCGCCGATGGACAATCCTAAGATAGCTATTGCCGTGTATGTGGAAAATGGAGGGTGGGGGGCTACTTATGGCGTGCCTATCGGTGCGATTCTGATGGATCAATATCTGAATGGCAAACTCTCACCCGCAAACGAGGCACTGGCGGAGGAGTTCAGCAACCGTGTTATCAGTTATGATGACGAAGAACGGTGACCGTTGTTCCGGCGTCATCGTATTTTTCGTTATGCAATGCAGCATAAGTTTAGCAGAAATAGATAAAAAATGATACATAAGCAAAGTATATGGGCGTCATTGGACTGGTGGACTATTGTCCTTTACCTGTTGCTCTTGGCGTGTGGATGGTTTAGTGTATGCGGTGCCAGCTATGAGTTTGGTAACCCGGAGTTTTTGGATTTTTCCACGCGCGCCGGCAAGCAACTGGTATGGATAGTATGTTCATTCGGGCTGGCTTTTGTGTTGTTGATGCTGGATGATGCTTTTTATGATACCTTTGCTTACTTGATATATGTGGCTCTGATGCTGCTGCTGTTGGTGACGATATTTATTGCTCCCGATACCAAGGGGTCACATTCGTGGCTGATCCTGGGGCCGGTAAGCCTGCAGCCTGCGGAATTTGCCAAATTTGCTACGGCGTTGGCATTGGCCAAGTACATGAATGCTTACGGGTTTACGATGCGGACATGGAAGAGTGCGTTGGGCTTGGCTTTCCTTGTCTTGTTTCCTATGTTGCTTATTATTATGCAGCGGGAAACCGGGTCGGCCTTGGTATATCTTGCATTTTCCCTCGTATTGTATCGGGAAGGCATGCCTGGAGTGATACTGTTTGCCGGTGTGTGCGCGATAGTTTATTTCGTAGTGGGTATCCGGTATGGCGCAGTCATGTGGGGTGATTCCATGCCTACTCCTGTGGGGCAATATGTGGTGTTGTTTCTTATTATGTTGGCGGCTGTCGGTATGTCATGGCTGTATCTCCGGCAATGGAAACCGGTACGGAACATGTTGATTGCGATTTTGTTGGTGCATTTATTGGCATGGATATTTGCCCGGTATGTGATTCCCTTCAACCAGGTTTGGGCACAATGGGGCTTGTGCGCATTGTTGGTAGGCTACCTGCTTTTTCTGGCTTTGGAGGGCAGGAAACTTAATTATATGCTTATCGGGCTGTTTACGGTAGTTTCCATAGGCTTTTTGTATTCCAGCGATTATGTGTTCAATCAGGTATTGGAACCTCACCAACAGATGCGTATCAAGGTTGTGCTTGGCTTGGAGGAAGACCCTACAGGTGCCGGTTACAATGTCAATCAATCCAAGATAGCCATAGGTTCCGGAGATTTGACGGGCAAGGGCTTTTTGAATGGTACGCAAACGAAGTTGAAATATGTGCCTGAACAAGATACCGACTTTATCTTTTGTACGATAGGTGAGGAGCAGGGCTTTGTGGGTTCGGCGGCAGTATTGCTGTTGTATCTGGCGTTTATCTTGCGTCTGTTGTTTGTGGCAGAAAGGCAACCGTCTGTATTTGGCAGGGTGTACGGTTATTCGGTGCTGAGCATATTCTTGTTCCACCTGTTTATTAATGTCGGCATGGTGTTGGGGTTGACCCCGGTTATTGGCATTCCGTTGCCTTTCTTCAGTTATGGCGGGTCTTCTTTATGGGGTTTTACCATTCTGCTTTTTATTTTCCTGCGTGTTGATGCGGGGCGTGATAGGAGGCGTTAGTTTCCAGCCGGATACCGATATCGCTGATTCCTGCCAGCATTGTGTCGGGTAGGAGGTAAGTCATTCGGATGTGGTGTATGCCTGTATGGCGCGGTCGTAGATATCCTGCGGGATGTCCGGATTGATATAAACCGCCCAGGCCGTTGCCTGTCCAGTTGCCATTGCTATCGGCCAATCTGATGGATAATGTGTCGGTTCGCAGGAATAGGCTGTCCCCTTCGGTACATGTGATAGAAAGTGGTAAGTCTTGATAAGGATAATGGTTATTGTTGCGGATTTCGATGGTCAGCAAGTAGTCGGCAAGTGAGTCTGCTACTTCTATGGGGAAGTCTATGGTGTCTTGCCCATTCCAAGTTTCATTAGGGAAAGAGTGATACGTATGTTGTACCGTGACGCTATGGCATCCTATTATTATGCCCGTGGCAAGTAGCCACAGGCATAACATATTAAGTGGATGCATATATTTAATTTTGTGCCGGTTTGTCATTTTGCGCCGGTTCGTTTTGTTGTTTAGGCTTACGGTTATTGCGTTGTTGCGGTTTCCCTTGTTGCTTGGGCTGCTGTTTCCCTTTGGCTGGTGTGGAAACTGTTTGCTCCTTATTTTCACCGGGATCCGGGCGTTTGTTCGTGTCGGAAGCCTGTTGCGGCTTCTTTTTCTTTTTCTTGTTTCGGCTGGCGTTGCCTTTGCGGTTGCGGTCAAAGCGTGTCAGGCTTTCTTGCTCTACCAGGTCAATAGGCTTTTTGACGGAAGAGTGCGTAAGGTCTTCGTTTAGGTCGTCCGGCTTGATTCCCCGCTTGTTCAGGCCGATGATTTCGAATGCCCGTTTCCCGCTGATGGTAATGGTATTTACCGGATTGCTCTTATCTGTAGTGTAAGTTATCTGGTTGCTCAAGATGTCGGCTTTTAGGAAGAAATATGTCGCATCTTTCGTTTCCAAAACGATTTCTTTGGACGGTAATCGTTTTTGTGCCTCGACATAGCAGTCAGCTTCATAATTCAGGCAACATTTCAGTTTGGCACATTGACCCGCCAGTTTCTGTGGGTTCAGGGAAATATCTTGCAGGCGTGCCGCGCTGGTTGAAACGGATACGAAAGAAGTCATCCACGTGGCGCAACACAGTTCCCTGCCGCAAGGTCCGATGCCGCCGATGCGTCCAGCTTCCTGGCGGGCGCCGATTTGCTTCATCTCGATGCGTACGCGGAATACTTCAGCAAGTACTTTGATGAGTTGGCGGAAGTCCACGCGTCCTTCTGCAATGTAGTAGAAAATGGCTTTGTTGCCATCGCCTTGATATTCCACATCACCGATCTTCATGTCGAGGTTAAGGCTTTTGGCTATCTGTCGGGCGCGTATCATGGTAGAGTGCTCGCGGGCCTTGGCTTCGGAATATTTGTCCATGTCTACCGTTTTTGCTTTGCGGTAAATGCGTTTGATGTCGTTCTCCGATTTGATGTTGGCCTTACGCATCTGCAATGGGACAAGGCGGCCTGTCAGTGTTACTACGCCAATGTCATGTCCGGGGGTTGCTTCTACGGCAACGATGTCGCCTTTTTCCAAAGGAATTTTATTGCTGTTGCGGTAATAACCTTTGCGGGTATTTTTGAATTGCACTTCTACCAAGTCGCTTTCATCGTTATTGCCGGGGATGTCGGCAAGCCAGTCGTATGTGTTGAGTTGCTTGTCTTGTATCCCGCAACTTTTGGCGCATAGGCTTCCGCTTCCGTTATGTAGTTTGAAATCCATCAATGTTAAATAATAAGTTATTAATCGTCTGTTACAAATATAGGACATAAATTTCAACATCGGTGCTTTGGCTCCTCAGTTTTTAAGCAATACTATCATTTTTAACGAGAAGTCGAAGAATACCATGCGTGGATTTACGTTTTGTTCAATATGTATTTGTGCTTCGCTCAGTTCGTGCATGATGCCCATCACGTTGCGTTCGTTTACAAAAGGGGCGAAGCGGGCAGTGAAGTTTTGTTCTGGACGCGTCATATAGTTCATCTCCTTGCAATGGAAGTTGGCTATGAAGCTTTCGCGTATCATGTGTTGGCAGTAGTTCAGGAAGTCTTTTTGGCGTTCTCTGCTAAGGCTTGCCACTTGTTCGCTCCATTGCTTCATTTCACGTATCTTGCGCTGGTATGAAAGACGCATCAGGCTGACAAACAGGTCGAAATACTGGCTGTTTTCCTCGTTGAGATGGATTGTTGCCAAAGCTTTGAGGAAACTCCCGTTGGCCATGTGTGCTATGGTTTCACTGTCTTGTGCCTGGATGCCGTATTTCCGTTGGAGGGCAGAGGCGATTTCTTCATCGCTTATCCGTGGAATGTTGAAGCGCTGGGTACGGCTTTGAATGGTCGGTAGAATCATTTCCGGGGTTTCGGAAACCAGCAGGAATAGGGTTTGCTGCGGAGGCTCTTCCAATAGTTTCAGGAGTTTGTTGGCACAGGCTTCGTGCATCTTCTCGGGAAGCCAGACGATGGTGATTTTATAACCTCCTTCGCTGGACTTTAAACTGAGTTTCCGGGTGATTTCGTCGCTTTCTTTGGCGTAGATGATGGCTTGGCCGTTCTCGGCTCCCATCTTGTCAAGCCAATGCTCCAAGGCGAAATACGGGCTTTCCAACAACAGCTGTCGCCAGTTGGCGAGGTAATCATCGCATATTTCTTTTTTTGCTTTGGCGTTTTTTACGATGGGGAAGACGAAATGCACGTCTGGGTGAACCAACTTATTCCATTTTACGCATGAAGGGCAGGTTCCACAAGCATCCGTTGGGGTGTGGTTCGGGCAGCAGAGGTAACGTGCGTAAGCCAATGCCAATGCCATTTTGCCTATGCCCGACGGACCGCAAAACAGTTGCGCATGGGCAATGCGTCCTTTGTGCGCCTCATGCAACAATTTCTGTTTGGCGTCTGTTTGTCCTATTACATCTTGGAAACTGAACATGGATAAATATGGATATGCCGGATTTTTAATCGCTCGTTAATAAATTTGCCTTGCCACTTCCTTAATGCTGTCCGCAGCTGAAACCGAATAGAAATGGATGCTGGGAATGCCGTTGGCTATCAGTTCTTTGCACTGCTGTACGCACCATTCTATCCCGACTTGTTGCACTTCTTTGTCATCTTTGCATTTCAAGATCTCGCGGGTGAGTTCTTCAGGGATATCCACCTTGAATGTTTTGGGTATCCTGCTGAGTTGCGACATCTTCTTTAGCGGCTTGATGCCTGGTATGATGGGAATTGTGATGCCTTCCTGGCGTGCTCTTTTCACAAAGTCAAAATATTTGCGGTTGTCGTAAAATAGTTGGGTTACGGCATACTCCGCACCGGTTTCCATTTTCCGTTTCAACCAATAGATATCGGAAGTCAAGTTTGGGGCTTCTTCATGTTTTTCCGGGTAGCAAGCTACACCGTATGAGAAAGGAGTATGGGTTATCTTCATCTCCGAGCCGTCAACGAAAATGCCTTTGTTGAAGTTGTTGATTTGTTCTTCCAGTTCGATGGCATGGCTGTAACCGTTGGCTTCGGGGGTGAATACGGATTCGTGTTTGGCCTTGTCTCCCCGGAGTACCAGCAGGTCGGTGATGCCCAGAAATTGCAAGTCGAGTAGCACGTATTCTGTCTCTTCACGGGTGAAGCCGCTACACAGGATGTGTGGTACAACGGTGATGTTGTATTTGTTCTGGATGGCTGCAGCTACGGCCACAGTGCCGGGACGGCGGCGCAGGCGGTTGCGTTGGAATATGCCGTTGCCCAAATCTTTGTAGACATATTCACTGCGGTGCGTGGTGATATTGATGTATTTGGGGTCGAATTCCCTTAAGGTATCGATATCCTGGTACACTTTTTCTATGCCTGTCCCTTTGATGGGTGGCAATATCTCGAAAGAAAAAGCGGTTTGTTGGTTGCTGTTTATCAAATCGATAACTCTCATTTCTTTTTCATCGTATTTGTCCGGCTGCGGCCTTGTTTCACATATTGGGACAAAAGTACGAAAAAGAAATGAGAGTTGTAGCCGCCTGCCGTGTTATTCTTCTTGGATGCAACGCACGGAGAGGGCTTTGTAGTAGTCTCCCGCGCTTGAATTTACGCTCATCCAATGGATCTCGTGGTTTTGCGACTGGAAAAAGACCGTTTCTTCAGGAATCCCGGTATCATTCCATGTCCAAAAGCCACATGCTGTTCCTATGGATGCTACTTTTTTACCTATCCAGATGCCTAAAGGTTGAATGCCGAGCATACTGAGGTTGTTGTTGGGGAGGGCTTCTTCTATTATTTTTTCTCCGTCTTTTGTGTAATAGACGTCATCCCAAACACCGGTCTTTAGCCGGGAGGCGTCATCGCCAACGTATTCGCACAACGTCTGCCAGTCCTCTTCGGAAGGGATTCTCCATCCGTAAGGAGCCAGCTCGTTTTCTTCCAATACATATCCGTTGTAGAAATATTCTTCTTCGTCTTCGGTAAAGTAGCCGGTTGCTTTCCCTTGTGTTTCTTGGCGGGGGATAGGCGTGCCGTCTCTGTACATCGTGGCTTGCAGGTTGCTGCGCATCCAGTATTGGGTGCCGATTTTCACCACGGGGTATTCTTGTGTGTTTCCCCGGTCGCGGTCATCGCGCAAGGTATATGCTGCCACGTTGATGTGGAGCGGGGTTCCCGGCTTTTCTGTCAGGACGTTCCCCCGCTCGTCGTAATAGATTTCGCGGATGCGGGGAGAATACCCAGCCTCATAGTTGAAAGTGTTGTCTCTGGTGTTCCATCTTATGGTGCCTCCGTTTATATTGTCGTTGATGTCCAGCAATTGCAGGATGGTACCTTGGCTCAAGTCGGCTTTCCCGCCTTTGATGGGATAAGACACAATGGCTTGTGAAGCCAGGTTCTTTGATAGGAGATATTCTTTGCAGATTTCGGCAAGTACTTCCCCGCGGGTTGAATATACGCGGTAGACATTGGAGGGGTCAAAAGAAAGCGTGGACAAATGTATGGAGGCATATTGGCTGGAATTGTCCGTTCCCTTTTGTATGGCCGGAAAGTCCCAGTCATCGATGCTTACCATTATGCCGGATAATTGGTTGTTGGTGTTTTGTGTGGCATCGATGTTTATTTCATATTGTGTGTTTTCCTGAGTGTCATCCGCGGGAGGCATGGCACAAGTATATATTTTGCCGTTCCATTCCATTTGCAAGGTCTGGTCTTTCCCTATGGCTTGCGGGATGATGATGAGTTCTTTTCCGGTCAGTTTCTGTTTCCCTTCTTCTTTTTCCCATTTGCCGTAGGCGATGATGTCGCCGGGTTCTCCCACGGGTGTGACTTTATCGGTTTGGAAGTCATATTCTGCCTGTGTGTAAAACCCGGTGGCAACGATGCGGGGATTGGCTGCCAGCATGTCGTCTATGTTTTCACCCTCTCCGGGGGTAAGGGTCAGTTTTATGTTGGCCAGTTTGTGCTTGAATTTCAGCTCTACGCAATCCTCGTCGCTGGTGATGCCTTTTGCCTTTGCGATGAGGAAATCGCTCTTTGAATAATTGTCTTTCAGGCTTTGGTCGGCTTGTATGACAATCGGCAGCTTGGCAGTCTTGGCGGTTATGCCTTTTTCTTGATACGGGTAGTAGCCGACAAAGTCAAGGGCGGCATCTTCCCCTTCCGGATAGAATACATCCTTTTCAGGCTGTAAGGTTTCGTTTCCATCGCTTTTCAACAGCAAGTTGTCAATATAGCGTTCTTCTTCCATGCTTTTCCCGGATAGTACGGCATACAATCCCAATTGGTCCCCCTTGTCAAAAAAATTGTTTGTTACTTTGGTAGTCGTAGTCTTCTCTATCTTGACGGAAAAATGAATGGGTATGTCACCTTCTTCTACGACAGGTTCGGAATCAATGCTGTTGACACAGGCGGTAAGGCACGAAAGGAAAAAGGCGGAACAAAGGAGTGCGGTGTTGATGTGCCGCTGGCGTATGTGTAACTTCATGGCTGTTCTGTTGGTTTTGTTTTAGTATGACAAATGTAGGGAGAATCTATCAAAGTGCAAACTTTTTGGCTATAATAAAATCACAGGCGAATGCCTGTATCCGCCCCGGCGACACATAAGTAGGAAATTATGCTGGGGCAAATTGCGGGCATTCGCCGGCTTGTCGTTTGTCAGTCTTTGGCCTGGTGTATGGTAAGTTGCGGGAACGGGAACCCGATGCCTTCCTTGTTGAAGGTTGCATAAATGGTCCTGTTCATGTCGAAGTAAACGTCCCAATAGTCCGGGCTTTTCACCCATACGCGGATTACGACGTTGACACTGCTGGCGTCCAAGGTCTGGAGGGCGATGTAGGGGGCGGGGGTGTCCAGGATGCGTTTGTCATCGGCGATGAGGCGTCGTGTGACTTCCTCGACCTTGTCAAAGTTTTCCCCATATTCTACGCCTATCCCCCATTCTACGCGGCGGGTGTCTTCGCGGCTGTAGTTGACAATGGTGCCGCTGCTAAGGGCTCCGTTGGGAATATACACCACTTTGTTGTCGGCTGTGGTCAGGATGGTATGGAAAATCTGTATTTCACGTACCGTGCCCGATTCGCCTTGGCTTTCAATCCAATCGCCCACCTTGTAGGGGCGGAACAACAGGACGATGAGTCCGCCTGCGAAGTTCTGCAGGTTTCCCGACAGCGCCATGCCCACGGCTACGCCCGCAGAGGCAAGCAGGGCGGCAAACGAGGTGGTTTCTACTCCCAGCTTGTTGACAATGGCTACAATGAGCAGGACGGTGAGCAGGATGTTGACCAAGCTCTTTGTGAAACTCTGTATGCCGGCGTCTACGCGGCGCTTGGCCAATATGCGGGCCAACATTCTGTTCAGGAAAGAGATGAGGAAGCGTCCGATGATGAATATGAGTATGGCGCCGAGAAGGTGTCCACCCGCATTGAGCCCCCAGTCCAATAGTTTTTGAATCAGTTGTTCCACTTTGCCGAGGTGTTCTGTTGCCGGCTGGACGGCTTGTTCCGTAATGAGTAAGGTTGATAACAGCATGTCGTTTTCGTTATAATGTTTTTGGAGGTTATAGTCGTTTATTGTTTCATCAGGAATTGTTTGAATGCCTCAAATTCCTTGTCCATGGGGATGCTTTGTTTTTCCCCTTGCATGAACGCTTGCAGCTTGGCAGGGATGGCGACGGGTTCCTGGATAATATGCTCTACCGTGTCTTTGAATTTTGCCGGATGGGCGGTTTCCAGGAAGAAGCCGGTTTCGCCGTCGCGCAATCCTTCGGACAAAGCCCGGAATCCGCAGGCGCCGTGCGGGTCGAGCAGGTAATGATGCTTTTCCCACGTGTGGCGCACGGTTTCGGCTATCTGTTCGTCGGTATAAGTCGCGCCACTGATGTCGGAGGCGATGGCTTCGTGGCTTCCGCCGTATAAGTCGAGCACCCGGGCAAAGTTGCTGGGGTCGCCTACATCCATGGCGTTGGCGATGGTCGCTATGCTGGGGCGTGGCGTGTAGATGCCTGTCCTCAGGTATTGGTAGAAGATGTCGTTGCGGTTGTTGGCGGCAATGAAACGTCCGATGGGCAGCCCCATCCGTTTCCCGAACAAGCCGGCGGTGATGTTGCCGAAGTTCCCGCTGGGCACGCAGCATACCAACGGCGTTTTTCCTCCAGTCTGCCGTTTCCATTGCGCGTAAGCGTAAAAATAGTAGAAGGCTTGTGGCAGGAAGCGTGCAACGTTGATGGAGTTGGCGCTTGTCAGTTCCATGTGCCTGTTCAGTTCTTTGTCCATGAACGCGGATTTCACCAGTGCCTGGCAATTGTCGAAAGTCCCGTCCACTTCAAGGGCTGTGATGTTTTGCCCCAGCGTGGTAAATTGTTTTTCCTGTATTTCGCTGACTTTCCCTTTGGGGTAGAGCACATAGACGCGGATGCCTTCTACGCCCAGGAAACCGTTGGCAACAGCGCTGCCGGTATCTCCCGAGGTGGCGACCAGTACGTTGACTTGTTTTTTGCCTTCCTTGCGGATGAAGTATCCCAGCAAGCGTGCCATGAAGCGTGCCCCTACGTCTTTGAACGCCAGGGTCGGCCCGTGGAAAAGCTCCAGCGAGTAAATGCGCTCGCTTACCTGCACCAAGGGTACGTCGAAATTCAGCGTGTCGCATACGATGTCGTGCAGGGTGTCTGCGGGTATGTCTTCGCCGAAGAACGCATCGGCTACCCGGCAGGCTATGTCTTGGAAACTGAGTGTGTCAATGGTGTCATAAAACGAGGGCGGCAACGCCTTTATGGAGTAGGGCATGTATAATCCCCGGTCGGGGGCAAGTCCTTTTACGACTGCTTCCGCCAGTGTGGCGTCGGGCGATTGGTGGTTAGTGCTGTAATAGTTCATAAGAATGTGTATAGTTGTTGTCTGGATGGGTTATGGATTGTTCATGAAAGCGTTGATGAATTCGTCTTCCTTCAGCAGCCCGTACGCGCCTTGGCAGGCGGCCACTTCATCGAAGGTCTGTACTTCGTCCGGGGTAATTTCCGGGTACCACATCAGGAAGGGTACCGGCTCGGCCGTGTGGGTGCGCAGTTCGCACGGCGTCGGGTGGTCGGGCAGCACGGCGATGGATACCGGTTCGTCCCAATCCTTTACGGCTTGGTATATGGGGCCCACCACGCGGCTGTCCAGGTTTTCAATGGTCCTGATTTTCAGCGGAACGTCGCCTTCATGTCCGGCTTCATCGCTTGCTTCGATGTGCAGGTAGACGAAGTCGTCGGTGCGGAGGGCTTCGAGGGCTGCGGCTACCTTGTTCTCATAGTTGGTGTCGTACAAGCCCGTCGCGCCTTCCACGTTGATGCGTCGTAATCCGGCGTAGTAGCCGATGCCGTTTATCAGGTCGACAGCCGAGATGACGGCGCCTTGCCGTATCTGCGGGAAGCGGTCGGACAGGCGTTCCATCTGTGGCCGGTAGCCGGGGCTCCACGGCCAGATGCTGTTGGCGGGGTCTTTGCCTTCGGCCATGCGTTTCAGGTTGACCGGGTGGTTCTTGAGCAGTTCTTGTGACCGCAAGATGAGGTTGTTCAGCAGGTCGGCGGTCGCCTGTGCTTCGGGGCACGCCGGCTTCACCAGCAGGGGGCGGAAGGGCTTCAGGGGAACATCGTGGGGCGGGGTGCAATCCAGTCGTTTGTCCCCGTCCTTTACGACAAGCAGGTGGCGGTATTGCACGCCGGTGTAGAAATGGATGCGTTCGTCGCCCAGTTGCTCTTGCAGGTACTTGACCAGTATGTCGGCTTCTTCTGTCGTGATGTGTCCGGCGGAGTGGTTCTTGATGAGGTCGCCGTCTATGCAAACCAGGTTGCAGCGCATGGCCATTTCGCCGGGCTTTAAGTCGATGCCTATGCTGGCGGCTTCCAGCGGGCCGCGTCCTTCGTACACGCGGGGCAGGTTGTAGCCCATGACCGACATGTTGGCCACCTCGCTGCCTGGGTGGAATCCCGGCGCTACGGTAATCAGGCGCCCTGTGCGTCCTTGCCGTGCCAGGTTGTCCATGTGGGGCGTGTGGGCTGCTTGCAGTAAGGTCTTGCCTCCCAGCGAGGGTACGCTCCAGTCGGCCATGCCGTCTCCTAAAATAATAATATGCTTCATATCTGTTGGAATCATACGTTAGCAATGCTCATGATGTCGGCAAATACGCCGGCGGCAGTCACGCTGGCCCCGGCGCCATATCCTTGTATCATCATCGGATATTCGCGGTAACGCTCTGTGGTAAGCAGTATGATGTTGTTGCTGCCTTCCAAGGCATAGAAGGGGTGTGTGGCTTCCACTTCCTCCAGTCCTACGGACGCTTTCCCGTCTGCCAGCCGTGCCACGAAGCGCCAGTGCTTGTGCTCGGCCTCCAGCACTTTGCGGCGTGCTTCGAAGTCGGCGTCCAGGCTGGGGATTTTCTTCCAGAAGTCTTCCAGCGAGCCGTCGAAGAAATTGTCGGGCACGAACAAGTGCTTCTCCACGTCGCTTTGTTCCAGCCGGTAACCGGCTTCGCGTGCCAGGATGACGAGCTTGCGTATCACATCTTTCCCGCTGAGGTCGATGCGCGGGTCGGGTTCGGAGTAATGCTCCTCCTGTGCCATGCGGATGGTTTTGCTGAAGGGGATGTCCGCGCTCAGCTTGTTAAAGATGTAGTTCAGCGTGCCGCTCAACACGGCTTCAATCTTCAGAATCTTGTCGCCGCTGTGCACCAGGTCGTTGATGGTGTTGATGACGGGAAGCCCGGCGCCTACATTGGTCTCGAACAGGAACTTGACGCCCCGTTGCCGGGCAATCTGTTTCAGTTCGCGGTAGTTGTCGTATTCCGATGAGGCGGCTATCTTGTTGGCTGCCACCACCGATATGTTGTGTTGCAGGAAGTCTTTGTACAGCGATGCCACGTCGGGGCTGGCGGTACAGTCCACAAATACCGAGTTGAAGATGTTCATCCCGATAATCTCCTTGCGCAGCGTTTCGGTAGTGCTTTTCTTCCCCTTCTCCTGCAATTCCTCGCGGAAGTGTGCCAGGTCGAAGCCTTCGCGGGCAAACATGGCTTTCGTTGCATCGGCAATGCCCACCACGTTCAGTTGCAGCCCGTTTTCCTGCATCAGTTTTTGGCGTTGGCTGTGTATCTGTTGTATCAGGCTTCCGCCCACCGTCCCGATGCCGCAGATGAAGAGGTTCAGCACTTGGTATTCGGAAAGGAAGAAGGAGTCGTGAATCACGTTGAGCGACTTGCGCAGGAAGCGGCTGTCCACGACAAAGGAGATGTTGGTTTCCGAGGCTCCCTGTGCGCAGGCTATCACGTTGATGCCGTTACGCCCCAGCGTGCCGAACAGCTTGCCGGCAATGCCCGGCGTGTGTTTCATGTTCTCGCCTACGATGGCCACGGTGGCAAGGTCCTTTTCTGCCTGGATGGGCGATATTTCCCCCATTTCTATCTCCTTGGCAAATTCTTCCGTCAGTACTTCGCACGCCAGGTCGGCGTCGGCGTTGCGCACGCCGATGGAAGTGGAGTTTTCCGAAGATGCCTGCGATACCAGGAACACGCTGATGCCGTTCTTAGCCAGTGCCTTGAAGATGCGGTAGTTCACGCCGATGACGCCCACCATGCCCAAGCCCTGCACGGTGATGAGGCTGGTGTCGTTGATGGACGAGATGCCCTTGATGGCCTTACTTTGCGGGTCGCTCACCTCTTGCTTGATGATGGTGCCCGTGCCCGTGGGGTTGAACGTGTTTTTTATCAGTATGGGTATGTTTTTATGGCACACCGGGTAGATGGTGGGAGGATAGACCACCTTGGCGCCGAAGTTGCAAAGCTCGGTGGCTTCCACATAGCTCAGCTCGTTGATGGTATAGGCGGTGGATATGACGCGCGGGTCGGCAGTCATGAAGCCGTCCACATCCGTCCAGATTTCCAGGCTGTCGGCATCCAGCGCGGCGGCAATGATGGCGGCGGTGTAGTCCGAACCGCCCCGTCCCAGGTTGGTTACCACCCCAGTGTTCTTGTCCGTGGCAATGAAACCGGGCACCAGTGCAAGCCGTGGGCGGTGGGCAAAGGTTCCGCGCACCAGCCGGTTGGTCAGTTCGGTGTCGAGCACATGCTTGGAGTACTTCTTTTCGGTTTTGATGAACTGGCGCGAGTCCAGCAGTTCTGCGCCGGTTAGTCGTGCGGCAATCAGCGACGACAGGCGTTCGCCGTAGCTCACGATGGTGTCCGACGTCTTTTGCGACAGGTCTTTTATCAGGTATATGCCTTGGAAAATGTCCTTCAGTTCGTTGAGCAGCTCGCCCACCTGGCGTTGCAGTTGGGCCTGTTCTTCGCCTGCGGGAAATACTTCCTTGACCATTTCCACATGGCGGTACACTATCTTGCGGAATTCATTTTCATACGACGGGTCGCCCGATGCCGCTATTTTCGAGGTGTTTATCAGTTTGTCGGTAATGCCTCCCAAGGCGGATACGACTATGATGGTGGGCTCTTGCTGCGCCTCTACAATCTTTTTGACGCTGAGAATGCTGCTCGCGGAACCTACGGACGTCCCGCCGAATTTCATTACTTTCATTGTGCGGTCTTTTTTTAAAAGGTGATGCAAAAAAGTTGGAATGATGTGGTGAAGAAGCGCTTGCTCCGCTGCCTGCGGGCTTCCGCTTCAAGGTCCCTTGAACAAGGGAAATGGCTGAAAAACAGTGTAACACGTAGAAACACAAATACTACTCCCTAACCCCGAAGGGTTGTCATGGTGGTCATGGATGTGACGTTGTGATGTGAATAGTATCTTTTCATCATAATGGCGTGTTTCCGTTTACTATTTCTTGATAAGTGTCGCAAAAATATGAATAAAATCGTTCAATCTATCACTTTTTACTACTTTTTTGCGATAAAAAATAAACTTACCGTTTGTCATGGCCTGGTTGTCCCATTCTTCGTCAAAGCATAATCCGTCTTTTTGACAGGCCAATCCATTACCCGGATGCTTTCCCAATTTGTTTTGGAAGGCTTCCGGAAAAGAGCATTACCGCGGCGGAAAAATCTTTGTGCTTCGGCGAAAAGTTTATCTTAAGCCTAAAGATAATTATCTTAAAGCTTCGGATAATTATCGCAAGGCTTAAGATATATATCTTCAACGCTAAGATAAACTTTGCAAAGTAGCCAACGGACTTTTTTTAAGTGCTCCGGAATCTTTTTTGAGGGGAAGCGAGGAAAAAGTCCTACCTTTGCGAAGAATTAACCGAAACGAACCATGGCAAAGGAAAAAACTGTGTATGTGTGCAGCCAGTGCGGGCAAGAGTCGCCCAAGTGGATTGGCAAGTGCCCCGCCTGCGGGCAATGGAACACGTATGTGGAGCAGGTGGTAAGGCCTGAACCTGCTGCCCGCCGTCCCTCATTGGGCAGTACGCCGGGAAAGGCCAGGCCGATGCCCATCGGCGAGGTGGAGGGCGGCGAGGAACCGCGCATCGACCTGCACGACCAGGAACTGAACCGCGTGCTGGGAGGCGGGCTGGTGCAGGGGTCGCTGGTGCTGATAGGGGGCGAGCCGGGCATAGGGAAATCTACCCTGGTGTTGCAGACGGTGCTTCGCATGCCCGAGAGACGCATCCTCTACGTGTCGGGCGAGGAAAGCGTGCGCCAGCTGAAGCTGCGCGCCGACCGGCTGTCGGGCACGTCGGACAATTGCCTGATTGTGTGCGAAACGTCGCTCGAACAGATTTATGTGCACATCAAAAACGTGCAGCCCGACCTGGTGGTCATCGACTCCATTCAGACCATATCGACCGAGGTGCTGGACTCTTCGCCGGGCAGCATCGCACAGGTGAGGGAGTGCTCGGCTTCCATCCTGCGCTTTGCCAAGGAAACGCATACGGCGGTCATCCTTATCGGGCACATCAACAAGGAGGGCAGCATTGCGGGACCCAAGGTGCTGGAGCACATTGTGGACACGGTGCTGCAGTTTGAGGGCGACCAGCACTATATGTACCGCATACTGCGCAGCATCAAAAACCGCTTTGGCAGCACCGCCGAGCTGGGCATCTACGAGATGCGGCAAGACGGGCTGCGCCAGGTGAGCAACCCGTCGGAACTGTTGCTCAGCCAGGACCACGAGGGCATGAGCGGGGTGGCCATCGCTTCGGCGCTGGAGGGCATACGCCCCTTCCTGATAGAAACGCAGGCGCTGGTGAGCAGTGCCGTTTACGGCAATCCACAGCGTTCGGCCACGGGCTTCGACATCCGCCGCATGAACATGCTGCTGGCCGTGCTCGAAAAGCGGGTGGGCTTCAAGCTGGCACAGAAAGATGTGTTCCTGAACATTGCCGGGGGGCTGAAGGTGAACGACCCTGCCATCGACCTGGCGGTCATCAGCGCCATTTTGAGCAGCAACATGGACGTGGCCATCGAACCGGAGGTGTGCATGGCAGGCGAGGTGGGGCTTTCGGGTGAAATACGCCCGGTAAACCGCATTGAGCAGCGCATCGGCGAGGCGGAGAAACTGGGATTCAAACGTTTCATCTTGCCCAAGCATAATGTGCAGGGACTGAACATGAAGAAAACAAAGATAGAACTGGTGCCCGTGCGGAAGGTGGAAGAAGCCTTCCGGGCGCTGTTCGGCTGACGGGAGGGACTGGCATGATACATGAATATCAATTGCGGGTGCTGCCCGAAACAGTAGCCAACGAGCAGCGGCTGAAAACGTACATCGCGGAGGAAAAAGGACTTGACGCGAAGAGAATGAATGCCGTGCGCATCCTCCGCCGGAGCATCGATGCCCGGCAACGCACCATCTATGTCAACCTTTCTGTCCGCGTCTATGTGGACGAGGTGCCGGACGAGGACGGATTCCGCCATACTTTATATAATAATGTAGAAGGCCGTCCCCCGGTGGTTGTGGTGGGGGCAGGTCCTGGCGGGCTGTTTGCCGCCCTCCGGCTGATAGAACTGGGCTTGCGCCCCGTGGTGGTGGAGCGGGGCAAGGATGTGCATGCCCGCAAGAAAGACCTGGCGCAGATAAGCCGTACGCAAACCGTCGACCCGGAGTCGAACTACAGCTTTGGCGAAGGGGGCGCAGGCGCTTACTCCGACGGCAAGCTTTATACCCGCAGCAAGAAGCGGGGCGATGTGGACAAGATTTTGAACGTGTTCTGCCAGCACGGCGCGTCGCCTGCCATCTTGGTGGATGCCCACCCGCACATTGGTACGGATAAGTTGCCGCGTGTCATCGAGAACATGCGGAACACCATCCTGCAATGTGGCGGCGAGGTGCACTTCGAGACCCGCATGGATGCCCTGCTGGTGGAGGGTGACAAAGTATGCGGCATCGCGACGAATACGGGCAAGACTTTCCGGGGACCGGTGATCCTTGCCACAGGCCATTCGGCAAGGGATGTGTACCGTTGGTTGGCAAAGAACGGGGTGGAGATTGAGGCAAAAGGAATAGCCGTGGGCGTCCGTCTGGAACATCCGGCAAAGTTGATAGACCAGATACAGTATCACAACCGTGAAGGGCGCGGGAAATACTTGCCTGCCGCCGAGTACAGTTTTGTCACTCAGGTGGAGGGGAGGGGGGTGTACAGTTTCTGCATGTGCCCCGGAGGCTTTGTGGTGCCCGCCGCCAGTGATGCCGGGCAGATTGTGGTGAACGGCATGAGCCCCAGCAACCGGGGCTCGCGCTGGAGCAACAGCGGGATGGTGGTAGAGCTGCGCCCGGAAGACTTGGAGGATGAAGAATTAAGAATGAAGAATGAAGAATTGCCGGGCGACGACCCTGTTGCAAATTCTTCATTAAAAATGATGCTTTTCCAAGAACAATTGGAGCGGCTTTGCTGGCTGCAGGGCAACCGTAAACAGACTGCGCCGGCACAACGGATGGCGGACTTCTGCAACCGCAGGTTGAGCGCCTGCCTGCCTGAAAGTTCGTATGCGCCGGGACTGGTGGCTTCGCCCTTGCACTTCTGGATGCCCGGGTTTATTGCCCGGCGGCTGGCGCAGGGCTTCCGTGTTTTCGGGCGCAATGCCCGCGGTTTCCTGACCAACGAGGCGGTGATGATTGGGGTAGAGACCCGTACCTCGTCGCCTGTACGCATCCTTCGCGACAAGGATACGCTGCAACATGTGCGCCTGCAAGGGCTTTTCCCGTGTGGGGAGGGGGCCGGTTATGCCGGGGGCATCGTTTCTGCGGGTATGGATGGTGAACGTTGCGCTGAGGCTGCGGCCGCTTATCTGGGTATCTTGTAGTGCAGCAGGTCTGTCCTTTACTCTTGATAGAATGAAAAGTTCGGCGCTACCGCGCTGGCAAGGTGTTGCCGGCAGGGTAGCGCCGAACTCGCTATGTCGTGGGAGAACGGGGGTTACCAATGTCTCTCCGGATATAAGTCTTCCCACCATTGCGGGCTGTCTTGCAGCCAGCGGGCAAACCATGCCATGATGGAGTTGTGCCACAATTCGCGCTTGGCGTAGTCGCTGATAAAGTGGTTCTCGCCGTCTACGGTAATGAACTCTACCGGCCTGCCCAGTATCTTCAGGGCGTTGTACAGCTGGATGCTTTCGCCTGTGGGCACGTTGGTATCGACCGTGCCATGCAGCAAGAGCAGGGGCGTGTTTATCTTGTCTGCATTGAACAGGGCGCCATGCTTGGTGAACAGGTCGGGGTCGCTCCACGGATAGCTTCCGGCTGCAGCGATGGCGTTGTACGAATAGCCCCAGTATCCTTCGCCCCAATAGCTGGTGACGTTGCTGATGCCGGCATGGGACACGGCGGCGGCAAACAAGTCGGTCTTTGTTTGCAGGTACATCGTCATGAAGCCTCCGTAGGAAGCGCCGATGCAACCGATGCGTTTGGCATTGATGAAGGGATGCGCTTCGCAGAATTTCTGGGTGCCTTCTATGATTTCATCGGCAGTCCATTCCCCCCAGGCATTGACGTGGCGGGCGGAAAACTCCTGCCCGTAACCGATGGCTCCGCTGGGCTGGATGACATAGACCACATAGCCGCGTGAGGCGAACAGTTGCGCACAATACGGATTGGTGATGCCACGTGTCGTAGGGGTAGTCCCTCCGTAGTAATATACAATGAGCGGGTATTTCTTGTCGGGGTCGAAAGACGGCGGCAGGCACATCATGCCTTCGATGGTGGTCCCGTCGGAAGCAGTGAAGTTCCATTCTTCCATGTGTCCCAGTTCAATGCCGTCCAAGGTAGGTTTCATG
The DNA here is from genome assembly GCA_944321495.1 of uncultured Bacteroides sp. Lineage (GTDB taxonomy): Bacteria > Bacteroidota > Bacteroidia > Bacteroidales > Bacteroidaceae > Bacteroides. Next base: position 97,600 of record CALULP010000013.1, on the reverse strand, counting down.
GGATTGGCTATCAGGGTAGAAGCCTTTTCTTTCGCATGATACAGGTAGGCTGCGCCTGCGCTGTAATTGCCGCCGCCGATATAGGCCAGGACATTGGGGGCGTCTTCGGCGATGCTGAAGGCGGAAATGACGTCTTCTTCCAGTTCCAGCATTTCGAAAGAAGCCTTTGCCGGCGTGTAGCGGTAGATGTGCTGGCAGTCCTTGTCGGTGGTGTTGAAGTAGATGCATCCGTCTTTACGGTTCCACTGTGCGGAGATGATGGATGGGTTGAAGTCGCGGGTGATGGGCGTCACGTCCTTTGTCGCTGTGTCCATGATGAACGCCTGGATGTCGAAATCGTTGGGGATGGGCAGATTGCCGCAATTCTTTCCAATGCCTCCAAAGGCCGATGGGCTGCCCAGTACCAGCAGGCTCTTGCCGTCGGGGGAGTAGGAAGCACTGTTGACGTAGGCGTCCCATGCCACCAGCGTGTCCGCCTTGAGGGTGGCCAAGTCTATTTCATAGATGGCAGTCAGGGTGAACGGGAATTGTGTGATGCCGGACTTGGACGTGCTGCACAACAACTTTTTGCCGTCGGGAGAGAGGTCGTTCAGGTAGACGCTATGGCTCCCATACGTCAGGCGCTGGGACAGTCCCGTGGCAAGGTCGTATTTCATCAGGTAGTTGCGGCTGCGGGAACCGGGGATGCGGTCATCGGGATGCAGCAGCCGTTTAAGCGGCCCGTTTACTTTCTCGCCTTCGTCTTCTTGGGTATAAATCAGGTAGTCGCAGTTGGGCGACCAGGCAAAGCTGCCTTTGGGTATGTCGCGCAACAACACTTCTTCTTGCGAGGTGGCGGGGTCGAATGCCATCAGGTCGTTTCCTTTCCGTCCTGTTACCGTGTAGTAGAGTTTATGGCCGCGCGGCATCCAGTTCATGTTCTCGGGGGCGTTGGGCAGGATGGTGTGCCCGGTTTTCACTTCCGTTACTTCGGTGTGGGTGCGCGAATGTTCCAGGTCGTAGTTGTCCCAATAGCGGGTCTTCAGGTATTTGCCGTCCGGCGACAAAGCGACGGAGGCCACGCGGTTGACGAAATTGGTGTTGTGCAAGGATAGCCGCCGTTTCAGATCGGGGGCGATGCGGCAAAGCACGTCTGCGTAGTCCTTGTCTTTCACGAACTCGCATTTCAGTGCCGGCCCGGTTTTGTCATCCGCCGTTGAGAGCAGCTTGATGACCACTTCATAGTCGGCTTCCGGCTCCATCCGCAGGCTTACGGTTACCGGTTGTGCTTGCGAAAGGCTGTCTTCGCTGCTTTCTTTGGTCTGCTTGGACTCGCCGTTGACAAATACTTCCAGGCGTGCAGGCGACAGGATGTTCAGTGTGCCTGTCATAAACCGCTCGGCGCGCAGGCGGGTGGAGAGCAGGTAGAACACGTTGTCCCCGTCGGCTTTGGCCAGGTTGACATAGCCTGCCGTGTCGGCTTCCAGCCGTTGGCAATCCGGGCGGTCGAAGCTGAGGCTGATGTCGGTCTTGAGCAGGTTGGCTGCGGTGAACCTTTCGCCGGTGAAGTTGATGCTGTCCCCTTGCAGGGGCGTTTGTACGTGGATGGCCGGACGTGTGTTGTACGCCGTTATCCGTTGTTGGGCATGGAGGGCGGTTGCGGCAACGAGCAACCCTCCTATTAAAAGGACGATTTTTTTCATTGGGAGATGAGTTTCTGGTTAGCGGAACATGTCAAAGCCGTTCCACAGGTTCCCGGGAGGGACCGGGGCTTCGACGTCGACGGGTTGGCCGGATACCGGGTGGATGAAGCTTACGCGGCGGGCATGGAGGCAGATGCTTCCGTCCGGGTTGGAGCGTGGAGCGCCGTATTTCAGGTCGCCTTTGATGGGGCTGCCTGTCCGGGCCAGCTGGCACCGTATCTGGTGGTGCCTGCCCGTCTTCAGGTCTATTTCCAGCAGGAAGTAGTTCTGCGACTTGCCGATGAGGCGGTAGTGCAGCACGGCTTTCTTGCTGCCGGGCTTTTCGGTGTCGCTGGCGTAGCTTTTGTTCTGCTTTTCGTTGCGGGTGAGGTAGTGCACCAGTTCGCCTTCGGGCCCTTGTGCCGGCATGTCTTTCACGATGGCCCAATAGGTCTTTTTCACTTCGCCGTTCCTGAACATGCCGTTCAGGCGGGCCAGGGCTTTGCTGGTCTTGGCAAAGACAACAAGACCGCTCACGGGGCGGTCCAGGCGGTGGGTGACACCGATGAAGACGTTGCCGGGCTTGTGGTACTTCTCTTTCAGGTACTGCTTGACGGTCTCTGAAAGCGGCGTGTCGCCCGTCTTGTCCCCTTGGACGATTTCCGAAGCGGTCTTGTTGACGATGATGATATGGTTGTCTTCGTACAGGACAGTCATCGGGGCTTACATGTTCATTCCACCGTCTACTTGGATAACTTGGCCCGATACGTAGGACGACATGTCCGAAGCCAGGAAGGTGGCGATGTTGGCCACGTCCTCGGGTGTGCCGCCGCGGCGCAGGGGAATCTTCTTGCACCATTCGGCTTTCACTTCGTCGGACAGGGCGTCGGTCATGGCGGTCATGATGAAGCCCGGGGCGATGGCGTTGGCGCGGATGCCGCGCGAGCCCAGTTCCTGCGCGATGCTCTTGGCCAGGGCTATCAGTCCGGCCTTGGAGGCGGCGTAGTTGGCTTGTCCGGCATTGCCGTGCACGCCTACCACGGAGGCCATGTTGATGATGCTGCCGGCTTTCTGGCGCATCATGATGGGGGTGCAGGCGTGGATGAAGTTGAAGGCGGACTTCAGGTTGACGTTGATGACCATGTCCCATTGCTGTTCGCTCATGCGCATCATCAGGCCGTCGCGCGTGATGCCGGCGTTGTTCACCAGGATGTCGATGCGTCCGAAGTCGTTGTGAATCTCTCCCACCACCCGGGCCGTGTCTTCAAAGTTGGCGGCGTTCGAGGCGTAGGCCTTGGCTTTCACGCCGTAGGCCTCGATTTCCTTGACGGTGTTTTCTGCGTTCTCGTCAATCACCAGGTCGGTGAATGCCACGTTTGCGCCTTCGGCTGCAAACTTCAGGGCGATGGCCTTGCCGATGCCGCGTGCGGCACCTGTCACAAGGGCGGTTTTTCCAGTAAGTAATCCCATAATACCTTATTTATAGTTATTGATTGGTGTTTCTATGCAGGGCGCCGTAGACGATGCCGGCCACGTGTTTCTTGCGGCTGGCGGGGTCCAGGTGGGCGCCGATGTGTCCGCGTATGAAGGGCACCTCCACGCCTTTCAGGCAATAGTGCAGCAGTTCGGCGGTGAGGTCGATGTCGTCCACCTGGAAGATGCCTTGCTCCATGCCCTCCTGGAGGACTTTCTTGAAGAGCTGTATCTCTTTGGTGTCGAACTGCTTGCGCACTTGCTCCACCTTCCAGATGTCGCGGAAGAAGTAGGCCCGCAGCGTGCCGTTGCGGTACACCGTCTCTTTCACGGCGTTGAGCTGGCTGTATATCATCTCGACGATCTTCTCGTCGGGGGGCATGTTCTTGCGCACCACGCTTTCCATGAGCGCCGACAGCCGCTCCAGTTCCGATTCGACCACGGCCGTGTAGACTTCTTCCTTGCTGTTGAAGTAGGTGTAAAGCGTGCGCCTTCCTTTCCGGGAGGCAACGGCGATGTCGTTCATCGTGGTATTCTCCATCCCCCTCTTGGCAAAGAGCTGGCGGGCGGCGTCTACCAGTCTGGCTTTGGTTTCCGATGCGGTCATAGTGCTCAGCGCGTTCCTCTTTAGAATGTGGGCAAAAGTACGGCTTTTCCGTCAAACCAGCAAATTTCTCGGCCTACTTCCGTCCCCCTGCCCCCGGCGGACGGGCCGTGGGGCGGGCCGGAGAAGTTTTTTTGAAAAAATATGGGCCTGCCTCTTGCATATCCGGAAAAAAGCCGTACCTTTGCACCCGAAAATCGCGGAGTGGAGCAGTTGGTAGCTCGTTGGGCTCATAACCCAAAGGTCGTCTGTTCGAGTCAGGCCTCCGCAACAAGCCGACGGGCGACGTGCTGGATGCAGCGCGTCGCCCGTTTTCTTTGCGGCGCCGGGGGGACGGGGCGCCCGAGGCGGGCGCGGATGAGGGGGGCTCCCGGCGCCTTGCCCTCCGGGGAAAAGATTGGGGGGATAAGGCTTGTTTATCCCGGAAATTCTTGTTATCTTGCGGTCATGTTTAACCCGTCCCGGGCACCTTTCGGAGGTGAGCCTGCATCAACCCGGACTTGATGTAGGATGAGGTCGGACTTGATGTGGGATGAGGTCGGACTTGATGTAGGATGAAGTCCGACCTCATGTAGGCTCCCCTGCGGGGCGTGCGGGACACAAACGCAAATCAATATGGCATACTACAAGAAATCGCAGAAGAAGGTGAACGGCAAGTGGTACCCGCAGGGCGTGATTATCGGCAAGCCCGTTCAGACCAAGGAAGTGGCCAACCGGCTGGCGGACTTGTCCGCCCTCAGCCCCGGCGACTGTTATTCGATGCTCGGAAACCTGGGCAAGGTGCTGGGCGAGTTCATGAACTCCGGACGCACGGTGAAGCTGGACGGCGTGGGCACGTTCTACTACACGCCGAACACCGCCGGCCAGGGCGTGGACACGCCGGAGGAGGTCAGCGCGAAGCAAATCATCGGCACGCGCGTGCGCTTCATTCCCGAAGTGGCCCGTTCGGTGGGCGGCCAGGTGACAACCCGCTCGCTCATCAGCGAGAACACGTTCTGGGAGGAACTGGAAATGGAGCCCTCCGTCCCGCCATCGGACGAGGAAGAGGAGGAAGGCGGCGGCAACCAGCAGATGGGCTGACGCCGGGCCATGAGGCATAGGGAAATCCCCTGCAAACGGTAACGGGTTTGCAGGGGATTTTTCTGTACGGGCGGTTGGGGCGTCCGCGGCCTGCGCCGCCCGCCCGCCTACTCGCGGGCCAGGGGCTCGATGAGGAAGGTGAAGCGGTATGCCTGGCAGGGCAGGAGGTACTCCTCGCGGGGGATGGCGCCCCAGCTGTTGACGCATCCCAGCCCCATCTGCTTCAGGTCGATGCAGAGGTGGGTGAGGGGCATGGGTTCCAGCTCGTGGGAGTGGCGCTGGTGTTTCTGCTCGCCGTCGTCCAGGCAGTCGGGGGTGTAGTGCAGGGCCGAGGCGGAGAAGGGCTGCGCGGCGGTGACGCGTATGCCGCGGCCGGCGGCGTTGCGGAGGTCCCAGCGGCGGATGTCGGTCTTGTTGCCCGTCTCTTGCGGGCGGACGTAGGGATAGAACTGCTCGGTGACGGTCTGGCTGTACAGGCCCAGCGGGGTGGCGTGGTTGCGGTCGGCATAATTCTCCACGGGGCCGCGGCCGTAGTAGTCGAGGTATTCAAACTCTTGCGGCATGGCCATCTGCATGCCGAAGCGGAAGAGGCCCGGGGCGGTCGAGCCGTCGTGCGGGGCGAGCTGCTGGTCGACGCGGATGGCTCCCCGGCGGCCGATGGCGTAGGTCAGCGTGAGGGCGGCCTGCAGTGCGGGCAGCTCGTACTTCGCGCTGACGGTCACGCTGTCGCCCTGCTGCCGGTGGGTGAGCGACTGCAGGCGGATGTCGGGCTTGCGCCAGGGGGCATACTTCAACTGGAGCTGGGCGCCCATGTCGTTGTCCGTGGGGGCGCGCCAGAAGTGGGGCGTCAGGGCGTGGCCTTCCTTGAGCAGGGGCGTGCCCTGCACGTCGTAGCGGCACAGGTAGCCCGTCCGGCGGTTGAACTCGGCCACAAAGCCTTCGCCCTGCACGCGCAGGTAGTTGCGGTCGTTGTCCTTCACGCGGAGCGGGGCGTCGTTCAGGGTGCAGCCGCGGGGGACGACGGTGAGCTGCGGGGCCCGGTAGGGCTTCAGCACCAGCTGGCTGTGGGCCGCCACGTGCCCGGCGGGCAGGAGGCCTTCCTGTTCCTTGAGGATGAAGCGCAGGTTGAGCAGCCATTCGGCGGCGTTGTCCGTGGGGCCGATGGCTATCTTCACCCGGCCGGTTGCCTGGGGGGCGATGTCCAGCTGCTCTATGCGGCCGTTGCGCACGGGGACGCCGTCGCGCGTCGCCTCCCACTCCAGGGCGTAGGCGCCGAGGCTGCGGAAGAAGTGCTCGTTGAACAGGGTCAGTTCGCCCGTCGCCGGGTCAAAGCCCCGTGGCCAGATGTTCTGGTAGAAGTAGCCTGCCTCGTACATGTGGGGATTGGGCCTGCGGTCGGGGCTGATGAGGCCATTGTTGCAGAAGTTGTTGTCGCTGGCGTCGTAGGCGTTGAAGTCGCCCCCGTAGGCGTAGATGGTTCGGCCCGTCTTGCCGGTCCAGCGCAGCGCCTGGTCCACGAAGTCCCAGATGAACCCGCCCTGGTATCTGGGGTACTTGCGCGCCAGGTCCCAATACTCCTTGAATCCGCCCATGGAGTTGCCCATGGCATGGGCATACTCGCATTGGATGAGGGGCTTGCCGGCCGCGGGGTCGGCGCAGTAGGCCTCGCAGCCTTCGTAGGGCAGGTACATGGGGCAGTAGATGTCGGTCTTCCCGTCGCGTCCGGCCTGTTCGTATTGCACGGGTCGGCTGGGGTCTTCGGCCTTGACCCAGTGGTAGGCCTGCTCGAAGTTGGGGCCGTAACCGGCCTCGTTGCCCAGCGACCAGGTGATGATGCTGGGGTGGTTGTAGTTGCGCTGCACGTTGCGTCGGTTGCGTTGCAGGTGTGCCTGTGCGTAGTCTTCGCGCTTGGCCAGGGTCTGTTCGCCGTAGCCCATGCCGTGCGACTCGATGTTGGCTTCGGCCACCACGTACAGGCCGTACCTGTCGCACAGGTCATACCAGTAGTTGTCGTCGGGGTAGTGGGAGGTGCGCACGGCGTTGATGTTGAATTGCTTCATCAGGCGGACGTCCTGCTCCATGCGTTCGCGTGAGACGACGTAGCCTCCGTCGGGGTCCATCTCGTGACGGTTGGCGCCTTTTATCAGGATGGGCTGGCCGTTCACCAGCAGCTGTCCGCCCTTTATTTCCACCTTGCGGAAGCCCACCTTGACGGGGATGATTTCCTCGGGCGCGGCATCCATTTGCGCGTAGAGGGTATATAAATATGGTGTCTCGGCTGTCCATTTGCGGGGGTTGCCGACGTGCATCGTGACTGTCTCGCCCCGCGTGGCGGCCGAGGATACTTCGTTGCCCAGGTGGTCTTTCAGCTTCAAGGCCACGCGCCCGGCGCCTTTCAGCTTGACTTGTACGGTGAGGGTGGCGTCGCGGTAGGCGGCGTCCAGGTCGGGGGTGGCGCGGATGTCCTCAATGCGCCTCTTCTCGCGGGCATAGAGGTAGCAGTTGCGTGCCACGCCGCTCAGGCGCCAGAAGTCCTGGCACTCCAGGTAGGTGCCGTCGCACCAGCGGAATACTTGGAAGGCGATAAGGTTCCGTTCGCCCGGCTTCAGGTAGCGGGTCAGGTCGAACTCGGCTTCCAGCTTGCTGTCCTCGCTATAGCCTACATACTTGCCGTTCACCCAGAGGTAGAGGTTGGAGGTCACCGAGCCGAAGTGGGCGATGATGTCTTTGCCCCTCCACTCCGCGGGGACCACGATTTCCCGGCGGTATGAGCCCACGTGGTTGCCCTCTACGGGCACTTGCGGCGGGTTGTTCTTGAACTGGTTGTTCCAGGCATAAGGGATGTTGACGTACAGGGGGTCGCCGTATCCGTGCAGTTCCCAGATGCCCGGCACGGGGATGTCGTCCCAGCCGCGGTCATTGTAGTCCGTGCGGAAGAAGCCGGTAGGGCGTTGGTCGGCATCGGCCACCCAGTTGAACTTCCATTGCCCGTTGATGGATAGGTAGTTGCGGGAGCTTTGGGGAATGCCCTCTTCCGCCAGGTCAAGGTTCTCGTAGGCAAAGTAAGCCGTATGCATGGGGTAACGGTTCACTTCGTTTACTTCGGGGTTCAACCACTCGTTGTCCTGTGCCTGTGTGAAGAGGGGCAGGCAGAGGGACAGGGCTGCAGATAGGAGTTGTTTCTTCATGTAGGTCTGTCTTTAAAGGTTGTCGGGACAAATATAGCAACTAATGGGGAAATGAATGCCGGTGAAGTTGTTCTTTTTCAATAAGAAGAGAATAACTTCTTCTTTTTTACTATCTTTGTTCATTAACAAGTTAAAACATAGAACTCATGAAAATCTTTTTATTGACATTGGCGGCTTTGGCTACGGCTTGGATGACGGAAACTAATGAACTGGTAGTGCATACGGATAAGCCGGGCGCGGAAATCCGGCCGACCATGTACGGTTTGTTTTTCGAGGATATCAACTACGCGGCCGATGGTGGGCTGTATGCCGAGATGGTGAAGAACCGCTCCTTTGAATTTCCACAACGATTGATGGGATGGAGCACCTTCGGCAACGTGTCGGTGCGCGACGACGGGCCGTTTGAGCGCAATCCGCATTACGTTCGTTTGGAGAATCCCGGCCACAAGGAAAGGCGCACGGGACTGGAGAATGAGGGCTACTTCGGGGTGGCCTTCCGCCGGGACGAGAGTTACCGCTTCTCCGTATGGGCGCGTGTCCCCTCTGGGCAATCCTCTAAGATAAAGGTGGAGCTGATAGACCCCGATACCATGGAGGAAGAACAGGCCATGGCTACGCAAACCATCGACATCAAGGGTAGCAATTGGACGAAATATACCGCCGTGCTGACTCCTGCCAAGACGGAGGCCAAAGGGCGCCTGCGCATCTTCCTCGATTCGCCCGAGGGGGTAGACTTGGAGCATGTGTCCCTCTTCCCCGTAGATACGTGGCAGGGGCATGAGAACGGCCTCCGCAAAGACTTGGCGCAGAAGCTGGCCGACTTGAAGCCCGGTGTACTTCGCTTTCCCGGCGGCTGCATCGTGGAGGGCACAGACCTGGATACGCGCTACCAGTGGAAGAATTCCGTTGGCCTGGTGGAAAACCGCCCGTTGAACGGCAACCGCTGGCAGCATTCCTTTACCTACCGCTTTTTCCCTGATTACTATCAGAGCTACGGGCTGGGCTACTACGAGTTCTTCCAGTTTGCCGAGGAGATAGGGGCGGAGCCTCTGCCCATCTTGAGCGTGGGTTTGGCTTGCCAATTTCAAAATACTGACCCTAAAGCCCATGTCCCGGTGGACAGCCTGCAACCTTACATACAGGATGCAATTGACTTGATAGAGTTTGCCAACGGTGCCCCCTCTACTCCTTGGGGTAAAGTGCGGGCAGAGATGGGGCATCCGGAGCCTTTCGGCATGAAGTACATAGGCATCGGCAATGAGCAATGGGGGCCTGAGTATGTGGAACGGTTGGAGCCTTTCGTCAAGGCCTTGCGCCAGGCTCATCCTGAGATTCAGATTGTAGGTTCGGCTGGGCCTTCGCCGGACTGGATGAAGGCGGAGTTCGACTATCTGTGGACAGAGATGAAAAAACTGAAAGTCGACTTGGTGGACGAGCACTATTACAGCCCGGAGTCTTGGCTCCTTTCCCAAGCAGGGCGCTATGATAAGTACGACCGTAAAGGGCCGAAGGTGTTTGCCGGCGAGTACGCCTGCCATGCGGTGGGGAAGAAGTGGAACCACTTCAACGCCTCGCTGGTAGAAGCCGCCTTCATGACGGGATTGGAGCGGAATGCCGACATTGTGCACATGGCTACCTATGCCCCCTTGCTTGCCCATGTGGAAGGCTGGCAATGGCGTCCAGACCTCATTTGGTTCGACAACCTGCGGTCCGTGGGTTCTGCCAGCTACTACGTGCAACAGCTTTACAGCCTTTATAAAGGCACGCATGTATTGCCCCTGACTATGGACGGCAAGGCTGTGACCGGCGCCGAAGGGCAGAACGGCCTTTATGCCAGTGCGGTGTATGACAAGGAGAAAGGGGAATACATCGTCAAGGTAGCCAATACGAGTAGTTCGGCACAGCACTTGGGCATTGCTTTCGATGGGTTGAAGAAACGCGAGGCGTTGGCTGAAGGGCGTGTAGTCATGCTCTCGTGTGATGACCTTGATGCGGATAATTCGTTGGAAAACCCGGAAAGGATAGTGCCGGTAGAAAATACATTGAATGTGGGCGGGCATCGGCTGGACGTAGAGCTGCCTGCCAAAAGTTTTGCAGTATATATCTTGAAAAAGAACTTGAAGGAGTAATACTCTTTTGCAACCTTTCCGTAAAGGGAATCATATAAGAGTTGCCGCGGCTTCGAATACTTCCAGCAATTCAGCCGAATGTCAAAGAAACAGGAGGGCATCACTCCGTCGGAAAATCTATCTTTTCATCTCCAGGATAGGAAACGGATTGCCCTCGCTGTCACACTCGTTGCGCTTGAAGGTTTTGAATCCCATCCGTTCGTAAAACTTCTTGGCATCGGGATTCTGTTCATTGACGTCCACGTACTCCACGTTCAAGTCGCGGAATGCTCGTTCCACAAGCGTCTTGCCCAATCCTTTGCGGAAATAGCCGGGATGGAGGAAGAGCATTTCTATCTTGCGTCCCTGTATGCCCATAAAGCCGATGGGATGCTGCTCGTCTTCCATTACCCATAAGGTTTCGATGTGCCGCAAGGCTCCTTCGGCTTGAGGGGCCAGCCGGGTGATGTCCGCTTCTGTCAGGAAATGGTGGCTGGCACGGACGGAGGTTTCCCAGATTTCCAATAGTTTGCCGACGAGTATCGGGCTTCGCCGGTCTTTCTCAATCGTTATAATGTTCATCGTCCTGTAGCTTAAAACTTATGCAAAGGTAGTGAAAACCGGGAAACGGGATGCTGGCATTGGAGCCATAATAATGGTATATCGGCCTTCATAAGCCGGCAAATTGCACCCTTTCTACGGAATTTGCCGCCCTGCCTTGGAAAATCCTCGGGCGTGGTAAGGAAAAAAATCCCGGTCGGCCGGGAAAAATTGTTCCGCCGAAAGGAAAAGTTTATCTTAGCGCTTAAGATAATTATCCGAAGCCTTAAGATAATTATCGCAAGCCTTAAGATATATATCTTCAAGGCTAAGATAAACTTTTCCTTTCGGCGGCATGTTTTTTTCTTGCTGCCAAATGTGTCCTTCGCAGGCAGTCCGGTGCATTTTTGGATTTCATGCCCCTTTGCCGTTGGAGGAGGGTGGCAGAGGGAAACTCTTGTGCAGGCCGTCAATATGAAAGAACCCCGCAGCCGGGATGGATAAATATGCAGCGCGGGTATAGAAAAATGAAACTTGCCTGCGCTTGTTTCAAAAGAAAGTCGTATATTTGCACGCAATAAATTCTAATCGTACATAGCCCTATGTCATTTATTGCAGATAAGATTGTAATGGATGGATTGACGTACGACGACGTGCTGTTAATCCCCGCTTATTCCGAAGTGCTTCCCAAAACTGTCGAACTGACGACAAAGTTCTCCCGAAACATCGAGTTGAAAATTCCTTTCGTAACGGCTGCCATGGACACGGTGACCGAGGCGAAAATGGCCATTGCCATTGCCCGCGAGGGAGGTATCGGCGTGATTCATAAAAACATGTCGATTGAAGAACAGGCACGCCAGGTGGCCATCGTAAAGCGTGCGGAGAACGGCATGATTTACGACCCCATCACCATCAAGCGCGGTTCCACCGTGGCCGATGCCTTGGCGCTGATGGCCGAGTATAAGATAGGCGGCATCCCCGTGGTGGATGATGAACAGCACCTGGTAGGCATCGTCACCAACCGCGACCTGCGCTTTGAGAAAGACCATAACAAACGCATCGACGAGGTGATGACGAAGGACAACATCGTCACCACTAACCAGACGACCGACTTGGAGGCTGCCGCACAGATCTTGCAGGAGCACAAAATTGAAAAGTTGCCCGTGGTGGACAAGAACAACAAGCTGGTGGGGCTGATTACCTATAAGGATATTACCAAGGCCAAAGACAAACCGATGGCTTGCAAGGACGCGCTGGGACGCTTGCGGGTGGCAGCCGGCGTGGGCGTGACGGCCGATACCCTTGACCGCATGAAGGCCTTGGTGGAGGCCGGAGCCGATGCCATTGTTATCGATACCGCCCACGGGCACTCCAAATATGTGATAGAGAAGTTGAAAGAAGCCAAGGCGCGTTTCCCGCAGATTGACATCGTGGTGGGCAACATTGCCACGGGCGAAGCCGCCAAAATGCTGGTGGAAGCCGGTGCGGACGCCGTGAAGGTGGGCATCGGGCCGGGTTCCATCTGTACCACCCGTGTGGTAGCCGGTGTGGGCGTGCCCCAGTTGTCTGCCGTGTATGACGTGGCAAAGGCGTTGGAAGGCACAGGAATTCCTCTCATTGCCGATGGCGGCTTGCGCTACTCGGGCGATGTGGTGAAGGCTCTGGCTGCGGGCGGTTACAGCGTCATGGTAGGCTCGCTGGTGGCAGGCACGGAAGAATCTCCGGGCGACACCATCATCTTCAACGGGCGTAAGTTCAAGTCTTACCGCGGCATGGGCTCCCTGGAAGCCATGGAAAACGGTTCGAAAGACCGCTATTTCCAAGGCGGCGTGACCGATGTGAAGAAGCTGGTGCCGGAAGGCATCTCTGCCCGCGTGCCTTATAAGGGAACGCTGTATGAGGTGATTTACCAGCTGGTGGGCGGTTTGCGCTCGGGCATGGGCTATTGCGGCGCGAAGGATATCGAGCAGCTGCATCACGCCAAGTTTACCCGCATCACCAATGCCGGTGTGCTGGAAAGCCATCCGCACGATGTGGCCATTACCCGGGAAGCGCCTAATTACAGCCGTCCGGAATAAACGCGAACCTGTGTGAAACATATTACGATGAAGGATGCCATGCGGGAGGGGTATGAATGCTTTTTCCCGTGTGGCTTTCTTTTACGAATGTAGGTCGGTATGAAAAAATGGATCGTATGGCTTGCGGCACTCTTGTGTGGGGTGGGAATGAAGGCTTTTGCCCAACACTCCCCGGTCGTGATGCGTATCGGCGGGCATGAAATCTTGTCGGACGAGCTGGAATATGCTTACCGGAACGATAGCTTGTGCCAGGTTTCCGGGCAATCGGTGGAGGACTTCCTGCCCCGTTTTGCGCGGTTGAAACTGGAGGCGTATGCCGGGGAAGCAGCTGGCTTGGATACGACTGCCGTTTTTGCGGCTGCGATGGATGACTTCCGGAAGCAGCAGGCGGAGAGGGCGTGGGCGATGGAGATGGTCGGTGAGGACGAAGCGCGCCGCTTGTACGACCGTATGGCACGGGAAAACCGCAACGAGGCCGTGTGCGTGGAGCATATATTCAAGCGCTTGCCCCAGAATGTGCCGGGTACAGTACTTCGCAGGGTGGAGGCACAGATGGATTCCATTTACAACCTGCTGCAAGGCGCGGAGGCGGATTTCGGGGCTTATGTACGGCGCTTTTCGGATGAGACCGGGAAGTTCTGGGTAAAAAAACTGCAGATGCCCGTGGAGTTTGAAGATACAGTATGGGCTTTGCGTCCGGGCGGATTCTCGCGTCCTTTCTTTACTCCCCAGGGGATTCATATCGTGAAAGTATTGGAGCGGAGGAATTTCCCTTCGTTTGAAGAAATGCGGGAAAAGATTGCCTTGGATGAATTCAGGCATAGGATGCATGGGAAAACCGGCTCTGCGAACCCGCTGCGGGAGCGTTTGCAAAGAGCTTACCGTTTTGTCCCGGACAAAGGCGGGATGAATGAATTGCTGCGCCGCGGGCAGACCGGGCGGACGCTGTTCACATTGGCCGGAAAGGCTTATACCGGGACCGATTTTGCCCTGTTTGCCACCGCTTGTCCGGGCCGGACGAAGCAGCAGCTGGATGCCTTTGTCATGAAATGCCTGCTCGATTGTGAGTATGCCTGCCTGGAACGGCAGAATGCTGCTTTCGGCCTGCGGATGCAATTGCACCGCGACAGCCTGTTGGCAGATGCCATACGCTATAAGGAAGTGGTCGAAAAAAGTACGGCGGATGAAGAAGCCTTGCATGCTTACTTCAAGAAACATCATACCGATTATTATTGGGACACTCCCCGCTATAAAGGCATTGTGCTGCATTGCGTCAACCGGCGGACCTTTAAACGGGTGCGGAAACTGCTGAAACAGCTTCCAGCCGATGAATGGCTGGATGCCATACGGTTGGTGTTCAACGATGAAGAACGGCCGAAGGTGCAGGCTGAGCAAGGCTTGTTCGCCCCCGGAGAGAATGCTTTTGTGGACTACTTCCAGTTTGACGGAGAGAAGCCCGGGGAAGTGCCCGGATTCCCTTATGCCGCATTGTTCGGAAGGTTGTTGAAAGGTCCGGAGGATTATTGGGAAGTGCGTGAAAGGGTGGTTGCCGGCTATCGGCGTTACCTGGAAACGCAATGGCTGGCTTCTTTGCGGGGTAAGGTTGAAATAAACGAAGAGGTTTTAAAAACAGTTAATAATAGCCGTAGGTAACTATGGAAAGCCGTATCTTCGTAGGTCAAAAATGAAGTAACAAATAACGGTTTAATGATGCGGATAGCATTCGTGGGACTTTGGGCGTTTCTTCTTTGCGTGTCGTGCCGTGAAGAGTACGACCACCGGGGAAAAACTCCTTTGGTGGAAGTGGACGGCAATTTCCTGTATCGTGAGGACGTACAGGCGGCACTTCCCGCAAATTTGCCGGGGGACGACAGCCTGCAGTTCGCCGAACGTTATATCCGGCATTGGATTGAAGAAACGTTGCTTTACGAGAAAGCTTTGGACAATATCCCGGATAACGCGGACTTGGAAAAACGGGTGGAAGACTATCGTAAATCGTTGGTCATGCACATGTACGAGCAAGCTCTGATACATCAGAAGTTGTCGGAGGATATCCCGGAGCAGGAGTTGCAGGATTATTATGACAGCAATCCGGAATTGTTCAAGGTGGAGCGGCCTTTGATAAAGGGACTGTTCATGAAGATTCCGCTTACGGCTCCCCGTTTGGCGGAAGTGCGCCGCTGGTATAAACAGGACGAGGGAAAGGCTGTGGAGAACTTGGAAAAATACAGTTTGCAACATGCCGTGAAGTACGAATATTTTTACGACCGCTGGATTCCGTTGTCCGAAGTTCTTGCCATGTTGCCCTTGCAGGAGGCGGACGCGGAGAAATATATAGAGGAACACCCTCATGTGGAGCTGAAGGATACGGCGTTTTATTACTTTCTGAATGTCAGCGAGTATCGTGCCGTAGGCGCTCAAGCCCCTTATGATTACGCCCGGAAACAGGTGAGGGAAATGCTGCTCAACATCAAGCAGGTGGAGTACCTTGAACAGGTGAAAGACGATTTGTTCCGGCGGGCGGAAAAAAGAAACAGAATAAAAAAATATGATTAGTAATAAAGCAAGCATGAAAAAAATGATGAACTTCAAATCGGTGCTCTTGTGTGCCTTGATGCTGTGTACCGGCTCCGCCATTTACGCCCAGGATAACATCGTGGACGAGGTTGTCTGGGTGGTAGGCAATGAAGCCATCTTGAAATCGGAAGTGGAAGAGGCCCGTATGAGCGCCATATACGAGGGGCGTAAGTTCGACCGCGACCCCTATTGCGTGATACCGGAGGAAATTGCCGTCCAGAAGCTGTTCCTTCATCAAGCGGAACTTGATAGTATCGAGGTGTCCGAGAGCGAGGTGATTCAACGGGTTGACTATATGACGAACATGTATATAGCCAATATCGGTTCCCGCGAGAAAATGGAAGAGTATTTCAACAAGACTTCCAGCCAGATACGCGAAACTTTGCGGGAGAATGCGCGGGAAGGCCTGCGCGTGCAGAAAATGCAACAGGAACTGGTGGGCGATGTGAAGGTAACCCCGGCGGAAGTGCGCCGTTATTTTAAGGACCTGCCTATGGACAGTATCCCGTATATCCCGACGCAGGTGGAGGTGCAGATTATTACCCAAGAACCTAAGGTGCCTTTGGAGGAAATTGAAAGCGTGAAACAGACTCTGCGCGAATATACCGACCGTGTGAATAAGGGTGAAACCAGCTTTTCTACCTTGGCGCGCCTGTATTCCGAGGATCGTGCTTCTGCCATCAACGGAGGGGAAATGCCTTTCTACGGGCGCGGGCAATTGGATCCGGCTTTTGCCAATGTGGCTTTTAACTTGCAGGAACCCGACAAGATTTCAAAGATTGTGGAGTCTGAGTTCGGTTTCCACATCATCCAGTTGATAGAGAAACGCGGGGAACGCATCAAGGTGCGCCATATCTTGCTGAAACCCCATGTTCCGGAAGCAGCATTGGAAGCAGCCAATGCACGCTTGGACTCTATTGCCGATGACATCCGCAACAACAAATTCACCTTTGAGGATGCAGCCTCTGTATTGTCGCAAGACAAGGATACCCGCAACAATCATGGCTTGTTGCCCAATCCCAACAACAATACTTCTAAGTTCGAAATGCAGGAACTTCCGCCGGAAATAGCCAAAGTGGTGGACAAAATGAAAGTGGGCGAGATTTCCGATGCTTTCACCATGATTCCTCAGAAGACGGGCAAAGAAGTGTGCGTAATCGTGAAATTGAAGAGCCGTGTCAACGGGCACAAGGCTACCATTACCGACGATTACCAGAACCTGAAAAACATTGTGCTTGAAAAACGCCGTGCCGAAGTGCTGGACAAATGGATTCGTGAGAAGCAAAAACGTACTTATGTCCGCATCAAGGATGGCTGGAAGAACAATTGTGCATTTAAATACCCGGGCTGGATTAAGGATTGACCGCTCCCGGCAAGCTATGTGACTTTTTTATGCAAGGAAACAATACGAAACCCCATTTCCTATACAGGCATAGGCTCCTATTGGCAGGTGTTCTATGCCTGCTTGGCATCTGTCTGCTGGGTGCCCAGGACAGGAAAACGGAGCCGGTAACCGAGAAGAAAAAGACCCGCATCGACCTGCTGTTTGCCGAACGTGCCGAGTCCGACCAGCAATCGCGCCCGGACGTGCAGGTGCTCATCGGTTCTGTCAGGTTGAGGCATGACAGTATGTACATGTATTGTGACAGCGCTTTGATTTATGAGAAGATCAATTCGGTAGAGGCGTTCGGAAATGTGCGCATGGAGCAAGGTGATACTTTATTTATTTATGGCGATTACCTGTATTATGACGGAATGGCACAATTGGCCATGCTGCGCGAACATGTCCGTTTGATAAACCGGACGGCCGAGCTTACGACTGATAGCCTGAATTACGATAGGGTTTTCAATTTAGGGTATTACTTTACCGGGGGGACTTTGACCGATGAGGACAATGTGCTTACTTCCATTTGGGGGGAATACAGCCCTGCTACCAAGCTTGCGGTGTTCAATCATGATGTGGAGCTGGTGAATCCGCAGTTTGTCTTAACTTCCGATACGCTGAAGTACAGTACGCTGACCAAGGTGGCTACCATTTTGGGACCATCGGATATTGTGAGCGAAGAAAACCATATCTATTCGGAACGGGGCATTTACGACACACAGACCGACCAAGCTGAGTTGTTGGACCGTTCCGTCCTGACACATGGAAGTCGGAAACTGACCGGAGACAGTCTTTTTTACGACCGAAGGCAAGGATTTGGCGAAGCATTTGATGACGTACAGATGAACGATACGTTGAACCGCAACATGCTGACGGGTGATTATTGTTTCTATAATGAGCGGACGGAAAACGCCATTGCCACCCGCCGGGCTGTGGCTGTAGACTATTCGCAAGGCGACAGCCTGTTCATGCATGCCGATACTTTGCGTTTGGTCACTTTCCATCTGAATACCGATTCGGTTTACCGTGAGATGCGTGCTTACCACAAGGTTCGGGCTTATCGTACGGATGTGCAGGCCGTGTGTGACTCGATGGTGTACAACTCCAAGGACTCATGCTTGACCATGTACACCGATCCCATCCTGTGGCAAGGACCGCAACAGTTGATTGGCGAGGAAATCAAGGTTTACATGAACGACAGTACCATCGATTGGGCACACATCATCAATCAGGCTTTGGCCGTAGAGCAAAAAGACAGCGTGCACTACAACCAAGTGTCGGGCAAAGAGATGATGGCCTATTTCGAGGGGGGCGAGATGCGGCGGGTGGAAGTCAACGGTAATGTACTGGTGGTGTACTATCCGGTGGAGGAACGGGACAGTTCGCTTATCGGCATGGACTACACCGAGGGCGGTTTCCTGCGCATGATACTCAAGGACAGACGTATGGAACGGGGCTCATTCATCGGGAAAGCTACAGGGACGATGTACCCTATGGATCAGATTCCGCCCGACAAGATGCGCCTGCCTGCCTTTGTATGGTTCGATTACGTACGTCCCCTCGACAAGGAAGACATTTTCAACTGGCGTGGCAAGCGGGCGGACCAAGTGTTGCAGAAGAGTGACCGTCGACCTGCCGCTTCGCCCAGGGATATGCATATAGAACGGACTAAAAAGTAGAACGACCATGGGAATGTTTACAATGAGAAAACCGCGCGGCTTCCACCACAATTATATTTATGTGGACGAGCGGAAGGAGAAACTGGAAAAGATTGAAGAAAACGCCAAGCGCGAACTGGGAATGCTGCCCGAGAAAGAATTCTCGCCCGAGGACATCCGCGGCAAGATTTTTGAACAGACTACCCACGTGCGCCGCCGTCGGGAAAGAGGTCGTAAACCGATGAAGACAGGCATCCTGATTATCGCTGTTGTGGTGCTGATATGGTTGTGGTACGCCCTTTCCAACGGTCTTATCTGATGCTGTTGTTGTCTCTCAGGGCAGTTTTACCCGTTAGGGCAGCCGCTGCCATCCGTCCGGGTAATCCCGGCATCCTGTTATGTTAAAGACAATAGATTAAACATTTATGAGCGATATCATTCATTTATTGCCCGACTCGGTCGCCAACCAGATTGCGGCCGGCGAGGTGATACAACGTCCTGCGTCCGTTGTTAAGGAACTGGTGGAAAACGCCATCGATGCCGGTGCGAAGGAAGTGCATGTGCTGGTGACCGACGCCGGAAAGACCTGCATACAGGTGATTGATGACGGCAAAGGCATGTCCGAGACCGATGCGCGTCTGGCTTTCGAGCGGCATGCCACGTCCAAGATACGGGAAGCCGCCGACTTGTTTTCCCTGCATACCATGGGCTTCCGGGGCGAAGCGTTGGCTTCCATTGCTGCTGTAGCCGAGGTGGAGTTGAAGACCCGTCAGGCGGATGAGGAATTGGGCACCCGTTTGCTTATTGCCGGTTCCAAAGTCGAAAGCCAGGAGGTGGTGTCTTGTTCCAAAGGAAGCAATTTCTCGGTGAAGAATTTGTTCTTCAATGTCCCTGCGCGGCGTAAGTTCTTGAAGGCCAATTCAACGGAACTGAGCAATATCCTCGCTGAGTTCGAGCGCATTGTGCTGGTGCATCCCGATGTCAGTTTCTACCTGTACAGCAACAGTACGGAACTGTTCAACCTGCCTGTTGTCCCCTTGCGCCAGCGTATTATGGCTGTCTTCGGCAAAAAGATGAACCAGCAGCTCCTTTCGTTGGAAGTGGAAACCTCCATGGTGAAGATTTCGGGCTACATAGCCAAGCCCGATACGGCACGCAAGAAAGGCTCGCGGCAGTATTTCTTCGTCAACGGCCGGTATATGCGCCATCCTTATTTTCACAAGGCCGTAATGGAGGCTTACGAGCGGCTGATACCTGCGGGCGAACAGGTGTCTTACTTCATCTACTTCGATGTGGACCCTGCCAATATCGACGTGAACATCCATCCCACAAAGACCGAAATCAAGTTCGAGAACGAGCAGGCCATCTGGCAAATACTCTCGGCTGCCGTCCGCGAAACTTTGGGCAAGTCCAGCGCCGTTCCTTCCATCGATTTCGATACGGAAGACATGCCCGATATCCCGGCTTTCAACGCCGATGCGCCTGTGCATGCGCCCAAGTTGCATTACAATGCTGATTATAATCCGTTTAAAACAACGTCGTATGGCAACGAAAACTACTCCCGCCGTCCGGCGGAGGAGTGGGAAGCCCTGTACGCAGGTGTTTCCAAGGCCAGTAAAATGAATACTTCGACGGAAGATGCCGGCATTCCGGCAGAGCCTTTTGTACCGGCGGACGGGAGCGATGGCAACCTTCAGCTTTCCTCTTTGCCGGAAAGCGGGTATGTGTCCGAGAAGAGTGTCCGTCATTTCCAGTTCAAGGGGCGGTTTATCCTGACTTCCGTCAAGTCCGGGCTGATGGTCATCGACCAGCATCGGGCGCACGTCCGGGTGCTGTTCGACCGCTACATGGCGCAGATTGCCCAAAAGCAAGGCGTGTCGCAAGGTGTTTTGTTCCCCGAGATGATACAGCTGCCAGCTTCCGAGGCTGCCATGCTCGAAAGCATCCAGGAAGACCTTTCGGCCGTAGGCTTCGAGCTGTCGCCGTTGGGCGGTGGCAGTTATGCCATCAATGGCGTGCCGGCCGGCATTGAGGGGCTGAATCCGGTGGAACTGGTGCATAGCATGCTCCACACGGCCATAGAGAAGGGCAGTGATGTGCGCGAAGAGGTGCAGTCGCTTTTGGCTTTGACCTTGGCGCGTGCTGCTGCCATTGTGTACGGACAGGTGCTGGGCAACGAGGAGATGGAGCATCTGGTGGATAGCCTGTTTGCCTGCCCTTCGCCCAACTATACCCCCGACGGGCTTGTTGTCCTTGCCACCATCAAGGAAGAAGACATTGAAAAGCTGTTTGCCCGTTAACATAGGGGCGCGGCAATAGCCATGCGGGTGGATGCGACTCGGTAAAGTCGGCATCCACCCGCATGGCTTTTTCTGTCCGTTCCCGGGCGGGGTTATTGCCCTTCCTGGAAACGTTTGGCTTGTTCTGCTATCAGTTCGGCGTCGTCGAAATAGTTGATTTTCATGGCGCGGCGCACCTCGTCCAGGGTTTGGGCGGCTGCCTCGCGGGCAACGTCGCATCCTTTCTTCAGCATGGCGTAGATGGCGGGGATGTCTTTTTCAAACTCCTTGCGGCGGTTGCGTATCGGTTCCAGTGTCTCTTGCATGATGGCGTTGAGGAAGTTCTTCACCTTTACGTCGCCCAGTCCGCCGCGGCGGTAGTGCGCTTTCAGCTCGTCCAGGTTGGGATAGTCGGGCAGGTAGCGTCCGAAGTGTTCGGGGCGGCAGAAGGCGTCCAGGTAGGTGAACACCGTGTTGCCCTCAATCTTGCCGGGGTCTTGTACGCGCAGGTGGTCGGGGTCGGTGTACATGCCGCGTATTTTCTTCTGCACCTCGTCGGCCGTGTCGCTCAGGTAGATGCAGTTGTTCAGGCTTTTGCTCATCTTGGCTTTGCCGTCGGTGCCCGGCAGGCGCAGGCAGGCGGCATTGTCGGGCAGCAGGATTTCCGGCTCAACCAGCGTTTCGCCATAGATGAAGTTGAAGCGGCGCACTATCTCGCGTGCCTGTTCCAGCATCGGTTCCTGGTCTTCGCCCACGGGCACGGTGGTAGCCTTGAAGGCGGTGATGTCCGCTGCCTGGCTGATGGGGTAGGTGAAGAAGCCCACGGGGATGCTTGCCTCGAAGTTGCGCATCTGTATTTCCGTCTTCACGGTAGGGTTGCGTTGCAGGCGGCTCACGGTCACCAGGTCCATGTAGTAGAACGTCAGTTCGCACAGTTCGGGTATTTGCGACTGGATGAACAAGGTGCTTTTCTCCGGGTCGAGCCCGCAGGCAAGGTAGTCGAGGGCTACTTCGATGACGTTCTGGCGCACCTTTTCGGGGTTGTCCATGTTGTCGGTCAGTGCCTGTGCGTCGGCTATGAAGATGAACATTTTGTCGTACTGTCCGGAGTTCTGCAACTCCACTCTGCGTCTCAGCGAGCCTACGTAGTGCCCTATGTGCAGGCGTCCGGTAGGCCGGTCGCCGGTCAGGATGATTTTTTCTTTAGCCATGTGTTTGTCAGTGTAGTGTTTAGTGGTAGGCGGCCTATGATTGATGATAGACCGCCCGTCGCTAAGTTAATTTTTCATTTCGCGGCAAAAGTACGTTTTTTCTTCCGAAATCCTTGCCTGTTAGCTTTCTTTTCTACGGATGTAGACTTTGTGGGTGCTCCGGCCGCTGGTGGTGATGCCCGTGTCGGGTTGTGCGGCCCATTTGCGCAGTTCCTTGGCGGCGGCGTCGCGCAGCAGTCCGGTCAGGCGGGTGTAGTCGGACACGTTCATGCACGGGTTCTTTTGCAGGAAGTCCTGTGCGAGTTTCAGCCGTTGTTCGGGCGTGAGGTCCTTTGCGGAACGGCGGAATTTGCGTTTCGAGCGTTCCAGCGTGCATCTCACGGCAGCTTCCTGTATGAATTGTTTGTCGGCGCGGAAGTTGATGGTGCGCATGCAGATGCTGGAAGCGTTGCGCCGCGGTTCGCCTTCTTCTCCCGTCTCGCGCTCTTTGTCCTTGCGCAGCCCCAGTGCCGGGGTGAAGACGTCCAGCCCGTCAATCTTGACCGATTTTCCTTCCGCCATTTCGGCGGCTATCTGCCGTGCCAGTTCTTGCACCAGCCCGATGATTTCGCCTTTGCTGTACGTGCTGGCGTGTTGTATGCGTTCGGCAATCTGTTCCAGGCTTGCCTGCTGCCTGATGACCATGCGTGGGTAGAGCACGCGTTTCCCTTCGCCGTTGGGCAGGGAGAGTTCTTGCATTTCGTATTCAGCCATATATCTACTGTTTGGGTGTGTCTTGCTTGAAAAATCATGCCGCCCGCTTAGGACATCTTCGCCGGTGCGGAAAAATCTTTTTCTTATAAGGAAAAGATTATCTTAAGCCTTCGGATAATTATCTTAGGGCTTAAGATATATATCTTCAGGCTTCGGATAATTATCTTCAGTGCAAAGATAATCTTTTTGCCTTGCTTTTGGCATTTTTTTCGTGGAAAGAATTGTTTTTTCTTGAGGGACCCGCGTTTTTGTAAAAGGGGGCTGAATAAAAATCGTAAAAAGGAAAATTTGAACAGGTTCTAAACTTGCTTGGCAAAACATTTGTTCCTTTCGCTAAAAAAACGTTTCTTTGCAGAAAATTTCTAAGGAATGTCGTACAAGCAAATAGGAAAAGGAGGTTATCGTAATCCGGATGAATTTCATTCGGGGAGTGTCGCTTCCTTTTTCCCGGCAGGTGATATTCCTTTTTTCCCGATGCGTTAATCCTTGATTTGAGGGTGACGCATTTTTTTTTATCCGGAAAGCGGAGAAAATATAGTTAGCAAGTATATATATAATAGGTGTAATGGAAAAGAATTTGAAGAAAGTGCTGGTCCTGGGTTCGGGCGCACTCAAAATCGGCCAGGCAGGCGAGTTCGACTATTCAGGCTCGCAGGCGTTGAAGGCCTTGCGTGAAGAAGGCA
Organism: uncultured Bacteroides sp.; assembly: GCA_944321495.1. Taxonomy (GTDB): domain Bacteria; phylum Bacteroidota; class Bacteroidia; order Bacteroidales; family Bacteroidaceae; genus Bacteroides. Next base: position 74,323 of record CALULP010000013.1, on the reverse strand, counting down.
TCAGTTCGGTGTTGGTCAACCCCAACATTGCAACCATCCAGACATCGGAAGGCATTGCCGACAAGGTTTACTTCCTGCCGGTGACTCCGTATTTTGTGGAACGCATCATCGAGAAAGAACGTCCCGACGGCATCCTGCTGGCCTTTGGCGGGCAGACGGCCTTGAACTGCGGTACGGAACTTTACCAGAAAGGCATTCTTCAGAAATACGGCGTGCAGGTGTTGGGCACGTCGGTAGAGGCCATCATGAACACGGAAGACCGCGACCTGTTTGTGAAGAAACTGGACGAGATCCCCATGAAGACGCCCAAGAGCCATGCCGTGGAGAGCATGGAAGACGCCTTGAAGGCGGCGCACGAGATAGGTTTCCCCGTCATGGTACGTTCGGCCTACGCTTTGGGCGGACAGGGCAGCGGCATCTGCCCCGACGAGGAAACGTTCTTGAAGCTGGCCGAAAGCGCATTCACCTTCTCCAACCAAATCCTGGTGGAAGAGTCGCTGAAGGGCTGGAAGGAAATAGAGTTTGAGGTTATCCGCGACGTCAACGACCACTGCTTCACCGTGGCCTCGATGGAAAACTTCGACCCGCTGGGCATCCATACGGGCGAGAGCATCGTGGTGGCTCCCACTTGCTCGCTCAGCCAGGAGCAGGTGGAAACCTTGCAGGCGCTTTCGCGGAAGTGCGTCCGCCACTTGGGCATTGTGGGCGAATGCAACATCCAATACGCTTTCAATGCCGAGACCAACGACTACCGCGTCATCGAGGTGAATGCCCGCCTGAGCCGTTCTTCGGCCTTGGCCAGCAAGGCTACGGGCTATCCCCTGGCTTTCGTGGCCGCCAAGATAGCGCTGGGCTATACGCTTGACCAGATTGGAGAGATGGGTACGCCTAACTCTGCTTACGTGGCTCCGCAACTGGATTACCTCATCTGCAAGATTCCCCGCTGGGATTTGACGAAGTTCGTAGGCGTGAGCCGCGAGATAGGTTCCTCCATGAAGTCGGTGGGCGAAATCATGTCCATCGGCCGTTCGTTCGAGGAAATCATCCAGAAGGGTTTGCGCATGATAGGGCAGGGCATGCACGGCTTTGTGGGCAACGACAACCTGCACTTCGACGACGTGGAGCACGAACTGGCACATCCTACCGACCTGCGTATTTTTGCCATTGCCCAGGCGTTGGAAGAAGGCCTTTCCATCGACCGCATCTACGAGTTGACCAAGATTGACCCCTGGTTCCTGGAAAGGCTGAAGAACATTGTGGACTACAAGCATAAGCTCTCCGGATACACCAAGGTGGAAGACATCCCCGCCGACGTGTTGCGCCAGGCCAAGGTGCTGGGCTTCTCCGACTTCCAGATTGCGCGCTTCGTGCTCCATCCTACGGGGAACATGGAGAAGGAGAACCTGCAAGTCCGTGCCCGCCGCAAGGAGCTGGGCATCCTGCCTGCCGTGAAGCGCATCAACACCGTGGCAAGCGAGCATCCCGAACTGACCAACTACCTGTACATGACGTATGGCGCGCAGGGATATGATATCAATTATTACAAGAATGAAAAGTCGGTGGTAGTGCTCGGCTCGGGCGCTTACCGCATCGGTTCGAGCGTAGAGTTCGACTGGTGCTCGGTGAATGCCATCCAGACGGCACGCAAGCTGGGCTACAAGTCCATCATGATAAACTACAACCCCGAAACGGTGTCTACCGACTATGACATGTGCGACCGCCTTTACTTCGACGAACTTTCGTTTGAGCGCGTGCTCGATGTCATCGACCTGGAACAGCCGCGCGGCGTCATCGTCTCGGTGGGCGGACAGATTCCGAACAACCTGGCCATGAAGCTTTACCGCCAGTCTGTCCCCGTGCTGGGCACTTCGCCCGTCAGCATCGACCGGGCGGAGAACCGCAACAAGTTCTCGCACATGCTCGACCTGCTGGGCATCGACCAGCCCGCTTGGCAAGAGCTGACCAGCCTGGAAGACGTGAAGGGCTTTGTGGCGAAAGTGGGCTATCCGGTGCTGGTGCGCCCCAGCTACGTGCTTTCGGGCGCTGCCATGAACGTATGCTACGACGAGGAGGAACTGGAAGAGTTCTTGAAAATGGCTGCCGAAGTATCGAAAGAATATCCCGTGGTGGTGTCGCAATTCTTGCAGAACACCAAGGAAATAGAATTTGACGCCGTTGCACAGAACGGCGAGATTGTGGAATACGCCATCTCCGAACATATCGAGTTTGCCGGTGTGCACTCGGGCGACGCCACGTTGGTGTTCCCTGCGCAGAAGATATACTTTGCCACGGCACGCCGCATCAAGAAGATAAGCCGCCAGATAGCCAAGGAACTGAACATATCGGGCCCGTTCAACATCCAGTTCCTGGCGCGCAACAACGAGGTCAAGGTCATCGAGTGCAACCTCCGTGCCAGCCGTTCGTTCCCCTTCGTCAGCAAGGTGCTGAAGCGCAATTTCATCGAAACGGCCACGAAGATTATGCTGGATGCTCCCTACACCAAGCCCGACAAGTCGGCTTACGATATTGATTGGATTGGGGTCAAGGCCAGCCAGTTCTCTTTCTCCCGCCTGCACAAGGCCGACCCCGTGCTGGGTGTCGACATGTCGTCCACCGGTGAGGTAGGCTGTCTGGGTGACGATTTCGACGAAGCTTTGCTGAATGCAATGGTCGCTACCGGCTTTAAGATTCCGCAGAAGGGCGTCATGCTGTCCTCCGGTGCCATGAAGTCGAAAGTGGATTTGCTGGATGCCAGCCGGTTGCTGTTTGCCAAGGGCTACAAGATTTATGCTACCGCAGGTACGTCGGCTTTCCTGAACGCTCATGGCGTATCGGCAGAGCCGGTTTACTGGCCGGATGAAAAGCCCGATGCCCACAACAACGTGATGAAGATGATAGCCGACCATGCTTTCGACCTCATCGTCAACATCCCGAAGAACCATACGAAGCGTGAACTGACCAACGGTTATAAAATACGCCGTGGCGCCATCGACCACAACATCCCGCTGATTACGAATGCCCGTTTGGCAAGCGCCTTTATCGAAGCCTTCTGCGACATGAAGCTGGAGGATATCCAGATTAAGAGCTGGCAAGAGTATAAGTAAGAAGAAACATAAGATATGGCGGGGAGGCACAGGGTTTTGTGCTTCCCCGTTGTGTTTTGTAACCTTCTGATAACCATGCCTGATGAGGAAAGTGAAAAAGTTTTTTTAGAAAATATTGGTCGAAACATTTGCAGATACCAAAATATGTAGTACCTTTGCAGCGCTTTTGAAACGGAAGCGCACGGGCGTTTAGCTCAGCTGGTTCAGAGCATCTGCCTTACAAGCAGAGGGTCGGCGGTTCGAATCCGTCAACGCCCACCAATGTTTTCCCGCGCTTCCTGTTAAGTCTCAAAAGGGCGTTTAGCTCAGCTGGTTCAGAGCATCTGCCTTACAAGCAGAGGGTCGGCGGTTCGAATCCGTCAACGCCCACTTCCTACTAAAGAAAAGTTGTGGCAGCCTCAGTCCGTGTGGCTGCTTTTTTTATATCTTAACTTCCTCTATGTTCTTTTTCTTCGGGCGCGTGTCTTGAATACCGGAAAAAAGCAGTAATTTTGCAGCCTGATAATTATCATTTGATTGAATACATATGGAACTGGACATTCTGACAGCCATCTCCCCTATTGACGGACGGTATCGGAACAAGGCGGGAGCCTTGGCCGATTATTTCTCGGAATTTGCCTTGATTAAGTATCGGGTGCGGGTGGAAGTAGAGTACTTCATAGCCTTGTGTGAACTGCCCTTGCCCCAATTGGAGGGTGTGGACAAAGGCATCTTCGAGACCTTGAGAAACATCTACCGTAATTTTTCGGAAGCTGATGCGCACCGCATCAAGGAAATTGAAAGCGTGACCAACCACGATGTGAAAGCCGTGGAATATTTCCTGAAAGAACAGTTCGACCACTTGGGCGGGCTGGAACCCTATAAGGAATTCATACACTTTGGACTGACTTCGCAAGACATTAACAATACCTCAGTGCCTTTGTCTGTCAAAGAGGCACTGGAACAGGTATTCTATCCGCAAGTGGAAGAACTGATAGCCCAACTCCGTGCGTATGCCGAAGAGTGGGCCAATATCCCCATGCTGGCAAAGACGCACGGGCAACCCGCTTCTCCTACCCGCTTGGGCAAGGAAATCTATGTCTATGTGTATCGCTTGGAACGGCAGTTGGCTTCGTTGAAGGCTTGTCCGCTGACTGCAAAGTTCGGGGGGGCCACGGGCAATTACAATGCCCATCATGTGGCTTATCCCGATTACGATTGGAAAGCGTTCGGCAACCGGTTCGTGGCTGAAAAGTTAGGACTGGAACGCGAGGAATATACCACGCAGATATCCAATTACGACAACCTGTCGGCTGTGTTTGATGCCATGAAACGCATCAACACCATCATGATTGACATGAACCGCGATTTCTGGATGTATATATCGATGGAATATTTCAAGCAGAAAATCAAGGCGGGCGAAGTCGGCTCCAGCGCAATGCCGCATAAGGTCAATCCCATCGACTTTGAAAATGCGGAAGGGAACTTGGGCATGTCGAATGCCATATTGGAGCACCTGGCGGTGAAATTGCCGGTATCGCGGCTGCAGCGCGACCTGACCGATTCTACAGTGCTGCGTAACATCGGTGTGCCTTTCGGACATTCGGTGATTGCCATTCAAAGTTCGCTGAAAGGCCTGCGCAAACTGTTGCTTAACGAGCCGGTCATTTATCGTGACCTCGACAATTGCTGGAGTGTGGTGGCCGAGGCTATTCAGACTATCCTGCGCCGGGAAGCCTATCCGCATCCTTATGAGGCACTGAAAGCTTTGACGCGTACCAACCAGGCCATTACCGAGGCTTCCATTAAAGAGTTTATTGACGGACTGAATGTCGGTGAAGACATCAAGAAAGAGTTGCGCGCCATTACTCCGCACAATTATACAGGTATTTAAACTGTTTATTATATAATATGGAGAAAGAGGCCGTGAGGCCATAGGTTTAATTTTTTATTTGAACAAAGACAATGACTACAGACAACGAAACTTGGCAGAATGCTTCTGCCACGGAAGGAAATGCCAATGCAAGCCGTGACGGCGGCAACGAGTACAAAGAAGGCTTTGGACGTCAGCAGCGTCCGTATGACAATGAACGTCCTTATCGGCCAAGGTTCAATAGCAATAACGGCGAACGTCCCCAACGTCCTTATAATAGCGAACGCCCTTATCGTCCGCGTTTTAATTCCGGTCAGGAAAATGGCGAACGTCCACAGCGCACGTATGGCGAACGTCCTTACCGTCCGCGCTTTAATTCTTATCAGGAAAATGGAGAACAAGGACAGCAACGTCCTTACCGCCCGCGTTTCAATCCCAACCAGGATGGCGGCGGGCAACGTCCTTACCGTCCGCGCTTCAGTCCCAACCAGGAGGGGGGAGAACCGGGACAACGTCCTTACCGTCCTCGTTTTAATCCCAATCAGGAAGGAACGCAAGGACAGCAACGTCAGTATCGTCCCCGTTTTAATCCCAATCAGGCGGGTGAACAGGGGCAACAGCGTCCGTATCGTCCGCGTTTCAATGCCAATGGCGGCGCCAAAGGCAATTATGCGGGTGGCGGCAACAACTACGGGCAACGTCCTTTCCGTCCGCGTACCGCCGATTATAATCCGAATGCCAAGTATAGCAAGAAAAAACAGATAGAATACAAAGAGCAGTTTGTTGACCCCAACGAACCTATCCGTTTGAACAAGTTCTTGGCCAATGCCGGCATTTGTTCGCGCCGTGAGGCCGATGAGTTTATCATGGCCGGAGTCGTGTCGGTCAACGGGGAGGTGGTAACCGAACTGGGCACAAAGATTAAGCGGAGCGACGAAGTGAAGTTCCACGACCAGCCTGTAAGTATTGAGCGTAAGATTTATATCCTGCTCAACAAGCCCAAGGATACTGTCACTACTTCGGACGACCCTCAAGCACGCCGCACGGTGATGGACTTGGTGAAGGGGGCATGCCCCGAACGCATTTATCCTGTGGGACGTTTGGACCGTAACACCACGGGCGTGCTGTTGCTGACCAACGACGGTGATTTGGCCTCCAAGCTTACCCATCCCAAGTATCTGAAGAAGAAAATCTATCACGTGCACTTGGACAAGAACCTTACCCGTGCCGACATGGATCAGATTGCCGCAGGCATTGAGTTGGATGACGGTGAGATTCATGCCGATGCCATCAGCTATACCGATGAGGCGAAAAAGGATGACGTAGGCATTGAAATCCATTCGGGCAAGAACCGCATTGTACGCCGTATTTTCGAGAAGCTTGGCTATAAGGTGACCAAGCTGGACCGCGTGTATTTCGCCGGGCTTACCAAGAAAGGCCTGCGCCGCGGAGAATGGCGTTTCCTCAATGAGGCGGAAGTGAACCACCTGCGCATGGGGGCGTTTGAATGACAGTGGCTGGCGGCTGGTGATTGGCGGTCATGATATGTACTAATCACCGCCGTTCACTGGGCATTAATCACAAATCACTTTAACACACTAATCCCTATTGACACATGGAAAAGATTAGCAGAACAAAGATAACCGACCTGTTGAAGCGTGAAGACTTCGGCGCGATGGTCAATGTGAAAGGTTGGGTGCGTACCCGCCGCGGAAGCAAGCAGGTATGTTTTATTGCATTGAACGACGGCAGTACCATACATAATGTGCAAGTCGTGGTAGATTTGGACCGGTTTGACGAGGCCGTGTTGAAGGATGTCACTACCGGTGCTTGCCTCAGCGTAAACGGAGAGTTGGTCGAGTCGGTTGGCTCGGGACAGAAAGTCGAGGTGCAGGCACGTGAGATAGAAGTGCTGGGCGCGTGCGACAACACGTATCCTTTGCAGAAGAAAGGCCATTCCATGGAGTTCCTCCGTGAGATTGCCCACCTGCGCCCGCGCACCAATACTTTTGGCGCAGTGTTCCGCATCCGTCATAACATGGCCATAGCCATACATAAATTCTTCCACGACCGTGGGTTCTACTACTTCCACACGCCTATCATCACGGCGTCCGATTGCGAAGGCGCAGGGCAGATGTTCCAGGTGACAACGATGAACCTCTACGACCTGAAGAAAGATAAGGACGGGAACATAGTTTACGACAATGACTTCTTCGGCAAGCAGGCCAGCCTGACGGTGTCCGGACAATTGGAAGGCGAACTGGCTGCCACGGCACTGGGTGCCATCTATACTTTCGGCCCCACGTTCCGTGCAGAGAACTCCAATACGCCGCGCCATTTGGCTGAGTTCTGGATGGTGGAACCTGAGGTGGCTTTTGCCGACCTTGCGGAGTTGATGGACTTGGAAGAAGAGTTCATCAAATACTGCGTGCAATGGGCGTTGGACAACTGCATGGATGACCTTGAGTTCCTCAACAAAATGGTGGACAAGGGGTTGCTCGAGCGCTTGCGCGGTGTGGTGGAAACAGACTTTGTCCGCCTGCCCTATACCGAAGGCATCAAGATTCTTGAGGAAGCCGTTGCGGGCGGGAAGAAATTTGAATTCCCCGTCTATTGGGGGTGCGACCTGGCCAGTGAGCACGAACGCTACCTGGTGGAGCAGCACTTCCGCCGTCCTGTTATCATGACCGACTATCCCAAGGAAATCAAGGCTTTCTACATGAAGCAGAATGCGGACGGCCGCACGGTGCAGGGCACCGATGTGCTTTTCCCGCAAATCGGCGAAATCATTGGCGGCAGCGTGCGTGAAGAGAACTACGACAAGCTCATGGCGCGCATCGAAGAACTGCACATCCCCATGAAGGACATGTGGTGGTATCTCGACACCCGCCGTTACGGCACTTGTCCCCATGCAGGTTTCGGGTTGGGCTTCGAGCGGTTGCTGCTGTTCGTTACCGGCATGGCCAACATCCGCGACGTCATCCCATTCCCCCGTACGCCGCGCAATGCCGAGTTTTAATTTCCCTTAAGGTAGATTGGGGATTTTGCCATATCTGAACCGCAGGGCGGAACCGGATGTTTTTCTTTCCAGAAAGAAAAGCCCGGTTTCCGCCCTGCGGTGTTTTTGTAGTACCCGTCTTTAGCCTTCCCCCGACAACTTTCGTGCCGATAAGATAGCGCTTCAATGCCACTCCGGTAGCGCTTCGACGCCAGCGCGGTAGCGTTACAATGCCAGCACGGTAGCGCTGTAGTGCCAGGAAAACCGCCTCCCGGCCCCGCTGGGGCGGGGTGCAGGCACTGGAAATCTGGAAAGGAACCCGCGCTTCCCGGGCCCTTCGGTAAAGGGAGCCATCCCTTTTTGCAGGCAAAAAAAATGCGGAAACCTTTGCCAGTTGCCAGAAAAACAGTACCTTTGCAAGCCGATTATTATCTGAAAAGGATAAATATTTCATTCATAGCGGGTTAAACGGCCTTTTGTCCGGGGCATGTTCCCGTGGTGAGGAAATGATTAGTAGTAACAATTTTAAAACATTTAAAGAGTGGATACTTTAAGTTACAAGACCATTTCAGCAAACAATGCGACGGTAACCAAAGAATGGGTCATCGTTGATGCCACCGACCAAGTACTGGGTCGTCTGGGCGCAAAAGTTGCAAAGCTGTTGAGGGGTAAGTACAAACCCAATTTTACTCCTCATGTAGATTGCGGTGATAATGTCATCATTATCAATGCCGACAAAGTGAAACTGACAGGCAATAAGTGGAGCGACCGCGTATATCTGTCCTACACCGGCTATCCCGGCGGCCAGCGCGAAATGACGCCCGCCCGCCTGATGGCTAAGCCGAACGGCGAAGACCGCCTGTTGAGAAAAGTAGTGAAGGGTATGCTGCCCAAGAACAAACTGGGCGCCAAATTGCTGGGCAATATGTACGTATATGCCGGAAGCGAGCACAAACATGAGGCTCAAAACCCTAAAATGATTGATATTAACGCACTTAAATAAGAGATATGGAAGTAGTAAATGCATTAGGCAGACGCAAAAGCGCCATTGCGCGTGTTTACGTCAGCGAAGGTACCGGAAAGATTACCATTAACAAAAGAGACCTTGCGGTGTATTTCCCTTCGAGTATTCTCCAGTATGTGGTTAAGCAGCCGTTGAACAAACTGGGCGTTGCTGAAAAATACGACATTAAAGTAAACCTCTGCGGTGGCGGTTTCACCGGACAGTCCCAGGCATTGCGCTTGGCCATTGCCCGCGCTTTGGTGAAAATCAACCCCGAAGACAAGGCTGCCCTGCGTGCAGAAGGCTTTATGACTCGTGACCCGCGTGCTGTTGAACGCAAGAAGCCGGGTCGTCCCAAAGCACGTCGCAGATTCCAGTTCAGTAAACGTTAAGAGTTGGAGGTGGTTGGGGCACGGACAAGTTGCTTAATCCTCGGCTGTTTGCCCTCTCAACTCTCAAACGTCAAAGCGTTTAGCATCTAAACTACCGGGACTCTCGTCCGCAAAGACCAGGCTACCCGGCGGTTGGTTTAGAAGAAAAACAAAAAAGAAAGTAAACGATTTAAAGAAATACGAACAATTATGTCAAGAACTAATTTTGATACATTATTGGAAGCCGGTTGCCACTTCGGCCACCTCAAGAGAAAGTGGAATCCCGCAATGGCTCCCTATATCTTCATGGAGCGCAATGGTATTCATATCATTGACCTCAATAAAACGGTTGCTAAAGTCGATGAGGCTGCCGAAGCCTTGAAGCAAATCGTTAAATCAGGAAAGAAAGTCCTGTTTGTTGCTACTAAGAAACAAGCTAAGCAGGTAGTGGCTGAGAAAGCCGCTTCTGTAAACATGCCTTACGTAATCGAGCGTTGGCCGGGCGGTATGCTGACAAACTTCCCCACCATCCGTAAGGCTGTGAAGAAAATGGCTACCATCGATAAACTGACAAACGACGGTACGTATGCCAACCTCTCCAAGCGTGAAATCCTTCAAATCTCCCGTCAACGCGCCAAGTTGGACAAGACCCTGGGTTCTATCGCCGATTTGACCCGTCTGCCCTCCGCCCTGTTCGTGGTTGACGTAATGAAGGAAAACATCGCCGTGCGCGAAGCCAACCGCTTGGGTATTCCCGTGTTCGGTATCGTTGACACGAATTCCGACCCGACCAATGTAGATTTCGTAATTCCGGCTAACGATGACGCAACAAAGTCCGTCGAAGTAATCCTCGATGCTTGCTGCGCTGCCATGCAGGAAGGCTTGGAAGAACGCAAGGCTGAGAAGGTCGATATGGAAGCTGCCGGTGAAGCACCTGCCGGCAAGGGCAAACGCAAAGCCGTAAAGGCACGTTTGGATAAGTCTGACGAAGAGGCCATCAACGCCTCCAAGGCAGCCGCTTTCATTAAGGAAGACGAAGAAGCATAAGCATATCTTGTAAGAGTTGGGAATCGAGATGAGGAAGCCGTCAGCGGGAAACGTGCGGCGTGTCCGGTGTCTCTGTTCTCAACTCTTATTTACTTTTGAAACAATTATTCACCATTAAAACAAGAGAAAGATATTATGGCTGTAACAATGGCTGATATTACCAAGCTCCGCAAGATGACGGGTGCAGGTATGATGGACTGTAAGAACGCTTTGACTGACGCAGAAGGCGATTTTGACAAGGCGATTAAGATTATCCGCGAAAAGGGACAGGCTGTGGCCGCCAAACGTTCGGACCGCGAAGCTGCCGAAGGCTGCGTGCTGGTAAAGGCTGTGGATGGCTTTGGCGCTATGATTGCCTTGAAGTGCGAGACTGACTTCGTTGCCCAGAATGCCGATTTTGTCAAACTGACCCAGGACATCCTGGATGCCGCTATTGCCAACAAGTGCAAGACGCTGGACGAAGTGAAGGCCCTGCCTTTGGGCGATGTGACCGTGGCACAGGCTGTGGTAGACCGCAGCGGCATCACGGGCGAGAAAATGGAACTCGATGGCTACAACGCCGTAGAAGGTCCCTGCATCGCCACGTATAACCACCAGAACAAGAACTTCCTGTGCACCATGGTCGTGCTGAACAAGGAGTGCGACGCACAGGTAGGCAAAGAGGTAGCTATGCAGATTGCCGCCATGAACCCGATTGCCGTCAACGAAGCCGGCGTTCCGGAAGAAGTGAAGGCCAACGAGTTGCAGGTTGCCATCGAAAAGACCAAGGTAGAGCAGGTACAGAAAGCCGTTGAAGCCGCTTTGAAGAAAGCCGGTTTCAACCTCTACATCGCCGAAAGCGAAGAGCACCTGAACGAGGGCATCATGAAGGGTTACATCACCGAGGCACAAGCCCAGGAAATCCGTGACCTGAAAGAAAAGGTTGCCGCTGAAAAGGCTGCCAACCTGCCTGCCCAGATGGTTGAGAACATTGCCAAAGGCCGTATGGCCAAGTTCTTCAAGGAATCTTGCCTGCTGAACCAAGAGTACATCCAGGACGCCAAGATGACGGTGGCCGACTACCTGAAGTCGCAGGACAAGGACCTGACCGTGCTCGACTTCAAGCGCTACACCTTGCGTGCTGAGTAAAGCCGTATCGGGCGAATCCGCATTACAGATAGTTTTTACCCAAGAATACTTTCTATGGTATTCTTGGGTAATTTTTTTTGATGAGTAACTACCTCTCCGACCGGCCGGTAGCAGGGCAAAAGGCTGCTGCCTCCGGGGGATGGCTTGATTAAAGTAGTACTTAGACGGGGAATCATGCACGATGATTCCGGGAATCATGTACGATGATTCTATGAATCATGCACGATGATTCCTCCCCGGGGTTGCGGGCACGCCGCCAAGACATCCGGCTTTGCCTCGCCCGAAGCCGGACGTCCCGGTAATCGGGGCGTTAATCATTCTTTACAGCGCTTATTCACTTAGGGTGTATTCGCCGGCTTCTTCGGTCACTTGCTTCTGGAGCTCGCCGAGCGTGTATGCCCTGCCGGTGAAGGTGACGGTTGCCACGGGCGGGTCGAGGGTGACGGTGGCGTGGACGCCTTCCAGTTTGTTCAACGCTTTTTCTACGTGCATGCGGCAGTGGTTGCACATCATGCCGCTTACTTTGAATTGCTTTTCCATTGTTTCCTTTTCTTTTTCAGGTTGATTATTGACGGACGGATGCGGGGCAGTCCCTTCGGGGCGGGATGGAGGGAGCTTCGTCCCAATGGAGTTGTCCTTTCCCGTGCCCGGTTTTTCGTCCGAAAGTTTCTTTTTCCTTAACCGCAGGCTGTTGGTGACCACGCTGACGCTGCTGAAGGCCATGGCCGCCCCGCCAATCATGGGGTTCAGCAGGAAGCCGTTGATGGGGTAGAGCGCGCCGGCGGCGATGGGGACGCCCACTAAGTTGTATATGAACGCCCAAAAGAGGTTTTGGCGGATGGTGCGCACGGTCAGCCGTGAGAGGTTCAGCGCTTCGGGTATCTTGTTCAGGTCGGACGAGATGAGCGTCATCTTCGCCACGTCCATGGCGATGTCGCTCCCGCTGCCCATGGCTATGCTGAGGTCGGCTTGTGCCAGGGCGGCGCTGTCGTTGATGCCGTCGCCGACCATGGCCACCACTTTCCCCTCGTGTTGCAAGGCTTTGACGAATGCGGCTTTGTCCTGGGGCAGTACGCCTGCCCGGTAGTGCGTGATGCCTGCCTGCCGGGCGATGGCCCGGGCGGTGGCTTCGTTGTCGCCGGTCAGCAGGTGGACGTCGATGCCTTTCTGCCGCAGGGTGCGGATGGCATGTACGGACGACGGTTTGATGCGGTCGGCAATGGCAATCACGGCCAAGGCTTCCTTTTCGTCGGCAAACCAGACGATGGTCTGCCCCCCGGCTTCCCAGGCCGCGGCGGCTTCTTGCAGGGCGGGGGAGATGTGTCTGCCTGTCAGCAGGCTGGGATTGCCCGCGTAGTACGGATTGCCGTTGCATGTGCCTTTTACCCCCTGTCCCGTCAGGCTATCGAAAGCATCCACATGCACTTCTTCAGCCTTTGCCCTGAATTCGTTATGCCGGAGGATGGCTTCTGCCAGCGGGTGTTCCGACCTCTGCTCCAAAGCCCGCAGGACGGGGGCGTATAGGCGGGCTTCTTCGTTTGCCCACAGGATGTGCTGCACGGCGGGGTGTCCTTCGGTCACGGTGCCCGTCTTGTCCAGTACGACGGCGTTCACCTTCTTTGCCGTTTCCAGGCTTTCGGCGTCTTTGATGAGGATGCCCCGTTCGGCTCCTTTGCCGATGCCTACCATGATGGCGGTAGGCGTGGCGAGTCCCAAGGCACAGGGGCAGGCGATGATGAGCACCGTCACCAGGGCCAGCAGTCCGTGGGTGAAGCCTTCCGAGGGGGCGAATGCCATCCAGAGGATAAAGGACAGCAGCGCGATGCCCATGATGGCCGGCACGAAGACGGCTGCCACCTTGTCCACCAGTTTCTGTACGGGCGCTTTCGAGCCTTGCGCGTCCTGCACCAGGTGGATAATCTTCGCCAGAAGCGTGTCCGCCCCCACCCGGTCTGCCCGGAAGTGGAAGCTGCCTTTCTGGTTGATGGTGCCGGCATATACCTTGGCATCCTTGCCTTTGGCTACGGGCACCGGTTCGCCGCTCAGTGTGCTTTCGTCCACGTAAGAGGTGCCGTCCGTCACCGTACCGTCCACGGCAATGCGCTCGCCGGGCTTCACCCGGATGATGTCGCCGGGCTTTACTTGCCGGATGGGGACTTCTTTTAATTTTTCATTAACTACGAGGGTGACGGTTTTCGGTTGCAGTCCCATCAGTTTCTTGATGGCTTGCGAGGTGTTGCCTTTGGCCCGTTCTTCCAGCAGACGGCCTAAGAGGATGAAAGCGATGATGACGCTCGACGACTCGAAATAGACGTGCGGCGCGATGCCCCGCGAAAGCCAGAAACCGGGGAACAGCAGGTTGAATACGCTGAACAGATAGGCCACGCCCGTGCTGCATGCCACCAGCGTGTCCATGTTGGCCGAACGGTGCTTCAGCTGCTTCCAGGCATTGCTGAAGAAGGAGCGTCCCAAGACAAAGACAACCGGTGTGGAAAGTATCCACGTGGCCCATCCTGCCCAAGGCCTGTCCATAAAGCCCATGCCGATGACGGCGATGGGGACGGCCAGCAGGATGGCGGCGATGGTGCGCCGTTTCAAGGTCTTGTATTTTTTGGCGTGCGCTTCTTCTACCCGGTCTTCAGTATGTTCGTCGTGCGTGATGATGAGGTCGTAGCCCGCTTCCTGTACGGCATGTTGCAGGGTTTCGGGTGAAGTCTTGGCGGGGTCATACTCCACCAGAGCCGTGGCGGCGGCGTAGTTGACGGCGGCTTGGCATACGCCCGGCTGTTGGTTCAGCGTCTTGTCTACGCGGGCGGCGCAGGCGGCGCAACTCATTCCCAGGATGGGAAACGTTTCTTGTCTGGTATTCTTGTCCATAAACTTGGTTCCTTTTTTCCGGGGCAAAGGTAAGGCGCGCGGGGAATACAGGCATTATAAGATTATGGATAAGATTTGCAAGAATACGCCTCACACCTGGTCCAGCGATTTCCGCTTGTTTTCCTTCAGCTGCTTGAAGTGGCTGGGCGTCAGTCCGGTCACCTGCTTGAACTGCGTGCTGAGGTAGGCGGTGCTCGAGTAGCCCAGCAGGTCGGCTATTTCGTTCAGGGTCAGTTCGTCGTACACCAGCAACTCTTTGGCGCGCTCTATCTTCTGTGCGATGAAGTATTTCTCGATGGTGGTGCCCGTGGTTTCGGAGAACAGTTTGCTCAGCGCGCTATACTCCCGGTTCAGCTTGGCGGACAGGTAGTCGGACAGGTTGGACTTCAGCCTCTTGTCGTGGTAATGCACCAGGTCGATGACGGTGGTCTTGATTTGTTCGATGAGTTGTGAGCGGCGGTCGTCTATCAGCTCGAAGCCCAGTGCCTGCAAGGCTTCGGCAACCTGGCGGCGCTTGTCCTCGTCCAACGGTTCGGAGAGCACGGCGGTGCCCAGCTCTACCGACTGTGGAGGCATGTCCAGGCTCTCCAGGCATTGGCGCACGGCCATGATGCAGCGCGGGCAGACCATGTTTTTGATGTGGAGTGTCCTCATTTCTTTCATAGCCGGGCATTGCTCTTTATCTTCCCTACAAACAGGTAGGTGTTGTCGTCCGGGTTGATGGCGCTTTTCAGTTCTTTCAGGCGGGTGCGTTCTTTGTCGTCCGGCTTGGAGGAGGCGAGCAGTTCTTCCACTTGCACCAGCAGGTCGCCCGGGTCGATGCCATAGGCAAAATATCCGCTCTTGAAGTAGAAGAAAGCATCAATCGTCGCAGAAGGCCCTATGAGGTCGTTGTAGAAGCGCACGAAAGCCCCTTTGCGGGTGTGCTTGTCCATGATGACACAGACGCGGCGGGAGGGGAAGATTTGCGTGGAGTGGTCCGTTTTCCGTTGCTGCAGTTGCAAGATGACGTCCATCAGGTAGTGGTCGGGCAGTTCCAGGTAGCTGTGAATCATCTTTTCATCGGGCAGTTGCAGGGTGAGCACGGGGGTGAAGCGTTTCTGCTCGGGCTGGTAGTGGAACAAGGTGTCCGTCTTGACCTCCCAATACTGGATGGTGAAGTCGAACGTGCCCGGCACGTTGTCCGTATTGGCTATCTCGTTGCTGTAGTCCGGCATGACGGAGTAGGGGGCGGCATCCACCCGGTGCAGCACGTTGCTCTTGAAGTCTTGCTGCCACACCACGGAGGCGCCTTCGATGTTGTTGAAAGGAAGCATGCCTACGGTGACTGTCTGCTTTTCGGGGTCTACGGTAAATACCCCTTTGGGCACAAGCGTAGGCAGCGGGATGGAGCGTTGGTATTCTCCCTGCATGTTGTAGACAAACAGGTTGGTCGTCTGCCAGGGCATCAAGTAGATTTGCCGGTCCTTTTCATCTACTTGGATGTCGTATGCAAACTGATATTCTCCGGGGCCTTGCCCGATGTGGCCAATGTTACAAAGATAACGGCCGTTTTTGTCAAACAAGCGGTAAGGTTCTCCCATCCCTCCGTGTACGGTAATGTAGTTGCCGTGGCAGGTGGTGGAACCGTAGGACAGCGCTTCCTCCCTGTTGTCCAGTTTCACCAGCCGGAAGTCGTCCAGCAACTTGCTCAGCGGCACGTCGATGGTGTCTTTCACGCGGTCGATGTGCAGCACGCTGACGGGGCCTGAGGGGGAATTTTCCACGGTAAGCACTTCCGGGCAGTCGGCCAGCGTCTTTCCGTCCGGGGAGGAGGAACCGCCGCATGCGCCCAGTACCAAGGCGAGGCCGAGGAGAGAGAATAATCGGGTAGGGGTCTTCATGTGTGTAAGTGTTCTGATACGTTTCTTAGGGTTTCCTTCTGTGGCGTTTTTTTACTCGGAGACAATCCAAGTGTGGACGTCGAGCCTGTCGGTCAGGATTTTCCAGTCTAACAGCTCGTCAATGTATTCCCGGCTGAAACCTTCCTCTTCTTTGCAGCTGATGTACAGGCTCATGGCACTTCCGTCATAGGGAGGCATGATGCTCCACGAGAACTGTTCGCCTACCCGGTAATGCATGGCAAGGAGGTAATCCCAGTTTTCGAACATAACGATGAACGGGGGAGAGTAGCCGTTCGGACGCTTGCCGTACCAGCAGTCGAGGTGGTCTTCGTATTGCCGGTAGCTGAAGCTGAGGTACAGCTCGTCGTTCCCCTTCACCCAATAGCGGTAGGTAGACCACGGGGTGAAGTTGGTTTCGCCGGCCGGTCGGTGCCATACTTCCAGGGTGCCGTCTTCGTGGAAAGTCCACCGCATGGCTGTCACTTTTCTCCTTAATTCTGCGGTTATCCGGTTGAAAAGGTCCTCCTGTCCCAGCAACAGGCCGCCTTGCAGTTGGAGCAGGCCGTCGTCGATGTTGAAAGTGTAGGGCGTTTCTTTCGGGATGTCGTCCGTGGCGCGGTACGTGTACACCAGCGAGGCGGGTTGCAGGTCCATGTGGGGTTTCGGGCGGTAGAATGTGCCGTCCACTGCCAGTTCGTAATTCTCGCCTTTGATTTCTCCGCTGAAGTCCATCTCCAGCGTTGTTTCGTCGTAAACCATGTCGAGTGGTATGTCAAGATACCCACTTTCACACGGGACGGGGTTGGTAAGCTGCATGATAACGGCAGTTCCCGTTTCTTCTTCCGGTTGTATGAACCGGAAGGAGGATTCGATTTTTTCCTCGTTGTTCCAAAGTACATCTTCGCTGTAGTAGTACTCCGTTTCGTACAGTTCTTGTATGGCCTCTGCGTACAAGTCGGGTGAAGACCCATCGTTGTTGCACGATGCCAGCACATTCATGGCGATTAAGGCCGTGGCCAGTGGTCTGAAAAAGCGTGATGTTTTCATGCGTTGTGGAATTTTGGAGGTTCAGGTGGGAAAGTTACGGAAAAGGTAGCGGAAAACAAAATGATATGTCATTTTTCTCTCGTTTCGTAGCGTCCTATCACTGGCTTGGTAGCGTAGTATCGCCACCGCGGTAGCGATACTACGCTTGGTCGGTAGCGATACTATGCTACCGGAAGGCTTTTTTCTCCATTGTCCGGCCCAGGAAGGCCAGCACGATGCCGCGCGTGGCGAGGTAGGCGATGAACGCCAGCCAAAGGGCGTGGTTGCCCAGGGATTCCCGCAGTCCGAAGTAGAGGGCGAAGAAGCAGGTTGCCGCCACGGCCATGGACGCCAGCATGCCCCGCGTGGCGGTGGCGCCGATGAAAATGCCGTCCCACGTAAAGGCTGCCACGCCTGCCACGGGGATGGCGATGGCCCAGCAGAAGTAGTCCCGTGAGGCGGCAATCACCTCCCGCTCGTCGGTCAGCAACCCCAGGAACGCCTCCCCGCCCAGGGCGTAGAGCAGGGTGAAAGCCGCTGCCATGCCCGCTCCCCACAGGAAGAGGCGGCGCACGGTGGCGCGGAAGGCCGTGCGGTTCCGTGCGCCGATGTGCCGTCCGCTCAAGGCCTCGCCCGCGTAGGCAAAGCCGTCCATCACGTAGGAGAACAGGGTGAACAGCTGCATCAGCAGCGTGTTCACCGCCAGGATGATGTCGCCTTGCGCCGCGCCTGCCGAGGTGAAAAACAGGGTCACCGCCACCAGGCAAAGCGTGCGCAGGAAGATGTCGCGGTTCACGCCGAAGAAGCGCGACAGGGCGTCGCGCTGCCACACGTTGCGCCATGCCTGCCGGAGGTACCTCAGCAACCGTCCGTAACAGGACAGCCACAGTGCCAGCCCCATCAGCAGGCCCGCCCATTGTGCCACCAGCGTGCCCAGCGCCACGCCTTCCACCTTCATGTTCCCGAAGTAGACAAAGGACAGGCTGGCGGCAATGTTCACCACGTTTTGCGTGATGGCTACTAGCATGGGGATGCGCGAATTCTGCATGCCCAGAAACCAGCCCGTCAGTCCGTACAGCCCCAGCATGGCCGGCGCTCCCCAGATGCAGATGTGGAAATAGGCCGTTGCCCATTGGGCCACCTCGCCTGTGGGACGGATGAGCAGGAATGCCCCTTGGCGGATGGGCGTTTGCAGCACCAGCAATGCCAGTGCCACAGCTCCGGCAATGAGGAGCGAGCGCAGCAACAGGCACACCGTTTCCGGCAAGTCGCGCCGTCCGAGGGCTTGTGCCGTCAGTCCACTGGTGCCCATGCGCAGGAAAGCGAACAGCCAGTAGATGATGTTGAACATCAGCCCGCCCACGGCAATGGCCCCGATGTAGGCGGCCGAGCCCAGGTGTCCCACGATGGCCACATCCACCAGCCCCAGCAGCGGCACGGTGATGTTGCTCACAATGGAGGGCAGGGCAATGCGGAGTATGTGTCGGTCGGTGATTGTCATGTCGAGAGAGAAAGGGCGTTTATTGTCCCCGGAAGTTGATGTATATGCCGTTCAGCAGGCATGAAAACAGGTCGTAGTCCAGGTACACCTGGTCCATGTAGAGGATTCCGCCGCCCGGATAGCTTAGGGTCAGGGAGTTTTGCAGGCTGTTGCTCCATTGCCAGTAGAATTCATAATGTTCTTCATATATTGCGCCATAGCGATTATACCGCAGCGATTCTTCACCCCTCCCGTCGGTGTAGAAGATGATTTGGTGGTCGACCAACGAACCGTCGGCTTCGACGTACGTACCTTCCCACAGGTGATTGCACAGCGCCCACGTGCTGTTCTCACCGTAGGGCGGATAGTCGCCTCCTCTTACTGTGCAGCCCTGAAAGGCGGCTAACAGGGTTAGTATGCAAAGGGTATGGATAATCTTCTTCATAGATGAACGGCACGATTGGCGGGTTACAGAATGTATTGCACTTCCTTGAACAGGTATTTGCGGATACGGCCCGTCTCATCTTCCAGCACGAAGCGGCCGTCCGGTTCTACGTCCGTTAGGCGGGCACGGAATGTGCCTTCGGCATCGCGGTAAGGATGGTAGCCTTCGCGGCGGTACAAGGCTTGGCGGTAGCGGGCGGCTATCTTTGCGGGATATTCTCCTTCCGGCTTTGCGCGCAGTTGCTCATAATAGTAGTGTACCCGTGACAGGATGCTTGTCAGGATGTCCGCGGGGGCGTGCCTTTGGCCGGTGATTTGTTTCAGAGAAACCGGGTTGGGGGCATCGCTGTGGAAAACGTCTTGGTTGATGTTGATGCCGATGCCGGCAATGCAGTAGCCTATTCTGCTCCCCTCGAGGTCGTTTTCCAGGAGCATGCCGCATATTTTGCGGTCTTGCCAATAGATGTCGTTGGGCCATTTGATGCGGATGCCTCCGGTGTAGGCATCCAGTTCTTCCTTGACGGACAAGGCGGTGATTTGCGACAGGAGGAACTGCCGCCGTGCCTCCAGGAACGTGGGGCGTAGCAGGAAGCTGAACAGCAGGTTCTCGCCGGGAGCCGACTCCCAGCGGTTGCCTCGCTGTCCTTTGCCCGCGCTTTGGTATTGGGCGGTGACGGTGGTGTATTCAGCCGCTTTGCTTTCTTGGCAAAGGCGGGCAAGGTAGTTGCTGGTCGAGTCGGTCTCGTCCAACGCAATCAGCGGGAATGTAAAGGTGTCAGGGTAGGGCGTCATATTCATTGCGCATTTTTCGGGTAAACTTTTTGAGGACTTCCTCGTAGGAATGGTCTATGAGGTGGCGTATCAGTTGGCTGTTGGCATCGCGGTCGAAGAGCACCTGGTTCCAATACCTCTTGTTGAAGTGCCAGGCAGGCTCCACGGCATTGTAACGGTCGCGCAGCTCTATGGCATAGTCGGCATCGCATTTCAGGGTGATGCGGTCGGGCGTATCCAGGTTGATGCAGGCAAACATTTTGCCCATCACTTTCACGACCCAGAAGCCTTCGCCAAAGGGGAAACCTTCGGTGGCGGCTTTCTTCGTAAGGCAGTATTCGCGGGCAGATTCGATGTTCATGATGAATGGAGGGTTTGTCAATCGCAGTAGGTTTTTCCTTTGCGGCGAATATAGTGTTTTCTTTTAAAACAGGGGCGGATAGAAAGCATTTTCGATGTGTTCTATCCGGAAATTCCCTGCACTGCCGATGGCGGTCACGATGTCGAAACGGACGGGCAGGCTGATGTTGAAGTGCTTGATGTAGGCATCGGCTGCCACGACAATGTGGCGCACCTTTTTCCAGTTGACGGCGTCTTGCGGGTTGATGCAGGTGTTGGCGGCGCGGGTTTTGACTTCCACGACGACCAGTTCGCCGCCTTTGGTGGCTACGATGTCCAGCTCCAGGTGGTTTTTGTGCCAGTTGCGGTGCAGGATGGTGTACCCCTCTGCTGCCAGGTGGGCTGCTGCGGCGTCTTCGCCTGCTTTCCCTAAAGTATTGTGTGTGGCCATAATGCGGATACCGGGTTACCAGAGTGCGACGATAAATTGCCACATGAAGTAGCCGCAGAGCATACATTTCACCACGGTCCCGAACAGGAAGCCGAGCAACGAGCCAAAGCCCGACTTGAGCGCCTGTATCGTTTCCTTGCCGCCCAGCAGTTCGCCGATGAAGGCTCCTAAGAAAGGCCCGGCAATCAGTCCCCAGGGCATGAAGAAAAGCCCGGCAATGGTGCCTACCAGGCAACCGCGCGTGCCCCACTTGCTGCCGCCACTGTACTTGGTGCCAAGGAGGGGGACAAAGTAGTCCAAGGCTTGTATGACGGCCACGAGGGCAAGCCATACCAGCAATTGGGTCGTGGTGAATTGTACTTGGTCGGTAAAATGGAGCAACAGCATGCCGGCATAAGCCAAGGGTGGACCGGGAAGCATGGGGAGGATGCATCCTGCCAATCCCCCCACCAGGCAGAAGATGCCTAAAATAATGAGTACGATGTCCATAACAGTTTTCTTTAGTAATGTGTGCCGTAAAGGTAAGCAATAAAAGGATAAATCGGCATGTCCGGGTGTGAAAAAGTACTGCTGTCCGGGTATGGGACAACCTTTTATCGGTTTTGGGGTTTATCATTCCAACAGAAAACCGTACTTTTGCAACGTTTACAACTAAAACAAGAAGAAATATGGAAAATCAAAGACCTTTAATATTGGTATCTAATGATGACGGCATCATGTCGAAAGGTATCAGTGAACTGCTCCGGTTCATCCGCCCCTTGGGCGAAGTGGTGGTAATGGCTCCCGATACCCCGCGTTCGGGAACTTCTTGCTCGTTGACGACCAATGAGCCTATCCACTACTCCTTGGTGCGCAAAGACGTGGGACTGAGCATCTACAAATGTTCGGGAACCCCCACCGATTGTGTCAAGCTTGCCTTCCACACGGTGCTTGAGCGTAAGCCCGACCTGGTGATTGGCGGTATCAACCACGGCGACAATTCGTCGGTCAACGTGCATTACTCCGGCACGATGGGCGTGGTGATGGAAGGTTGCCTGAAAGGCGTGCCCTCCATCGGCTTCTCGTTGTGCAGCCATGAGCCGAATGCCGATTTTGAGCCGTCGGGCGTGTTTGTCCGCGAAATCATCGCCCGGGTACTTGAGAAAGGCCTCCCTCCGATGACTTGCCTGAACGTGAATATTCCCGATACCAAGGAATTGAAAGGTATAAAGATTTGCCGCCAGACCCGTGGCGTATGGGAAAACGAGTGGGAGAACTTTGCCCACCGCAACGATACCCATTACTATTGGCTGACCGGCGAATACCGGAATCTGGAACCCGATGATGAACAGACCGACCATTGGGCTTTGGATAACGGCTATGTGGCCATTACCCCCACCACGGTGGATGCCACGGCTTATGGCCTGATGGACGAGTTGAAAACTTGGTTTTAAGGCATGACGTAGCCATGAAGTATTATCTGATTGTTGGCGAAGCCTCGGGCGACCTGCATGCCGCCCACCTGATGGCGGCTTTGAAGCGGGAAGACGCGCAGGCCGATTTCCGCTTTTTCGGTGGAGACCTGATGGCTGCCGAAGGTGGTACGCTGGTAAGGCATTACCGGGAGTTGGCTTACATGGGGTTCATACCCGTGTTGCTGCACCTGCGTACCATCTTTGCCAACATGAGGTATTGCAAGGAGGACATTGTGGCTTGGAAGCCCGATGTGGTGATTCTGGTCGATTACCCCGGCTTCAACTTGAAAATAGCCCGTTTCCTGCGTCGGCATACGCGCATTCCCGTGTACTACTACATCTCTCCCAAGATATGGGCATGGAAGGAATACCGCATTAAGAATATCAAGCGCGATGTGGACGAACTGTTTTCCATCCTGCCTTTCGAAGTGGAGTTTTTCGAGCAGAAACATCATTACCCCATTCACTATGTGGGCAATCCTACGGTGGATGAAGTGGCGGCTTTCCGTGCTTCTTACCGGGAAACCCGCGAGGAGTTCAACCGTGCCCACGGGCTTGGCGGGCAGGACATTATTGCCTTGCTGCCCGGCAGCCGCCGGCAGGAAATCAAGGACAACCTGCCCCGCATGATTCAGGCTGCTTCCAGCCTGACTGTGACAGGATATCAGCTGGTTGTCGCGGGTGCCCCCGGCATCGAGCCGGAATATTACCGTCCGTACCTGGCGGCAGGCACAGATGCCAAGTTGCTGTTCGGCTGCACTTATCCTCTGTTGTCCCACGCCCGCGTGGCGCTGGTTACCTCGGGAACGGCTACTTTGGAAGCCGCGCTTTTCCGTGTGCCTCAGGCCGTATGTTACTACATGCCTATGGGCAAAGTGGTGAGCCTGCTGAAACGTTGCGTCTTGAAGGTGAAGTACATTTCCCTGGTGAACCTTATCGCCAATAGGGAAGTGGTGAAAGAACTGGTGGCCGATAAGATGACGGTAACCCTCGTCAACACCGAGTTGCAAAGCTTGCTTTACGACTCTGCCCGCGAGGATGAAATGCAGCAAGGGTATGCCGAAGTATTGGCCCGGCTGGGCGAACCGGGCGCTCCGGAGCGTGCAGCCCGCCGGATGGTGGCGTTGCTGGCCAAGAATCAAAAGTAAGTCATGATATAGAGATAGACCACGGCAGCAGGAACGGCCATCAGTGTGCTGTCGAAGCGGTCAAGCATTCCCCCGTGTCCCGGCAGGATGTTGCCGGAATCCTTGATGCCCAGTTGGCGTTTCAGTAACGATTCGGTCAAGTCGCCCCATGTGCCGAACACCACAATCGTAAGTGCCAGTCCTACCCATTGCCCCATGCCCATAAACGGGAAGTAGTGTGCAAAGGCAAAGGAGGAGGCGAGGGCAAACAACGCTCCGCCTACGCTGCCTTCCCACGACTTCTTGGGAGATATGCGTTCAAACAGACGGTGTTTTCCCAGCAGGGACCCGATGCAATAGGCACCCGTATCGTTTAGCCATAAGAATACGAAGATGGATAGGGGGAGAATGGGGTTGTAGCTTATGCTGCTTTCCGCCGGATTGTTGGGGTATGCCAGGATGTTCAGCAAGGCAAAAGGCAACCCGATGTAGAGCTGGCTAAGCATGGTGAATGCCCAGTTGCCCAGCGGGTTGCTTTTTTTTAGGTACAATTCGGTAATCATCAGGTAAAGCAGCAGCAGCAGATAGGGCAGGAAAATCCGTGCGTCGGACACCGCTGTGCAATAGCCCATCATGGCAAGAAACAGGTAAGCGCCTCCCAGTGCCGTGACGGTCGGGTTGATGCTGGCTATTCCGCTGCGGTTGATGAGTTGGGCAAACTCATGTATGCACAATGCTGAAATAAGGGTGAACAACACGCCGAACGACAGGGGGTGGAAAAGAATACACCCTATCAGTATCAGGACAAAAAGCACGCCTGTAATGGCACGTTGTATAAAGTTATTCTTCACGGTTATCCGTCTTTAAAT
This sequence comes from uncultured Bacteroides sp., assembly GCA_944321495.1. GTDB lineage: Bacteria > Bacteroidota > Bacteroidia > Bacteroidales > Bacteroidaceae > Bacteroides. The sequence goes on along the minus strand of CALULP010000013.1, from coordinate 50,099 downwards.
GGTTATTCCTTTCCTTTTTCTTCCGGTTGGGCCTGTTTGTCTTCCGCAGGAGGGAGGGCTTTGCCGGATTCCTCCTGGCCTTTCTCTTTCGCCTCTTCCCCGGCCTGGCTGGCAGCTTGGGCTTCTTCTTCCTCAGCTTTTTTCAGCTCCTGCGAGATTTTGTTGGCGCTGATAATCTCCTCTGAACGCGAAGTCCATGGGCGTTTGCCAAAAATGTGTTCCACGTCTTCGGCAAAAATCACTTCTTTTTCGATGAGCAGTTGGGCCAGCCTGTTGTGGTTCTCTTTGTTGTCAGAGAGTATCTGTTTGGCTCGTTCGTATTGTTCGTTTACCATTCTCTTGACTTCCGAGTCAATCAGTTCGGCTGTCTTCTCACTGTACGGGCGGTTAAAGCTGTACTCCTCATTGGTGTAGTAACACAAGTTGGGTAATTTATCGCTCATGCCCATATAGGCTATCATGGCGTAGGCTTGCTTGGTGACCCGTTCCAAGTCGTTCATGGCACCTGTGGAGATTCTGCCCAGGAACAAGTCTTCGGCAGCCCGTCCGCCCAAGGTGGCGCACATCTCGTCAAGCATCTGCTCTTTGGTGGTAATCTGCCGTTCTTCCGGCAAGTACCAGGCTGCTCCCAAGGCACGTCCGCGCGGCACAATGGTCACTTTGATAAGCGGGTTGGCATACTCCAGCAGCCACGAGATGCTGGCATGTCCCGCCTCGTGGATGGCAATGGAACGCCGCTCTTCTTCGGTCGTAATCTTGTTCTTTTTCTCCAATCCTCCCACAATGCGGTCTACGGCATCCAGGAAGTCTTGTTTGCTTACCGATTTCTTCCCATGCCGTGCGGCAATCAAGGCTGCTTCGTTGCACACGTTGGCGATGTCCGCTCCCGAGAAGCCCGGGGTCTGGCGTGCCAGCAGGTCTACGTCCACCGTATTGTCGATTTTGATGGGGCGCAGGTGTACGCCGAATATCTCCTTGCGTTCGTTCAAGTCGGGCAAGTCCACATGTATTTGCCGGTCAAAGCGGCCGGCACGCAGCAGGGCTTTGTCCAATACGTCCACACGGTTGGTGGCGGCAAGGATGATGATACCGCTGTTTGAACCGAAACCATCCATTTCGGTCAGGAGCTGGTTCAAGGTGTTCTCTCGTTCGTCGTTGCCCCCCATGGCGGCAGCTTTGGAGCGGGCACGCCCTACGGCATCTATTTCGTCGATGAAGACAATGCAGGGTGCTTTCTCTTTGGCCTGGCGGAAAAGGTCGCGTACGCGGGAAGCGCCTACTCCCACGAACATCTCCACAAAGTCAGAACCGGCCAATGAAAAGAAAGGCACGTTTGCTTCTCCCGCCACAGCCTTTGCCAGCAGGGTCTTACCGGTTCCCGGAGGGCCTACCAGCAGGGCGCCTTTGGGAATTTTGCCTCCCAAATCGGTGTATTTCTGGGGCTCTTTCAGGAATTCCACAATTTCCTGCACTTCCTGTTTGGCTTCTGCAAGGCCCGCCACATCCTTGAACGTCACTTTCACGTTCGAGCCTTTTTCAAACAGCTGTGCCTTGGATTTGCCCACGCTAAAGATGCCGCCGCCCATGCCGCCACCTCCGCCGCCGCTCCAGCGGCGCGACAGGTAAATCCAGAAGCCTATCAGGAACGCAAAGGGTAATATCTGCCACAAGATGAGGCCGAAATAGTTGCGCTTCTTCTCATAACTGATGGAACCGTCAAAATTGCTCTTGTCTTTTTCTTCCTGGATAAAATCCCCCAAGCTGGTGCGCGAGGGGGCTTCGGTCATGATGTATGGCTGCTTGCCTACCCGGTTAGAGTCTTGCAGGAAGACATCTTTCACGTGTTCCTGTTTGATATAGGCTTCTACCGAATTGTCGTCATAGCCGATAATCCGTTTGACGTAGCCTTTCTGCACATATTCCTGGAATTCATCGTAGGGTACTTCCCGCGAAGACGAGCCGTTTTCGTTGGAGAACCATAAGATGACAATCATCATCAGGATGATGAGATATACCCAGCTCAGGTTGAACTTGGGCATATTGACTTTATTGTTTTTGGGATTGTTTTTATTGTCCATATTGTCGGGTTAATCAATGTCGGGTATCCGGGTTAATTGCGCGTCAGCCCAAAGATGCTCCAAGTTATAGAAGTCGCGTACTTCGGGCAGGAAAACATGCACCAGCACGTCCGCATAGTCCATGGCGACCCATTCGGCGTTGCGTAAGCCGTCTACGGAGAATGGCTTCACGTGGGAGCCTTTGCGCGCAAAATCTTTAACGGATTCTACTATGGCAGTTACTTGGCTGGGCGAATTTCCTTGGCAGATGATGAAATAGTTGCATATCGTGTCGTCTATTTGGGTAAGGTCCGCAATGACGATGTTTTTTCCTTTTTTATCTTGAATGCCTTCTGTGATTTGTTGAATGAGTTTTTTAGTTTCGTTCATTATACCTTATAATATATTAAAACTGTTGACAAAGATACGCCGTTTTCTTATACGAAACATGCAAAAGCATAAAACTCTTTCATTTTTTGCTTTTTTTTAGGTAAATCGGCGGTGGGATTACCTGCCTGTACAAACTTTCCGCGAAAAAAATAGCATTTTTTTTGGGGATTCTCAAAATCTTTGTATCTTTGCACCCGCAAAACAAAAGCAACGGCATTGGGCTATGGTGTAATGGTAACACTACAGATTCTGGTCCTGTCATTCCTGGTTCGAGTCCAGGTAGCCCAACGTTCTTGAATCCTGCGGACAAGGAGTCCCGCAGGATTTTTTTATGCAATGGTAAGATATGCAAGCGCGGTCCGCATTGGAGATGCCCAGCTATTGATAGGGGCTTCCATGCGGACCGCGCTGCATTTGTGACTTGTGGGGAGTGCCCGTTGTTTATTCGTTACCTTTCAGGTTCTCGTCGATAACCTTGATTTTCTCTTTCATCAGTTCAATGTCGCTTTTCAGCTTCTCCACTTTCCGGTTCAGCTCGGTAAGCAGGCTGTTGCCCTTCTTGGAAGAAGCGTTCAGGAAGCCGAGGTTGTTTTCATACGTGAGCAATTCGTTTTTTAGGTTTTCGGCAATGCGTACCAGTTTTTCCCGTTCCCGGTAGAGGGCTTGCGGGTTACCTTCCTGGATAGCGTTGATGGACGATTTGAAGTTGCTCAGCTTCTTGTTGGAAGCACTGATGTTGAAACGCTCGAACAGGCTGTCCACCAGGTTGCGGTATTGTTTGTAAATCTTGTCTTTGTCTTTGATGGGCACGTGTCCTATGCCGTTCCATTCTTTCATCAGGTCGCGCACTTGTTGGGTGGCTTCCTCGCTATCGGTGTCTTCGCTGATGGCGGCAAGTTTTTCCAGAATGCTTTTTTTCTTCTCCAGATTCTCCTGTTCCAAGGTGCGTTGCGATGAGGTAGCCTTGTTTTTCTGTTCAAAGAAATAGTCGCAAGCCGTGATGAAACGTTTCCAGATGGCATCCGAATGCTTCTTCGCTACCGGCCCTATGGTTTTCCACTCCTTTTGCAGCTTGACCAGCACTTCTGAAGTGGCTTTCCAGTCGGTACTGTCTTTCAGGGCTTCGGCTTTTTCGCACAGGGCGCGTTTCTTCTCCAGGTTTTCGCTCATATTCTCCTTCAGTTGCTTGAAGAATTCGCTTTTCTTGTGGAAAAACTCGTCGCAAGCCTTGCGGAAACGCTCGAAAATCTTCACGTTCATCTTCTGCGGGGCATACCCTATGGTTTTCCATTTGTTTTGCAGGGCAATGACTTCCTGGGTCTTGTTGTCCCATGCGGCAAAGGAGGTCAGCTCCGCGTAGTCGATGCCTTCAATGATTTCGCAGATGACGGTCTTTTGGTCCAGATTGTTCCGTTCCACTTCCTTCTGGGCCTCAAAGTGCTGCTGGTGGCGCCGGTTGACCACGGTTGAGGCGGCTTTGAAGCGTGCCCAGATTTCTTCGCGCAACTCCTTGGCCACAGGACCCGTGTCGCGGAACTCGGCATGAAGCTTCTGCAGTTGGTGGAACGCCGATATCACGTCGGGTTCGTCGGCCAGTTTTTCTGCCGCCTCGCACAGGTGGGTCTTTATTTCAAGGTTCTTTTTGAAATCGTATTCGCGGAATTCATTGTTCAGCTTCAGCAGGTCGTAGAATTTCTCCACATACAGTTGGTAGTTCTTCCACAGTTCGTTTACCTTGGCTTGCGGCACCAGGGTCACCTCGTTCCACTGCTGTTGCAGTTTCTTGAATTCCGTAAAATTCTTGTTGGCGTCATCGGGCGATTCCGTCAGTTCTTTCAGTTCCTCGATGATGGACAGTTTTACCTGGTAGTTCAGTTCCTTTTGTTTCTCCTGTTCGGCGGCAAGCTCATTTCTTTTTTCTTTGATGACGGACATGGCTTTTTTGAATTCATCTTCCGCGCTGTCGTGTTGCGGCACGAATTCTTCCGCAGCGCCGCCATTTTCAATGAATTGTTGTTTGGCGGCTTCCTGCTCGGCGTTATGCAGTTTGTAGAAAGCTTGTTTCAGGCTGTCTATCTCTGCCTTCTTCGCGTTTTCCACATCTGCGGCCAGTTGTTTCAGCTTTTCCAGGATTTCAGCTTTCGAGAGCTTCTGGGCAACTTCTGCCGTCTTTTCTTGAACTGTTTCTTCAGCGGAAGTTTCAGGTGTGGGTAAAACCTCAGCTGTCTGTTTTTCTTCTGCTAATTCCACCTGTTTTTCGGGGAGATTAGTGTCATGAGTGTCCGTCATTGTATTTCTATTTATTTAAAAAATCAAGGATTCCCTTGGGTATGTTTTTAATGGATTGCAAATAAATGAAATAAAATCTTTACTTCATATTTTTTCTCCATTTATTTTTGCATTTGCCCCATTTTTGTGCCTCCTTGGCCTGTATAGGGTTAAAAAGGTTTACGATAACAAGACAGTGATGCCCATGTAAAGCAGCATGCCGATGATGTCGTTGGTGATGGAAATGAAAGGTCCGGTGGCGATGGCCGGGTCTACTTTCAGTTTCTCCAGGGTCATGGGCACCAGGGTGCCGAAAATGGAGGCGAACATCACGACGGCAAAAAGGCTGATGGACACGGAGTATGTCACCGTTGCTGTCCCGCCGAAGCGGATAAAGTTGTAGATGTACACCAGCAGCGAGATGATGGTGGCGTTGATGGTTGCCACCACGGCTTCCTTGGCCACTTGCTTGAACGTGTTCTTGGCGTCCAGCGAGCTGTTGGCAAGGCCTTGTACGACGATGGCTGACGATTGTGTCCCCACGTTTCCGCCCGTGCCGCCAATCAGCGGGATGTAGAGCGCCATTTCGGGGTGGGCGGCAAAGGTGGTGTCAAAGTTGCCCAGTATCATCGAGTTGCCTATGCCTCCCAGCATGCCGATGAGCAGCCAGGGCAGGCGGGCGCTGGTCTGGCGTACCACGTTGTCGTTGGTTTCCACGTCTTGCGACAAACCGGATGCCAGCTGGTAGTCGCGTTCCGTCTGTTCGCGCACCTCGTCCATCACGTCGTCCACGGTGATTTGTCCCACCAGCCGTCCTATGCTGTCCACTACCGGGATGGCCACCAGGTCGTATTTCTCGATGGTCTGCACCACTTCTTCTATGGGGGTGTCCACGTGTACGGCTATCGGGTCTTTTTTCATCACGTGCTTCACCTTGGAAACGGAAGGCGAGGTAATCATCTTTTTCAGGGGGAATACACCTTGCAGGCGTTCCTCGTCGTCAATCACGTACACGTAGTATATCTCATCCAGTTTCTCCGCCTGCAGGCGCATCTCTTTCAGGCACTCGGGCATACTCCAGTTCTCGTTCACTGTCACCATTTCCGTGCCCATCAATCCGCCCGCGGTGTCCTCGTCATACTTCAGCAGGTCCACGATGTCGCCTGCCTGCTCGATGTCTTCGATGTGCGAAAGCACTTCCTCCTGCTTGTCCTCGTCCAGGTCGCGCATCAGATCTACGGCGTCGTCCGTGTCCATGTAGTCCACAAAGCGTTTGGCGATGGTTTCGGAGGGCAGTATGTCCAGCAACTCTTTCCGCATGTCCTCGTCCATCTCCATCAGCACGTCGGCGGCGGTTTCGTTGTCCAGCAGGCGGTACACAAAGCGGGCGTCCTCCATCTCCAGGTCGTTGCACAGCTCGGCAATGTCGGCGGGGTGGAGGTCACTGAGCAGTTCTTTCACTTTCTCGGTTTCTTTCTGCCCGATGAGTTCTTTTATCTTTTCGATGAATTCTTCGTCCAGTTCCATGCTTCGTTGTAATTTTTAGGGGTTAGACGATAAGGCTTCTTCCACCCGGTTGGTGAGGTCTATGAATGCCTGTACGGACAGCTGTTCGGGGCGGCGGTCAAAGAGGGCATCCCCGGTGAGCGGGCAATCCTTGCCCAGGATGGGCTTGATGGAGTTGCGCAGGGTTTTCCGCCGTTGGTTGAAGGTAGTTTTCACGATCTGCTTGAACAGGGCTTCGTCGCACCCCAGCTCGCGGGTGTCGTTGCGCGTCATGCGGATGACGGCGCTCTTTACCTTGGGCGGAGGGTTGAATACATGCTCATGCACCGTGAACAGGTATTCCACCCGGTACCACGCCTGTATCAGCACGCTCAGTATGCCGTAGGTCTTGCTGCCCGGCTGTGCGGCGATGCGTTCCGCTACTTCTTTCTGTATCATCCCCGTGCAGCAGGGAATCCGTTCTTTGTTGTCCAGCATCTTGAAGAATATCTGGCTCGATATGTTGTAGGGGTAATTGCCGGTCAGCACGAAAGGCTGCCCGTCAAACAGCCGTGGCAGGTTCATTTTCAGGAAGTCGTCTTCGATGATGTGCTCCTCCAGCTGCGGGTAAGCCTTGCGCAGGTAAGCCACCGACTCGTAGTCTACCTCCACCACTTTCAGGGGGCGTTCCTTGGTCAGCAGGAACTGGGTCAGCACCCCCATGCCGGGACCTACTTCCAAGATGGGCAGGCCGGGGCAGGCGTCTACCGTGTCGGCAATGTCTTGTGCCACTTTCAGGTCTGTCAGAAAGTGCTGTCCGAGGAACTTTTTGGGTCTGACTGTTTTCATCTCTTCGCAAGGTTAGGGTTTGCAGGATTGGCGTTGTGGCTCTCTCTTGAAAAAACGGCGGCCTTGTTTGGCATGGGGCTGGTAAAGTATTACCTTTGCGCAACCTTCGCGCAATCTTCGCGTAGCCTTCGCGCAGTCGGCCCCCGCTGTTTTTCCAAGCAAAGGTACGCCTTTTGGGCAAAGGTGCAAAATATTAAGGTGAAGATTTGCAAAGGTAAGCTACTTAGAATGATGGACGGATTGCTGAAAAAGACGCTGAAAACATTGCTCCCCATAGCCTTGGGCGCGTTTGTGCTCTACTGGGTGTACCGCGGTTTCGATTTTGCCCGCGCCTGGCAGGTGCTGTGTCGCGACACCGGTTGGGGGTGGATGTCGGCATCGTTGTTTTTCGGGGTCATGGGGCATGTATTGCGCGGCTGGCGTTGGCGGCAGACGCTCGACCCCTTGGGACTGCACCCCCGGCGCAGCCATTGCGTGGACGCCATCTTCGTGTCCTATGCCGCCAACCTGGTGCTGCCCCGCGTGGGCGAGGTGTCGCGTTGCGGCGTGCTGGCGCGCTACGACGGCGTGCCTTTCGCCAAATCCCTGGGTACGGTGGTCACCGAGCGCCTGCTCGACACGGTGTGCATCCTGCTCATTGCCGGCATCACCTTCCTGCTCCAGATGCCCGTGTTCCTCCGCTTCTTTGAAGAGACGGGCACCAAGATTCCCTCGCTGGCGCACCTGCTGGGCAGCGTATGGTTCTACGTGGTGCTGTTTTGCCTGGTAGGGGTGTTGGTGCTGTTCTATTACCTGTTCCGCTCGCTTGCCGTGTTCGAGAAGGTGAGAGGGGCGGCGCTGAACGTGTGGGAAGGCATCCTCTCCCTGCGCCGGGTGCGTTGCCTGCCGCTGTTCCTGGTGTACACCGCCGGCATCTGGGCGTGCTATTACCTTCATTTTTACCTTACGTTCTATTGTTTCGGCTTCTCCGCCCATCTCGATGCGCTGGCGGGGCTGGTGATGTTTGTGGGCGGCACGTTTGCCGTCATTGTCCCCACGCCCAACGGCGCGGGTCCCTGGCATTTTGCCGTCATCACCATGATGATGCTCTACGGCGTGGGGGCTACCGATGCCGCCACCTTTGCCCTGATAGTGCATGCCGTGCAGACGTTGCTGGTCATCGTGCTGGGCGTGTGGGGCTGGCTGCATGTGGGGCTTTCTTCCCGCAGGTGAGCGCTTCTTCCCCGTCCTTTTGTTTGTCATGATTTATGCTTTGCCCTGTCCGTATTCCTGCCGGTCCTTCTTCGCTCTATGGCGGCATGACATGACCGAACCTGTACCGAAGGAGGTACGAAGAAGGTAGGTGGAGGGTAAATAAGGAAAAGCGGTGCGTTTTGCCATGAAAGGTAGTTATCTGACGGGTTGTTTTTCCAAAGATTTGCACTATATTTGCGAACAACTAATTTTTATACACTATGAGCACGATTTTGCAACTGGCTCCACAGAATGTGTGGAAGCATTTTTATTCGCTGACCCGCATACCGCGGCCGTCGGGACACATGGAGAAGATTACCCAATTCCTGGTAGATTTCGGCAAGGGGCTGGGGCTGGAAACCTTTGTGGACGAGGCGGGCAACGTCATCATCCGCAAGCCTGCCACCCCGGGCATGGAGAACCGCAAGGGCGTCATCTTGCAGGCGCACATGGACATGGTGCCGCAGAAGAACAACGACACCGCGCACGACTTTACCGCCGACCCCATTGAGGCCTACGTGGACGGCGACTGGGTGAAGGCGCGGGGCACCACGCTGGGCGCTGACGACGGCTTGGGCGTGGCTGCCATCATGGCGGTGCTCGAGGCTGACGACCTGAAGCACGGCCCGCTGGAAGCCCTCATCACCAAAGACGAGGAAACGGGCATGTATGGTGCTTTCGGGCTGAAGCCGGGCACGCTGAAGGGCGAAATCCTGCTGAACCTCGATTCGGAGGAGGAAGGCGAGCTGTACATCGGTTGTGCTGGGGGCATCGACCTGACCGCCACCTTGGAATACAAGGAGGAAACGCCCGATGCCGACTTTGTGGCACGCCGCCTTACGCTGAAGGGGCTGCGCGGCGGGCACTCCGGACTGGAAATCAACCAAGGCCGCGCCAATGCCAACAAGCTGATGGCGCGCGTGGTGCACGACCTGCTGGTGGAGTTCGACTGCCGGCTGGCAGAGTTTGCCGGAGGCAACATGCGCAACGCCATTCCCCGCGAGGCGCACGCCGTGCTGGCATTCAATCCCCAGGACCTCGACGGGCTGGAGGAATACATCGCCGAGTACGGGGCACAGCTCAATGCCGAGTATGCCCCCATTGAAAGTGGCGTGACGCTCACGCTTGAGGAGGCGCCCCTGCCTGCCACGGTGGTGCCCGAGGAGATACAGGACAACCTGATTGACGCGCTGATGGCTTGCCAGAACGGCGTGATGCGCATGATTCCCACGGTGCCCGACACGGTGGAAACCTCGTCCAACCTGGCCATCGTCACCATCGGCGGCGGCAAGGCGGAGGTGAAAATCCTGGCGCGCAGCTCGTGCGACACCATGAAAGACTTCCTGGCGGACAGCCTAACGGCCTGCTTCTCCATGGCGGGCATGAAGGTAGAGCTGAGCGGCGGTTATTCCGGCTGGCAGCCCGATGTCGACTCGCCCATCCTGCACGCCATGCGCCTGTCCTACCAGCAGCAGTTTGGGGTGGAACCTGCGGTGAAGGTGATACACGCCGGACTGGAGTGCGGCATTATCGGTGCCAACTGTCCGGGGCTGGACATGGTGTCTTTCGGCCCTACGCTGATGTCGCCCCACTCGCCGGACGAGCGTGCCTACATCCCCTCGGTGGCGAAGTTCTACAGCTTCCTCACCGCCACGCTGGAGCAGGTGCCGCAAAAGTAAGGCTATATATGCAGAAGAGCCATGCCCGGATGGCATGGCTCTCTGCAAACAAAATAAACATTTGATGAAGCAAATGTAGGCCGGCTGTTCCGTCACGCCTGGCGGTGGAAACCGGCGGATGCGCCTCACGGCGTTTTTTTATTGTTGTACAATGTCCCAAGAGGGAATCAGTTTAATGTCGTTGGGTACATTTGTGATTTTGGGCAGGTCTGTATTTACGGGGAAGTCTTCAAGACTGCGTTTATCCAAAATTTTAGGAACGTGATTAAGATAACAATCGAAAAAGTCATCGTTGATGGCGTTCACAAAGCCATCATTACCCGTTAATATGTTTTGCCCTTTTTCCTTTTCTATGCTTATTATGATGTCTTTGAGGTTAATGCTTTTGTTCTCCGTTTCAGTCCCTACAAAGTTTGCGGAATAGGCCGGGTCACAGGTCACGGTGTATTGCAGGTTGATGCCTTGTTGGGTATTGAAACTTTCTCCGGTGATGGTGAATGCTTCTGTCGCACCCTCGTTGAACCGCAGGGAGGCGATGTTGTTCAGTTGTCTCTTGGTGTCTGCAAAGCCGATGAGGCAAAGGCTTCCCTCGTTATCTATGGGGCAAAGTGCTTCATTTTCCCGCCCGTCGTAATAATAGGCTTGGCGGTCAAAACCGATGGCATTCACTCTGCTTCCTTGTTCATAAACAGCATAGGCTGTTCTGCCTTCCTTGTACCAGGCCTGTGTCCTGGTGGCATAGATATTGTCGGTTGCTCCGGAGGGAGCAATAACGTTTGTGTATTGATTAATGAGCTGTTCTTTGCTGTGGGCAATGATTGAGTTTTGAACATTTTCATCTTGCAATAACTGGATTAATGCATTAACCTCATTTTTATAATGCTCTAATTCATATCCCAAATAATCAGCATGACCAACCCCATTTATACATGTTTTTATCCCATCACAAAAGTCTTTAATTCTTGCTTTTACAATAGTGGCAACGGCATCTTCATACGTGGTATAAAACCCATTTGCAATCGCATCATACAATGTTGTGGGGGAGTCCGTCCGCTTGATATCCGTCCGGGTCACCACCCTTTGCAGCAGTACATCTTCGCGTTTCACCACTTTGTCTGCCGCATCGGTTGCACAGGATAACTCGCCTTCCCACAGGCAATACATGTTGTCCTCATGGAAAGGTACGTTGGGCAGCAGGAGGCGGGCGGTGCTGTATTGCTCATCGTTGATCACGATGGCGGGGTGGGGCGTGCCGCCTTCCTCGTTGCTATAGCCGTCGTAGGCAAACAGTGCGGGGTCTACGTTGGCAAGGAACAGGATGCGGTAGTCCTCGCCGCAGTCCAGCGTGTCTTGCAGGGCTTGGCGTTGCTCCCACGTCATGGTTTCGCGCGTCAGGGGGAACTCCTGGTTTTCTCCGATTTCAATGCGGCGCTTCTTCACCAGGGTGTCGGTCTTGCTGTAGTAGACGTAGTAGTCCAGGGTCTGCACTTGCAGCTCGCCGCCTGCCCGGGTGGAGGGGCCGCCGTCCACGGTGTAGTCCACAATGAACGAGCCTTCGGGCACGCCGTCGGCTGCGGCGGTGTCGTCGCCGGGCGTGGCGGGCGCCAGCTCCTGCAACGTGTCGTTGGTGCATGCTGCCAAGGCCATCAGGCCTGCCAGCAGGGGAAATGCTATGCGTTTCATCTTATTGTCGTTTTGTCGGTTTCTATGGGGTTGTATTTACTCTGTCCAGCCGTCCCAGTGATCCGTGTCTACATCGATGCCTGTGTCTGCAAAGCCTGCATACTGCACCGTGAAGTCGTTAGCCTTGACGCCGTTGAATATCAGCTTGGTCTGGGTGTTCTTCTTGATGGACACCTGGCCGTTGTCGCCTTGCAGGGGGTAGGTGTATTCCCCTTCCGGTGTCTTTACCGTGATGTTTCCGCTCAACATGCCGGGCAGCAGGTTCACGGTGATGAGGTGGCGCTGCGTGGGGTCGGTATCATTGCCGACGGTGTTCGGGGTAGGCGTGGTGGTCCAGCTGATGGTCTGCGGGGCGGCGGTCTTTACCTCGTCGGCATCGTTGTCCGTCACGTAGAGGCGGGTAGGGGTGTCGTTCACCGTGAGGGTGACGGTCACCTTGCCCTGCTCGAAGTTGTCTATGCCGCCAAACTGGTCTTCCAGCACCCCCATGTCGATGATGAGCTGTCCGTTGAGGCGGGTCAGTGTTACATCCTCGCCGTCATACGCCTCCCCTTCCTCGGGGATGGTGACCCAGCGGTTGATGACCTTGCGGTAGATGTCGCCGTCGGGGGTGGCTTGAAGTACTGTCGGGTCTGTGCCAGGCGTTTGCATCATGCTGCCTGCCGGCAGGTTGAGCACGGGCAGGTAGTCTATCATCACGTCGTTCAGGTCGCACGAGCCTTCCAGCGGGTCTTCTACGGTGAAGATGGCTTCCCCTGTATCCTCAATGTCGGGCACGCAGAGGAAGACAAACTTGTACCATTGCGGCATCAGTCCCTCCAAGGTGACCTTGCCGCCGGTGATGTCCACGTAGCTGTTCAGGTGCAGGTGTTCCATGTCCTCGGTGGCATGTTCGGGTTTGCGCTCGCCCAAGTACAGGCGGGTCAACTGGGCACCGTCGTCAATGTCGGCGCGGGTGTCGATGCGGAAGGTCACGGCAGGCGTTTCTTCCGGCAGTTCGGCAGGGCCTCCGTCGTTGCTGCAGCCTGCTGCCAGCAGTGCGGCAAGGCAGGCCAAAGGATATATCAGTTTCTTTTTCATAACCGTTCTTTTTTAGTGCTTCGCTTTTAGTGATTAGTGATTAATGCTTGATATTAATGTTTAGTGTTTAGTGATTAGTGATTAATGATTAATGTCGGCCAACTGCCTCCCTCGTTTCCGCAGAGTTTATTAATCCCTAATCACTAATCCTTAATCACTAATCCTTAATTTCCTTTTGGCATAATAATATTTTCTTCCCCTTCTTCGTCCCACGTGTCGTCCACCGTTACGCCTCCCTCATAGCCGGCATCGGGGTTGCCCAGCCAGGCGCCTTTGCGGCGGCAGCAGATGACGTTGTACTGGCGGTCGCGCATGGCAAAGGCGGTTTCGCCATCGCCCATCTTCACGTAGAAGGCGCGTCCCGGCACTTCGTCGGTATAGCCTGCCAGGTAGGGCGTGGAGGAGTGGAAGCGGTCTTCGCTGTTCTGGAAAGCCATGTGTCCGGCATCCAGCACGCGGCGCAGTTCTGCCAGCTCGTCCAGTGCGGGCACGTACCACACGATTTCGTCGTAGTCGATGTACCCGTTGCCGTTGCGGTCGCGGTTCTTGCTTAGGACGTATTTTATCATGTGGTCGTCGGGTATCTGGTTTATCACGGCGGCCACGTCGTCTTTTTGCCAGGGGTAGTCATCCTCTATGGTGTAGTAGCCGTTGTAGGCGCCCCGGTAGATCTTGCCGTCCGCGTCATCTACAGTTTCCGTCACGTCGCCCGCCTTGATGGCCTCCTGGTACAGCTTGCGCGTATTGGACAGCCCGTCCCAGCGGTCGTTTATCATGCCCGTCATTACAGGGTTGGCGCCATACTTCAGGAAGCCCCACGTCAGGTTTTTCTGCTCCAGTTCATACTCTACGTAGTACTCGTTGTAGCCGGTAGTCTGTCCCAGCAGGTTCTTGATGGGCATCTTTACTACTTGTGCGGGGCGTTGCTTTACTTCCAGGCGGTAGGAAGATTTATTCCCCTTGTCGTACAGCACCACGTAGCCTGTGCGCCAGGCATTCTCGTCCGTCGTGTTGTTCCAGCTTTCGTCGGCATTGCCGTTGGCAGGGATGTACTCGTCGGTATGGATGTAGAAGTATTTGGTAAGCGGTGAGCCGGTACCTTCGAAGCGTGTGGCGGCAACCATCTGCTCATCCAAAGGTTGTCCGTCTGCATCGTAATAGGTTTTTCCGGCAATGCGCGGGCGGTATTGCGGGGAGAAAGAAATTTCCAGCCAAGGATGTTTGTCGGGCTCTTCCACATACAATATCCAGCCATCGCGGTTGGCTGTAAATCCGAAGCAGCGCACGGCGTTGCAGTGGGCGTCCAGCGGATTGTTGAATGCCGGGGTGATGTTGGCATTGGTCAAGACATCGTAGTCCACGCGCGTATCGTAGTCATTGCAGGTGCGGATGGTCACGGTGTAGGTGTGGTGGCAGTTGCGGAACACATTGAAGTCCGCATAATTGTTTTTGCCTAAATAAACCTTGTAGGAAACTACCATCGTGGTACCTCCGGATGTGGTATAGATGCCTTCTATCAGCACATAGGTGGCGTTGGGGAATTTGGTTTCTCCGATTTTGCCTTTCTGGAATTGCCAGTTATTCTTATCCGACTGGTTGTCGAACCATTCGCCGTCTTCATCTTTTTCTGCACCCCGGCGGTTTTCAAACATGTAGAACCCGGCAGTGGCAATGAGGCCGTTTTGGTTGACTTCGGTGGCAGAAAGCAGCAGGTTGTCGAAGTAATAGGGATTGCCGTTTTTAGGCCAGGCGGCATCTTCGCAGGCGGAAGTGTCTTCGCTTTCGTTGCCGCCTTCTCCGTCATAAATCAGGTTCCCTTCTTCCTTTGGGTCTTCCATTACCTCTTCCACCTTATCGACATCCCCGGATGTGCGTTCTATCAAGTAGCTGCGCTTGGGAATGCTGTGCGCGGTAATCTTGCTCAGGATGAATTTGTCGCCGGCATTCTCGGGCTTGAACAGCACGGTGAAGTCTATCTTTGCAGCCAGGCGTTCCACCCGGATGGTAGTGACTTTGGTTTTGTCTTGCGTGTCGGCTTCTGTCAGGGTTGTCGAGCCTTGCATCACCATAGAGCCGCTGAAAGCGCCATCGGGTTCTGTAATTTCGATGATTGCCTCTTTCAATGCATCCAAGGTAGCGATGTCACCCAGTTTCGTGTAATTGCAGACGGCATGCAAGGTAAGGTCCCCTTGGTCTTGGGGCAGAATCATGCGCACTTCGTTGTCGGGGTACTCTAAGTCCTGTTCGTAATATGCCACGCAGTCACCGTTGGCATCGAAGGCATAAATGGCCACGTGCTCGAGGCGGCTGTCTGCTTCGGCTTCTGTGTCCCCATTGGCACGGGTCTCGATGCTGCTCATGTCTTCCGCCTTTAAGGCGATGCGTATGCCTTCCCCCTCATTGGGATTGGGCAGAAGGGATGTTTCCAGTTCCTGTGTGCAAGCGGCCAGCAGGAATACGCAAGCGGATAAGATGTAACCTAAGTATTTCATTCTCCAGTCAGTTTATCTTTGTTTAAGAATTTGCGGACAGGGCGGGCGGCAAGGTATTCGTCCCTGTCTATTGCACGGTGGGGATTATCCCCTCCTAATTCGACGTAATAGGTGTCAAAGGAAGCCCCTTTGCCGGTTGATGTCCAATAGTACTTGTTTGTCCACCCGAAATTGAACAGCTTCCATGTAGCTTCTTTACCTGTCCCGCGGAGATAATTGTTTATAGCAGCCATTTCCTGATACGCAGGGAGATACCATATATGTCCTTCCGTGTCCTGCTTTTGGCCGTCTTTGATGTAGATGATTTCTTTGTTCGCTTTCCACATCATGGAGCCTCCAAAATTCTTCGAGCCATATTTATTTTCCATTGCCCGTTTGGTGTTGTCCTCTCCGTCGTTGGAATCCATGTCGCCGGTTTCACCTACGATATTCGAGTTGATGGAACCGGTATATCCCCAATGGTTCAGCGTGTTTCCTGTATCCCAATTGTCGGCCGTATTGGAAGTTTCCACGCAATAGGCTTCTCCCGTTTCGGGGTCGAAAGTACAACCGTAATCCAAGCGTGAGGTGCCGGTCCATGAATCACCGTTTTGACTGTCTGTACCTGTGTAGATGGAAAGCGTGTTGTATTGGCGTATCCTCATCTTGTAGGGTGCCGATTCGTTTTGTCCGGTGGTGGTAATGACGATGTAGGCTGTGCGGTAGTCGTTTTTCGCCATTTCAATATCCTCATCTAAGTAGTCGTAGTTACCTGGCGTAGGACTTGTCAGTTTACGCTGTACGGCAAAGTCATTCAGGATGAGTTCCACGGTTACTTCTTTTGTGCCGTCATTGGTCAATTCGGTTACATATTCCACCGAATTGTTTTCCTCGTTTTTGGCCACGATGTGTATCCAGTCTTTCTGGTCGTGGTTCAAAGCATAATTGGGGGCATCCTCTTCCAGGTCGTAGCTGATGGTCATTTTCCATGGTGCGGCTGTAGGAGTAGCCGGGAATACGATGACTTTCGTAGTCGTGCCCGGGGCATCAAATATGTACTTTTCCGGGTTAATCTTTTCGGCAGAAGACACGCGTGCGGGTGCCGTCACTGTCGGGAAATCATTGGGTATCTCATGTTCATGCCATCCGGTGACCTCTACCTGCAAAATATTCCCGCTCAAGTCTGCCGGCTTGTCGCCGTTCGTGGAGCCGTCGGACAGTTTCTTGCCGATGCTGTAGAGGTAGTTCTCCTCGAGGGAGAAAGTAGGCTCGCCTTGGGAGTTGTTGATGGTGTAGGTCTTTACTACTTCATTGGTATGTTCTCCGCCATCGTTGTCGGTATAGGTGCCCAGCAGTTGCAGTTGCAGCGTGTTGCCCGAAGTGATGTTCATAGGCAGCAGGTAAGCCCCCATCAGCAAGGTGTTGGGCAGGGTGGTTACTTCGCCGGTCAGCGCGTCTTTGGTATAGTAGCGTTCTTTTGCATCGGACTGGTACCCTGCACCGGCTAAATTGACGCTGAACAGGACTTTGTTTTCTTCATCCGCAGGTAACGGTGTCTCTCCGTAGACCGGGGCATTGTCTGTTGCGGCAGGCCACAGCTTCATCTGCGTGTTCTGCGGGCTGGCAAGTACCAGGCGCACGTCGGTAACCTGTGCTTTGCCGATGTTCGCGTCGCTAAAGTTCACGGTGTACGGGATGTTGCTCAGGTATGTCAGTACCCCTGTCACCCTGCGCGTCAGGGTGATTTCCACGTCTATCACGCTTTCGCCCCCGGCGTTCGTGGTGGTGTAGCCGGAGAAGAACTGGGCGGTACGCATGGCTTCCTTGCCGTTCCCATTGGCGAGCTTTGCCAGGCAATTGCTGAGTGTACTTCCTACGGTTATGCCGCCGGGGAAGCCGTACACCCCGCCTGCGTTGTCATCCACGCCCACGGCAAGGAAAGTGAGGTCGCCCTCCGGCAGGTCGGTGCTTATCCAGAAGTGCTGCGGGTTGGGCTCCTCCTGGTTGCTGTCTTTGTCTTCGTTCACCCAGTCGAGGTCTTTCACGAGGAAGCAGGTGGCATCCCCGTCTGCCCCCGTGAAGCCGTAGAGGTAGACATCGTCCACATCCTTGTAGTCAATCTCGCTGCTGGTCAGCTCGCTGCGGGTCTCTATGCCTGTGGTGAAGGTCAGGTTGATGCCCGTCCCCCGGGAAATGTCGCCGCAGGCGTCGCACGTCGGCTCGTCCTTGACGCAGGAGGCGGCAAGCAAAGCCGTGGCGGCAAACAGTGTTAAAGTCTTTATCCTATCCATTGCTAATCTCACACTATACACGCTTATCGTTCAATTAATTTTCCGTTGTACCTTCCGTTATTCCCAAATTCTCTTCCCCCTTCCATGCCGGGTCTACGGTGATGGTGAGGTCCGCCCCGTTGCCCTTCAGGTCGATGGGATGGTCTTCGTCGCCGAAGGCATAGAAGTGGTTTGCCACGATGGGGTAGCGGTAGGCGCTCTCGCTGTCGATGATGCCTGTGCCGCCGCCTGTGATGCCGGGGTCCAGTTCGTCGCCCTCGGGCAGCATGGCGCGTTGCCGGCGCAGCACGGTGCCGTCCTCAGCCACCAGCTCGATGCAGAGGGTGTAGTCCTTGCTCTCGCCCGTTACGTCCGGGTTGTTGTCCGGTGAAGGGATGGGCAACAGGTAGCATGCCCCCGAGGCGATGTCGCCGTCTTCTGCTGCCGTGAAGTAGTTGCCTCCGGTCAGATCCATGCTGGCCAATACTTCACTGCCTGTTCCCGTTGCCGGGCTGTCGATATAGTCCAGGAAGACGGGCGACTGTGCACGCTCCACCAGCGGCAGCCGGGTGTTCTGCTGCGTGTAGAGCGCAAGGCGCAAGGTCGTGACGTCCGTTAATGCCTGTGTGTCGGGGTGTCTCAGTTGCTCGGGGATGTTCTTGAAATAGCCTGCCACGGCTGCCACGCGGCGGAACAGCTCGATGGTAGGTGTCGTGGCGTTGCCCAGCGCGAAGTCCGTCCGGCCTACGTAGACCTCCGACGAGCGGATGCCTTCTGTCGTTTGCCCTTGCTGTAAGATGGCTGCGGCTTCGCCCAACTTCGTCCCCGGCGTACCTTCTTGTCCGGTGGTGATGCCGTCGGGGAAACCGTAAACGGTTTCTGCTCCCTCGCTCAGCCCCACTGCCATCAGGGTGTAAGGTATGCCATACTGGAAGCCCTCGTAGGCTATCTCGTAAGTCATTTTGCTCTCGTCGGTGTGTACAGGCAGGTCGTCGCCGAAGTATTCCTCCCAACCTACGTCCTCACACGCCACGCAGGTGCCTTCTTCGCCTTGTCCCTGGAAGATGTAGAGGTACACCGTCTTGGTGTGCTGTTCGCCCACCAGTATGCCTTCGGTTGCGGTGGGGTAGACCACATTGTTCATCAGTTCGCCGGTAGCGCTTTTCACGGCGCTGCTCAGGCTGAAGGTGACGCTTACGGCGTTCCGGTTTCCGGTGTGCGTGCCGTCGGAGAAGTCCCCCCCGTCGTTGTTGCAGCTTGCCAGGAGTAGGGCGAGGCAGGCTAAAGTGTATGTCCGTATCTGTTTCATTGGCTTTACGTATTTCAATGCTCTAAATAAAATCTTCCGGCGCAGGTGTCCAGTGTGCCCAGGTCGATGTGGGTGTAGCCGTCCTCCAAGGGGTAACGTTGTCCGGTGCGGCTGTCCACCAGTGTCCACTGGCTCCAATCGTCGCCTGCCTGGTGGCTCAGGGCGAGGGTGACATGCCCTGCTTTGGGCAGGCGGAAGCCCACGGGGATGTCTTCCCGGCTGCTGCGCTGCTGTATGTCGAGCGCCAGCCCGTCGGCGGTGGTAAACACGGCCACCGTGGGCGGCATGTCGCCGTCAATGAGTAACCGGCTGTCTTCGCCGCCCAGGTAACCGTCGTTGGCTGTAGGCTGCAGGCGCACCAGGCACGAACTGCTGCGGCCGTTGCAGGTGGCCGTCAGCCGCAAGGTGTTGCGGGGCGTGCCGTCGTTGGCTGCCGCGCTGCGGGTCAGGGCACGGGTCTTGGCCCCGGTGTCCTGTGCGCTCACTATCTGGTAGCCCGGCTGTGCGCTCAGCATGCCGGTGTTGAAGTTTACGGTCAATGTGGTACTTTCTGTTTCCGCGTCCACGTAGAACGCCTGCATGGGCGCGATGTACGTATATCCGTTTTCGGTGGCGAGGGTGCCGTCATCTGCCAGCATGATGGTGGCGTTGGCGTTGCCGTCGTTCAGGCGCACCGCTTTGATGCCGGGGTTGGTTTTCAGCAACTGCTCGATGGAGATGTGCGCCATGAAGGGGTTGCCCACCACGAAGGTAGTGCCTGCCGTGCGGTTGGCCACGGTGACGGTGAAGTTCCCTGCGCTTGTCCAGCTGTCCGTCCAGAAGCGTCCCACGTTGCGCCGTCCCACCGACTCCCGTTGTCCGGTGCTGTTGCCCGCCGCGTCGAAGTACGTGTATTCTTCGTGCGTCTTGGGGAAGCGGAAGGTGGCGGCGTTGTTGGCGCGCAGCGAGAAGCCCATGCCTTTGGCGTAAGGCTCGGCCACGGCGTTGAAGGGAGCCGTCCAGTCCGTTTCGCTCACCAGGATTTCTTCCTTGAGGTTGCCCTCGCCGTCAATCACCATGCCCGGCACCTCGCTGCTCCAGAAGCGTTGGTACACGCGGGGCGTGAATCGGCTCTCGGGGGCGTTCATGGGGGTAAGCTTGGTGAAATATTCCGGTTGGGCGTTGCCGAAGTTCCATCCGCTGGGCACGAACATGTCGCCCGTAGCCATGCTTTGCAGCGGTGCGGAGAGCATGTAGTAGTTGTTGGCTTGCAGCGACAGTTCCACCCAGGCGTAGTCGTAGCCCGTGAGGTATTGTGTGTTCACCAGCTCGGCGCCTGCCCCGATGTGCAGGTTGGCGCAATGGTTGTCCTCCGTTGCCGTCAGCACCGGGTAATCGCTGCACCCGCCGGGAATGATGACGTTGGTACACGTCCACGGCGCGCCGTTCGTCCAGTTGTTCCAGTTGTTCCACTCGCCCCGCGTAGTGCCCTCTTTCTTCCAGGTCGTTTCGGCGGGGTGGACAAAAGCACGTATGCCGTTATACAAGGGGGTATTGCCGCTGTAAATGCCTATATAGTATTCGCCGGGCGTCAGTCCGCTGATGGTGAACTGGTTCTGTTCATCAAGCACGGCAAATAATTCGGTTTGCTCGTTGTGGTTGGTGCTGTTGTAGCAAACGAGCTTGTAGGTATTCCCTTGTGTCCCGCTGCCTTCGTCAACCTTGATGATTACATTTTCCGGCTCGCAGACATGCTCGCTTGCCGCGTGTGCACCGCTGATAACGTCGTCTGTCCCTCCTTGGTTCTCGTCATCGTCTGCACAGTCGGGAATTCCGTTCCCGTCGCTGTCACGGCGGATGTAAGCGCCGTAGAGTTCTATGGTCTTTAATGCGCTGAGTACGGTGGGGAACACAATGCGTACTTCGTCAAAAGCGACGCCTTTGTCTATTGTGGCTTCCACATAAGTGCGGTCAGTGTAGCCGATTAATCCGATATCAGCCAAGGCACCCTCACTGAGGGTCGTTACTTTTGCCCCGTTGTTATAGACTTCCAGGACGGTTGCGCCCAAGGCTTCTATGTCGCCTATGTAATCAGGGCTCTTCACGATGAAACCTATCTGTTTAGGCCCGGTCATTTTGTCGAACTTCACGGCCACGGCTGTCTCTCCTAACACGTTGGTTGCGGTGATGGTGGCGCAGCTTTCCTTGTCCTCGTCCAGTAAGTTGCCCAGGTCGTTGAGCGATGCGCCTACCGAAGCCAGTGCTTCGCCGCTTGCCGTGTTGTCCCAGTCGATTTCTGCCCCGTTGGCGCTTGTCAGCATTTCCATGCAAGCATCAGCCAGCCCGTATGTGGGGCAATCAGCTTCGGCGCTTTCCCAGTAAGCGTCATAAATGCGGTATTCGCTGATGCCCAGGTTAAGTACTCCGGCCGTCCAAAGTTCGATGCGGTCAAACGCCTCTGTGGTGGTGATGCCGATGCGGAATTTGTTGCCCGTGCTGCCTATCAGTCCTACGTCGGCAATGTTGCTTTGGTCTACCGGGCCGTCATCTACACGCTCGCCATCGTTGTAGAGCTTGATGACGAAAAACTTCAAGACGTCGGCGCTTAGGAAGTCAAAGGCGGTCTGCATGGTGAAGCCCACTTTGATTTCTTCGCGATTCTCATTCATTGTTTTACCCAGCTCGATAGGCACGATGAGCGAGTTGGCTGCAATCTGCGCCACGCTGGTATATTTGGCAAAGGTATTGGGGTTGTCGTCTACGATGTACTCCAAATCGCTGGCACCTTCAATGATGCTTACCAATGCTCCGCTGACCCCGCCTAATCCATTTTGGGCAATGCTGGCTTCTTCCGCCACGCCAATCGACTGGTTGCACTGGTCGTCCATGGTGAGTGCTTTGCGGGTGATGGTAAATGTAATGCTGATGGGGTCGCCTTCTTCCGGCACATAAGTGCCGCTTAATAAGTATTTCCCATCGGCGGTCATGCCGATGATTTTAGTTGTCCCGTCTTTTTGCACAAAGGACGGGGTTGCATTCTCGTCCGGGTTGTCGGGCGTAAAGCTGAGGCATACCCAGTTTGCCTGTTTGCCCTCCGGCGTAGGCAGGGTGTATGAATTGCCGGTGATGGTTACATTGCTGGCCGAAAAATAACTTGATGCGTCTATGGTTACCGGGTCGCGCGTGTAGGCATAGAACACTTGCGTGCCGTTAAGGACGTCCAGCCCCCAAGGGAAGTCGATGTTTACTTTCTTGCAGCCGGACTTGGTGCATACCATGCTGATGTAGTTCTCTCCACCGCCCAATGCCGAAACGCCGATTCCTGCTGTCGTGGACATGGATTCCAGCTCGTTGCCTCCTTCTCCGTAGAGGGTTAGTTTCACTCCTCCTGCTTTCAGGGCGAGGAGTCCTCCCGATTTGGTCTTGAAGCCAATCTCGCTTCCCACCGGTATCTCGTCTTCGGTGTTGAAAGAAATGGTATAATTGGGCCCGCCAAACAGACTGCCGACAAGTTCTACTACGGGGCCATTGGTCGTAATGTTTTCATCTACCAGTAGGCCGTGCAGTGGAGAGCCGTCGCTGGTAGCATCCGGATATTCATGTTTGTCAGCTGCTATTTTTTCAGGGTTTTCTCCTACAAAGGCATAGCACACCTCCAGACCGCCCAGTACATCTATTTCGATGCCTGTGCCGCCTATTTGTATTTCATCAAAAGCTTTGGTCGCAACAAACGAGGCTTCCCGCAGTCCGCCGCTGGAGTTTAGCAGTTGGAGTTGCAGCAGGCGGGTGTCGGCAGGCGCCTCCGACAAAGAACTCTCTTGCTCTTTGCCATTCAAAAATGTCTTAATCCAGAAACCTTGCAAGACAGAAACGTCTGCCAGTGTGAAGTCCGAAGTCTCGCGGTAAACAAAGCCTGCTTTGATTCCGTTAGGGTTGTAGTAAGTGCGGTCAAGGTCACGTACGGACAAAAACGGTTCGCCTGTCTTGATTTCAGCCACTCCGGTGAAAGCCATTGCGTTGTCCAGTGAAATGTCGGTCACGTTACCCACGTTGTTTGCTGCGGTCAGTACGGTGACAAGTCCGCTGTTGATATCATCCACAATCCGTCCCCTTCCCACCAGCGGGACGCGTCTTGTTGCGGTCCAGGTGCCGTCTTCGTTTTGTACCAGCGACGAGGTGGCGTTTGTGGCGCGCGTACCTACGTTGGTAGAGGGCCCGGAGGGCTGGGGCACCGATATCAGTTCGTCGTCTTGGCAGGCTGCCAGCGACACGACGGCCAGCGCGATGCCGGCCAGTAGGCGGGAAATGGTTTTCATTGCTATTCTTTCCGTTATTGTTTTCGTTCGTTTCATCTCAAAAAAAAGTACCCGCTTTTTGTCAAATCCGGCAGGAGGAATGCCCCTGTTTTCCTCTTTCGGGGGGCGTTCCTCCCGCCGGCTGTTGACGTTGGTTGGGTTGTGGGCAGTGGATTATTCTATGCCCATGTCGTGAAGCACATCCCAAGAGTCGTTGATGAGGAGGACAATCTCGTTCTCTTCGCTTACGTCAATGGGGTTGTCTTCGTCATCCGGATCCGGATTTTCTTCATCATCGTCCTCTTCGTCACCGTCTGTGTTGTCCGTAGCCAGCTTCTTGCCGATGGAGTAGAAGTTGTTACGGCGGATGTCATAAGCCTTTGTTCCAGCCACGTTGCCAGATACACTCGGTGCGTTGGTAGTAGTTACATTCAGCGTCTTCAAAGCTGTGCCTGTACCGTTTTGCAATTCAATGGTGAGGGTCTGGGAATCCTTATGCGCATCGTAAGGCAGCACGAAGCATGCGCCGAAGATGGAGTTCTCTTTCAAAGTGAGGTCACCCGGTACGTTTGTATATTCACTTGCATAAGGCTTGGCAGCTTGGTTGACAGTCCCGGTAGCAGTAACCGTATTGTCGTTAATTGTGTTGAACGTGTACTTGGCATCCTCTTGCGCTGTTGCATCAGTTACATAGTTCGTGGCAATGGTGCTCATGTCAAAAGTCAGCAGGGCTGTTCTTGCAGTTGTGCAGTCCTTTCCGTTAAAGTCAAGAGTTGAGGGGAAAGTGATGCCGCTACTCTTTGCATTGGCATAAACCACCACCTTTCCTACTGTTTCCAGTGTACCGTTTGTGCCTACTAACTTGGTCGGTATGCCGGTCAGGTAAGCCAGCAAGCCGGCTACTTGGCGGTCCATAGTCACTTGTACCGAAGTGGTGGCATTGCCTTCTGCGTCGGTTGTAAATTCGTTACTTGTGCCGGCAAAGATTTCTTCGGGCGTGAAAGCTGCGCTGCTACCTACCTCAAATACGGCGGCATCGCTTGACGTTGCAGTGGCAGTGAAAGCCGCTGCGCCACCTGCGTCCTCTGCATTGTACCCATAAGCTACAATCTTATATTTTGCACTCTTAGTCAGTCCGGTCAGCTTCACGTCCTTGTACGTCTTGTGCCCGTTCTCCGAGGGAGCTTCGCCGGTGGGGGCAGTCCAGCTGATAACCATGTCGTTATCACCGTCAATCTTGACGTTGGTATCTTCGCTATAAGTACCGCTGTTGTCCTTCAGCACTACCAGCTTTACGCTGTTCACGTTGTTTGCCGCAGCCGAGCTGCCGAGGGGTCTTGCCGCACGCGTGGTGGTGTTTGTCAGCCCGATGGTTACGATGCCTTCTCCCAGTGTGGGGTTGGTCGGGTCGGTCGGGTTAACGAAATCTTCGTTGCTACATCCAGCCATGGCCAGCGTGGCTGCCAGGGCTGCAAAGAAATAAATTTTCTTCATTGTACTACTTGTTTTTAATAAAAAGGAATAGATTTGTAAATTACGTTTTATTTTATTTGTAAGCTATTTTTCTATACTCAGGTTGTGCAGCACCTCCCAGTGGTCATCCAGCCACACGCGCACCTCTGCCTCGCCCGCGCCGTTGTCGTAGAGGTATTGCAGGTAGGTGATTTTGTTGCGCTCCATCAGCACGGGCAGGTTGTCCTCCTGCCGCACGGGCTCCTCGGCGTCCGCGTCGTCGAAGAAGCGCAGGTACAGCCCGCTGTCTTCCTCATCGTCCAGCGTGGGCGCCACGGCCGTGCGGCTCAGGGCATGCCCCTGTTGCACCGTCAGTTCCTCCAGGTCGTAGTCGGTCACCAGGTATTCGCCCTCGCCCCCTTCGTAGCGGAAGCGGTAGTCCACGCCGCCGTGCACCCTGCTCACCGCCTTGCGCGAGCGGCGGATGTTTGCGGGCAGTTTCTTCGCCTCGATGAGCAGTTGCCCCTTGACGCGCTCCAGCATCACGGTGTAGTCGTAGTGGGTGTCGTCGTAGAGCAGCGTGTCGCACGTCATGTAGACGTCGTAGCCCGCCACGTGCTCCGTGTGGAGGTCGTAGGCGGCGCCGTTGCGCTGTATGCCGTCTTCACTGTCAATGTTGCCCCACACCACCAGCACGTATTCCCCGAAGCCCAGGTCCTCGGGCAGGTAGGCGGTGGCCTCCTTGGCGTCGCCCTGCACCTCGTGCAGGTGGCGGGTCAACACCACCTTGGCGCTGTCTATGGAGTAGAGCGAGTAGTATAGTTTCTGTATGTAGCTGCGGAAGGGCAGGTTCTCGTCCAGCCGGCTCACGAGTCCCCCCGTCAGCTGCGCCACTTCGTCGATGTTGACGTAGTTCTTGTCTTCAATGCCTATCTTCACGCTGAGCGGCGGGCAGGGCTGCAGCTCCTCGCGGATGCACGACGCCAGCGCCGCAACCAGGGCGAGGCAGAGGGGCAGGAGTATGTGTATTCGTTTCATCATGCAATCTCTTATCTCTAATCGCTAATCATTGTGTGATACTTATTAATCACTAACCACTAATCACTAATCGCTGACTTAAATCGGCTGTCGGCGCGGTAGGCGTCGAAGTCGGGCTCCTGCTTGGCGCGTTCGCGCAGGCGTTGCCCTTTGCAGGCGTCCGGCAGGCAGCGGAAGAAGGTGGCTTCATCGCCCAGGCGTGCGGCGGCCAGGCAGCGCACGTATTGGGCCAGCGGGCTGTGGTCTTCAAGGGCGTCCAGCACTTGGCGTGCCTCGTCGTTGTGTCCTGTGCTGAGGGCGGCGATGGCGCTGTTCAGGTCCTTGTAGGGCGCCAGCAGCTCGTATGCCTCGTCTATGCGGCGCAACTTGGCCATCACCAGTCCGCGGTTGTAGCGTGCCTGCGGCAGGTCTACGTCGCGCAGCAGCTCGATGGCGCGCTGGTAGTTGCCGTCGTAGATGTAGGTGGCGGCGAGGGTGTTAAGCACTTCGGGGTCCAGCTTGTCGGGCGTGGCCAGCACGCGCCTTGCCTCGTCTTCGCGGTCCTGCCTCAGGTAGAGCGATGCCAGGTTGTTGGCGGCCACCTGGCTTTGCGGGAAGTAGTGCTGTATGGTGCGGTACACCTCCATGCGCTGCCCGTCGGTCTGTGCCAGCGATGCCACGCGCAGCAGCTCGTCCTCGTTGAAGGCGTCGGGGCGCGTGCGGTACATGGCCAGCAGCTCGGCGTCGTCGGTAAAGCTCCTCAGGGTGTACGTGTAAATGTATTCCACCCGGCGGTCTTTCTGCAGGTATTTCTGGCGGATGTCGCCCCAGCAGGGCAGCCGGCGGATGTAGTATTCCTGCACGTCGTCGTTGCCCTCGGTGTAGGTTTCCAGGATGTGCTTCACAGCCAGCGAGTCGGGGTTCCCGTCGGCGGTCATGGCGGCCAGCACGGGTTCCCAGCCCTCGGGCTTCGAGCCGGTCTTGATGAGGCGGCGCACGGCGGCGGGTACCTTGAGGCGTGCCACCAGCCATTGCATGGCGGCGTTGGCACGGTTGCGTGCCAGGGCGGTATTCGTGGCAAACGAGCCGTCGGCAGACGCCATGCCGTTGATTTCGATGCTGTTGATGGTGGCCAGCGAGTCGGTCAGCACGGGTTGCAGGGTGGCTACCATGCTGTCCAGCTCGGCGCGGTTGCGCCCCATGTCGAGGCGTATGTCATAGCGGTTGATGGCAAACTGCAGGCGCGCCTCGCCCCGTCCGCTGCGCACCTTGGGGCGGATGACGAACTCCGGGTCCATCCATGCCACGTGCAGGGCTTCCCGGGGTTCGGGCATCAGCGTGATGGGGTTGCTGATGGCGGCCAGGTCGATGGTGTCGATGCCCGTGCATTGGCCGCAGCCGTCCTCGGATACTACGGCGCGTATGCGTGCCACTGCCACGCCCTGGGGCAGGGTGACCGTCTGGCGGTAGGCCAGGTCGAAGGCTTCCCTGCGGTTGGCTTGCGTGCGGCGCACGTCGGCGTAGGGGTCACGGAAGTCGTCTTCGAGCGTCTCGCGGCGTGTCCGTTTCTTGTCGTATATCGGGGCGTCGACCACCAGCGGGCGGTATTCGTCGGCCACCGTGTCGTTGACCATGAGCTGCGGGGTGATGACCATCCGCGCGCGGCGTGCCAGGTAGCCTTGCGGCACGTGTATGGTGAGGTCCATGTCCACGCGGTTGGCGCTGTCCGACGAGAGCACGGCAGCCTGCGGGCTGACGGTGAGCGGCGTGGCCGCGCGCCTTGCCGCGCATCCGCACAGCAGGGCGGCTGTCGCCGTGCCTGCCACGATGTAGAGGGGTATGTTGCTGAATCGTTTCATGACTTGTTCCCGTTTAAAAGAGGTAAATGATGGAAACGGCTGCCTTGGTGGGGCCGATGTAGTTCTTCTGCTTGTCCGTGCGGCACTTGATGCAATCGATGCGCGGCGACTCCTTGTACCACAGGTGCGCGTAGCCCACGCCGATGGCCGCCTCGATGTTCCAGTGGGGCGACAGGATCCAGTCGTAGCCGTAGGTCAGGCCTCCCCCGGCAAGGTAGCCGTCGTACAGCTTGTCGGTGAATCCGCCGTAGAACTGTGCCCCGTGCAGGTGCAGCCCCAGGAAGTGTCCTTCAAACTTTTCGCACAGCCAGTATTTCGCTTCGGGCTGTGCCAGCCAGAAGCGCATGCGCTTGTTGTCCTTGAATGTCCACGGGTTGTATGCGCCGGCCAGTTCGAGCGTCCATTGGTTGCCCATGGCTACTTCCAGTCCCACGTTGGGGGTGGTTGCCAGCCAGTAGAGGGCGTTGGTCTTGATTGCCACGTCTTGCGCCTGTGCGGCAGACAGTGTCATGCCGATGGCGGCCGTCAGGCAAACGATTAATTTCTTCATTGGCTTTGATATTTGTGGTATGCCGTTTGTTTAACTTGGTTTTTTGTATCCTTGGCAGCCCTTTCGGTATGCCTCGCTTTTGTAAATGTCTTGATGTATATGTATTAGACCATTCGTTTGCGGCTGCAAAGTTAGGTTAGGAAAGGATAAACAATGCTACGAAAATCATTCAAAAAACTACGATTTTCAACCACCCCCTTTGTCCCGGAAGGTACATGGGGCGTACTTTGTCCGTTCTTTTTCCTTTCCATAGCGAAGGCGGACAAAAGGAGCAGATAAGGAGCGGGTAAGGAGAAGGTAAGGAGGGGGTAGGGAGGGGGAATGTAAGGAATTAAGAATTAAGAATGAAGAATTATGAGGTCTGTTGGTTATGTTGCTTGTCGGTGGTGCAGGCTATTGGTGATATGGGTTGCCGGTTGTTTTCTGCGGGGAGGAATTTGGCGTGTGTGGTGTGTGGGTGTGAGGCGGGTGTATTAAAATGCAACGGTAACTTCATTGAGGTTGTATCAAAATGCAGTGGTAACAGAATTCTCCTCCTCCTGGGAGGAGGAGTACCCGAAGTGGGAGGTGGTAGGTAAAAAGATAACCTGCTGAAAATAAGGTGTTAGAATTGCCTACCACCCCGTCACTTCGTGCCACCTACCCCCTCCGGCTACGCCTATCTCCCCCGTTATCGGGGGAGGGCAACCTCCCGGGAGGAGGGGAATCCGTACTATACCCTATTTTGATACACCCTCTCGGTTAAGCATAATTGGACGGCGTTGCCGTCCGTTGCATTTCTGTCTTGGCATCTTGATTTTCCTCTTGGGAGATTGCCCTCTTAATTTTAAATTTTTAATTCTTCATTCTCAATTCTCAACTGTTTCTCTTGCGTTTTCATCAGCTCGGCGGGTGTCTGGCCGAAGTGGTCTTTGCAGAAGCGGATGAAGTAGTTGGTGGTGAAGCCGTGTTTTTCGGCGAGCTCTGCCACGGTATGCCCGCCCACCAGGATGTCGCGCATGATGTTTTCTTTCTTTTTCTGGATGAGCCAGTGGCCGGCAGGTTCCCCGAAGGCTTCCTGGAACCTGCGGTTGAACGATGAGGCGGACATGTTGAGGCGGGTGGCCAGCTCCTTGACGGTGCCTACGTCTGCCGATTCGTGGATTACCTTTTCCTTGAAGTTGTACGTGTTGCCCAGGATGGGCTTGAAGAAGGCGGCAAGCATCTCCTTGCTGTAGAAGCCCCTCAGCATCAGCAGGAACTCTTCGCGCTTGATGCGTTGGTAGTGGATGCAGAGCAGCTTGGTGGACAGGACGCGGTAGGCCAGTTCCAGCCCGTCCTTGAGTATGGGCGTCGCAGGCAGGGTGGCGGGGGCGTCCGTGGGCGGCAGGCTTTCGGCGTAGGGGGCAAGCATCTTGAGGGAGAACTTGTTGCAGAGCGCCATTTCTCCGCAGAGCGCGCAGGTAATCACTCTGCAGTCGCCCAAGGCTTTTCCGCAGAAGTTCTCGTTGGCGGGCACCAGCAGGATTTGCCCTGCCGGCACGGGGTATTCGGAGTAGTGCGCGAAGCTTACGCAGATGCAGCCCTCCAGCACGTAGGCCAGGACGGAGCGGCTCAGACTCTCCTGGCAAATCATCTCGCCGTTTTCCAGGTGGTGGGTTCCCCAAATAGCAGTCGCCCCCATGGCGTAGTTCTCGCAAATAAGGTGCTCTGCAGCGTATTGCACGTCTTCATAGCTATTCTTCATGGCCGTTGTTTGTTGTTTTGTTTTCGCAAATGTTGTTGATTTATTTGAAAGAAAAAAGTATTACAACCGTTTTCTGCTGATTATTTATAATATTTAACAATATGGGGGCGTGTCAGAATGGGAGGAGAACTTTGTATTTTGATGCCTCGGGAAACCTATTTTCTTGACCCACGTCAAGAAATGCATGTCCTACGCATTTTCCCGGGCGCTCTGTGTCCTTAATCCTTGGCAATGCTTATCTTTGCGGCGTCCAAGACGGACAAACAGGATAACAAAAAATGGAAAAGATGAAAAAGAAATTCATGAGAGCCTTGCGGGCCGCTTTGGCCACAATGGGCAGAAACGAAGCCCTGTCCATGGGCTACACCGGCGAGTGACTTTACAAATAGTGTCTTAATTTTCAAGTAGATGGATGCCGCATTCCTTGGGAAAAGTATTCCCGGGAAGTGCGGTTTTTTTGTCTTAGCAAGAAAATTTAAGCGGGAATGAACATTTGTTAGGATTTAAATCCGCACCTTTGTTCTGCATAATGGAAAGGCGCATTGCCTGAATTGCCTAAATGGATTGGATTATGAAAAAATGGGTATTGTTCTTTGTGATGTTCAGCTTAGTAATGTCTTCGTACGGGCAGTCGTACGACAAGTTATGGAAACAGGTGGAGCAGGCGCGGGAGAAAAGCCTGCCCCAGACGGTGATAGAGCTGACCGGTGAAATCTACCGGAAAGGACTGGAGGAGCGCAACGCCGCGCAGATGCTGAAGGCCACGGAGTGCCGCGACGCCTACCGGGAGTACCTGACGCCCGACAGCCTGTATGCCAACCTGGCTGCCCTGGAGCAATGGGCGCAGGAGGAGGACAACGCGGTGACGCAGGCGGTGCTGTACTCGCTGCTGGCAGGACGATATGCCGGCTATGCGGCGGGCAACCGCTATCAGCTGGCTGTCCGCACGGAGGTGGACGAGGAAACGCCTTCGCCCGACATCCGCGAGTGGAGCGCGGGGCAGTTCGTGCGGAAGGTGGATGCCTGCCTGCGGGCGTCTTTGCAAGGGACGGACCTGACGGCGGCGGTCACGGACGACTATGTGCCCTTTGTGGAGCAAGAAGACGGCAGCCGTTTCTACGGGCACGACATGTATCACCTGCTGGGCCGGCGGGCGGTGGAGAACTACCGCATCCTGCTGGGCCTGGGCAGTGACTCCCTGTTGTGCGCCCGCGTGAACGAGACTTACCAACGGATGGCAGATGTTTATGCGGGGATGCCCGGGCGGGAAGATGCCCGGCTGCTTGTCCTGCTGGACTACTGGCAATGGAAGCTGGACGGCGGGGGAGTGGAAGCCTTGCCGGAGGATGCCCGTGCAGGGGAGCGCGCGGAGTGCCTGCAACGACTGGACGAGATGATAGCCCGCCACGGGGAACGCGAAGTATGTGTGGAGGTGTATATCCGGAAAGCGGAACTGCTGTCCGATGGCGAGGTGGCGCGCTACGCCGAGGCGTTGCGCGTGTGCGAGGAGGGCATCGGGAGGTACGGCTCCGACAAGCGGGTGAACAAACTGAAGAATTTGCGGGCGACCCTGTTGCAGCCCTCTTTGCGCATACAGGCTGACGGACGCGCTTATCCGGGCAACACGATAGAACTGCTTGCCACGTACCGCAACCTGGAGGCCTTTGCCTTGAATATTTACCGGACGGATTTCCGCGAGATGCCTTGGGAGGCCGTAGACCTGGAGGCCAAGGATTTTTATAAGAGACATGCCCGGAAACTTTCTTCCCAAACCTTTGACTTGGGAGCCTGGAGCGAGGAGAACGTGTACCAGTCGTCCGACACCACTTTCCGGATAAAGGTGCCGGAGGCTCCCGGCGTGTACGTGCTGCAGGTGTGTCCTGAAGCGAAAGGTGCGGCGGCCGACGCCTGCCTGCTGGCGGTGAGCCGGTTGCGGACGCTTACTTTGCCCTTGCCGGACAACCGGGTGGAGGTGACCGTGGTGGACGGGCTGAGCGGGCATCCGGTGCAGGGGGCAAAGGTGTCTTTCTATACCGGTTACAATCGAAAGAACCGCACGCTCTATACTGAGGTGTTGACCGACGCGAAGGGCACGGCAGTAGTAGCTTGGGACAGCAAGGTGTGCACCTATACCGCGGGCAAGGGGGACGATACCTTCCTGCCTGCGCAACGCATTTACCACAACGGCTTGCGGAGAACCGCAGACGAGGAGGCAAAGGAACACCTGACGCTGCTGACCGACCGCAGCATTTACCGCCCGGGGCAAAGGGTATATGTGAAAGGCGTTGCCTACAAGGCATTGAAGGCCGACGCCCGGGTGCTGGAAGGCAAGGGCTATACCCTCCGCCTGCTGGACGCCAACCGCAAAGAGTTGTCGGTGCAGGAAGTGCGTACCAACGAGTTTGGCTCGTTTGCGGCTACTTTCGCTTTGCCGTCCTCCTGCCTGAACGGCAGCTTTACCCTTGAGGTGCCCGGCGAGGCTTCCACATCCATCCGTGTGGAGGAGTACAAACGGCCGTCGTTCTCCATTGTGTTCAACCCGGTAGAGGAGGCTTACCGGCTGGGCGACACCCTGATGCTGACGGGCAAGGTGGAGTCGTTCAACGGGGTGCCGGTGCAGGAGGTGCCGCTGACGTACACGGTGAAGCGTGGAGAGCTATGGCAGCTTCGCTCGGCATTGGGCGAGATGCTGAAGGCGGACACCGTGGCCTTGGATGCCTCGGGAGCCTTTACCATTCCGGTGGCGCTGGAAAAGGCGGAGGGCGACGATGCTTCATTCAATATCTCGGTTACGGTGACGGACGGGGCAGGCGAGACGCAAAGCGCCGACTATGCCCTGAGGGCTTCCCGTTGGCCTTACCGCTTTGTGGCGGAGCTGGACAAAAACCTTTGCAAAGACGATTCCCTTTCTGCCGTGTTTACCATCCGGAATGAGAATAACAGCACGCTGACCGGGACAGGCACCTATCGCTTATATCCCATCAAGGACTTTAACGTGAAAGGGGTAGACGGGATGCCGGCTGCTGAGGGCACGTTTGTGTCGGGGCAACGGGTTGCCCTGTCCGACTGGAAGCAGTTGCCCTCGGGATGCTACCGCCTGGTGCTGTCTGCTTTGGACGGCGGCGGGGAAGAAATGACCCGTCCCGGAACCAATCAGACGGATGTCTATTTGTTCTCCCGCCAGGATACGCGCCTGGAGGGCTACGATGAGCCGTTCTTATACGAGTACAGGGCTGAGTTTGAGCCCGGCCGTCCGGCTGTGGTGTACTTCGGTACGACATGCAAAGACGCTTATGTGTTTGTCGACATCTTTGGTAAGGAAGGGCGCATAGAGAACCGCACCCTGGCGTTGGATGATAGCCTTGTCCGCTTGGAGTACCCCTATCAGGAAAAATACGGCGAAGGCATCTCTGTCGTATTCACTTTCGTGAAGAACAATGCCGTTTATTCAGAGCGGGCGGTGCTGGAAAAGAAACAGCCTGAGCGTACCCTCGACTTGAAGTGGGAGGTGTTCCGCGACCGTCTGCGCCCGGGACAGGAAGAAGAATGGCGGCTGGTGGTGAAGACACCCCAAGGACTTCCGGCTGCCGCCGAACTGCTTGCCACGATGTATGACGCCTCGCTCGACCAACTGTACCCCAACCGGCAGTCTTTGGGCTTCTATGTCGATAATTACCTGCCTTATTTCTCCCGTAATGTAGATTATGCAGGGCGTGAGATGCTGATGTACTATGCTCCCGTCAAGTGGTGGGAAGTGCCGTCGTATGATTTCGACCGGTTTTATGCCCCCTCCTTGCCTGTAGAATTTACGATAAGGGGCTATGGCCGTGTAATGGCCAAGAGCCTGACGGGGGCTGTAAACGGGGTGGCTATGGCCGCTCCTGCGGCAGAGGCGGAGGAAGCCGGCGAAGTTTTCAATATGGTGGCGCAAGATGCTGCCGTGTTGAGCGAAGAGGCCGTGGTGTCGGTGGGGCAGTCAGCCGCGGAGATAGCCTTGCGCACCAACTTTGCCGAGACGGCTTTCTTCTATCCCCAGTTGCGCACCAACGAGCAAGGCGAGGTGGTTATCTCTTTCACCCTGCCCGAGAGCCTGACCACATGGAATTTCCGCGCCTGGGCGCACACCCGGGACATGATGACCGGACAAGTGGAGGCCTCGGCAGTCTCTTCCAAGGAGTTCATGCTGACGCCCAACATGCCCCGCTTCCTGCGCACGGGCGACCGGACGCAGATTGCCGCGAAGGTAACCAACCGGACGCAAGAGGCCATGAAGGGCAAGGCGGTGCTGACGCTGTTTGACCCCGCCACGGAGGAAATCGTCCTGACACGCAAGCAGGCGTTCTCCGTGACGCCCGGGGGAACGGGCACCGTGGATTTTGCCTTTGAGGTGGACGACCGTTACGACCTGCTGGGCGTGCGCATCGTAGCCGACGGGGGGCGTTTCAGCGACGGCGAGCAGCACCTGGTGCCCGTACTGAGCAACAAGGAATACCTTACCGAGACGCTGCCCCTGCCCGTCCGTGGCAAGGAAACCCGCACGTTCAGCTTAGATAGCCTGTTCAACCGGCACAATCCTACCGCCACCGGCCGCCGGCTGACGGTAGAGTTTACCGGCAACCCGGCGTGGTATGCCGTGCAAGCCTTGCCCTCGTTGAGCCAACAGGAAACGGATAACGCCGTGGCGTGGGCGGTGGCGTGGTATGCCAACTCTTTGGCCGGATATATTGCCGACAGCAATCCGCGCATCCGGGCGGTGTTTGACAGCTGGCAGGCAGCAGGCGCTTCACCAGAGACTTTCCTCAGCCAATTGGAGCAGAACCAAGAGGTGAAAAACATCCTGCTGACTGAGTCCCCCTGGTTGCTGGAAGCTACCACGGAGTCCGAGCAGCGGGCACGCATCGCCGTGCTGTTTGACGTGAACCAACAGCGCAACCGCATCTTCTCCGCCCTGTCCCGCCTGAAGGACCTGCAAGGGGAGGATGGCGCCTGGTCGTGGTACAAAGGGATGCCGGGCAACCGATACATGACTACTTATATCGCCACCCTGTTGGCGCGCCTGCCGCTGCTGACGGGAACCCCGCTGGATGCCGACGCGGAGGCCATGAAACGGGAAGCCTTGGGCTACCTGGCGGATGAGGCGGTGGAAGAATATCGCCGTTGCCTGCAAGCCGAGCGGCGCGGCACTCCGGTAACCGCCCTCTCCGGCGCGGCGATGGACTGGCTTTACCTCCTGGCTCTGGAGGATGCGCAGCCTGCCGCATCTGCCAAGGCGGCTTACGATTACTTCTTCCCCAAAGTAAAGAACGAACTCGCTACCTCTTCCATGGGCGTCAAGGCGCAGGCTGCCGTCATCTTGCTGAAGGGCAACCGGAAGGAAACCGGTGATTTCATTGCCTCCCTGCGCGAGCACCTGGTGCAGGAAGATGAACTGGGCGCGCACTTCGCCTTCAACGATACCCCTTACCGCTGGGGCATGATGCCTGTGCCTACCCACGTGGCGGCGATGGAGGCCCTGCGCCTGGCGGGCGGGAACGACGCGTTGCTTGAGGAAATGAAGCTCTGGCTGCTGAAGCAGAAGCAGGCCACCTCGTGGACATCGCCCGTGGTTACTGCCGACGCTGTCTATGCCTTGCTTTGCCAAGGGGAGGACCTGACCCAGCATCGCGGGGACGTGCGCATCACGTTGGGTAGCGAAACCCTTGAGACCCAAGGTGCGGAGGCGGTGCCCGGCTTGTCGTATGTCAAGAAAACCTATGCCGAAAGCCCCGTGACCGATGCAAAGGTAATCACCGTGGAGAAGCGCGACGAGGGCATAGCCTGGGGAGCCGTCTATGCCCAATACCTGTCGCCCATTGCCGACGTGAAGCAGCATGGCGGCCCCCTCAGCGTGGAGAAGAAACTCTACGTGGAGCGTCTTGCCCCCGACGGCAAGAAGACGCTGCAGCCTGTGGCAGAGGCAGGCAAGGTGAAGGTGGGCGACAAGGTAGTGTCGCGCATCACCCTCCGTACCGACCGTGCCATGGACTTCGTGCAGCTGAAGGACAGCCGTGCCGCCTGCCTGGAGCCGGTAGGCTCACTCTCGGGCTACCGCTTGGGCAACGGCATAGGCTACTACATGGAGGTAAAGGATGCCGTCACCAACTTCTTCTTCGACGGGCTGGGCAAGGGTACCTATGTGCTGGAGTCGAGCTACCGCGTGGCGCGCGCCGGCATTTATGAAACCGGGCTTGCCACTTTGCAATGCGCCTATGCTCCCGAGTTTTCATCCCACTCGGCGGGTGGCACGCTGACGGTGGAATAGGGAGGGGGAAGGCATGAAATCCTTGTGCGGATTTATTGCTTCTCTCGGGGAAAAACTCTATTTTTGTGCGAAAATTTTCAATAGGAAGTAATACATGAGGAAGACGATTGTTACGTTATATCTGTCGCTTTGGGCGGTATGGGCGGCAGCCCAGCCCCGCTTTACCTCGAACACGGAGGAGTACCGTTTCGGGCAAGTGGAGTGGAAGCATCCTGTGACTGCCCAATACGACATCACGAACACGGGCGACCAGCCGTTGGTGCTGACCGGGGTAGAGCCGGACTGTGCCTGCACCGCGACGCAATGGACGCGCACGCCCATCGCCCCCGGCGAGAAGGGCACGATGAGCGTGACGTTTGACGCCGAGGCGCTGGGACACTTCAACAAGTGGGTGGCGGTGTCTACCAACACCGACCCGGAGCTGGTGTACCTGCGGCTTACCGGACAGGTGGTGAGGAAGATAACGGACTTTACGCACAGCCATCCCTACCTGATAGGGCAGATACGCATCGACCGCGAGGAGCTGGACTTCCCTGACGTGCACCACGGCGAACACCCGGTGATGAGGCTGGGCGTGGCGAACCTGTCGGGGCAGCCCTACGAGCCTGTGCTGATGCACCTGCCTTCGTACCTGGAGGCGAAAGCCGAGCCGGCGATATTGCAGGAGGGCGAGCAAGGGGTTATCAGCCTGACTTTGTTGTCGGAGAAGCTGGCGGACTTGGGACTGACGCAATCGTCCGTCTACCTGTCGCGCTTTGCGGGCGACAAGGTAGGGGAGGACAATGAACTGCCCGTATCGGTGGTGCTGTTGCCCGACTTCTCCGCATTGACGGCAGCCGAGAAAGCCGCCGCACCTTCCATCGGCCTTTCTGCCCAACGCCTGGATTTGTCGGAAGCGCTGGCGCGGAAGTCGAAGGCACGGCAAGACATTGTGGTGACCAACAACGGGCGTTCGCCGCTGGTCATCAGCAAGCTGCAGGTGTTCCATCCGGCTGTGGGCGTCCGCATGAAGAAGAATGTGCTGCAGCCGGGCGAAAGCGCGGCTTTGCGCATCACCGTGCATAAGAAACACATCGGCAAGCGGAGGCGTCCCCTGCGCCTGCTCATGATAACCAACGACCCTGCGCAACCCAAGGTCACCATTGAGATAAAACATTAAAAACACACAGCTATGGAACATCCCGAAAATAATGAAGCCTACAAAGGGCTGGTGGTCAATGAAGGCGTGGAGCATCCCTCCTCCGTCAACCCTTACCTGAAGAAAAAGCCCCGCAAGCGCGTGCTTTCGGTGGCGGAGTATGTGGAGGGCATCGTGAAAGGCGACGTCACGGTGTTGAGCCAGGCGGTGACGCTGGTGGAGAGCGTGCGGCTCGAGCACCAGGCAGTGGCACAGGAAGTGATAGAACGCTGCCTGCCCTATTCGGGAAACTCCATCCGTGTGGGCATCAGCGGCGTGCCGGGCGCCGGCAAGAGCACGAGCATAGACGTGTTCGGGTTGCATGTGCTGGAACAGTACGGCGGCAAGCTGGCGGTGCTGGCCATCGACCCCAGCAGCGAAAGGAGCAAGGGCAGCATCCTGGGCGACAAGACGCGGATGGAGAAGTTGTCCGTGCACCCCAAGTCGTTCATCCGTCCCAGCCCTTCGGCAGGTTCCCTTGGCGGCGTGGCGCGCAAGACACGGGAAACCATCGTGCTGTGCGAGGCGGCGGGCTTCGACAAGATTTTTGTGGAGACCGTAGGCGTGGGACAGAGCGAGACGGCGGTACACAGCATGGTGGACTTCTTCCTGCTTATCCAACTGGCGGGCACGGGCGATGAGTTGCAGGGCATCAAGCGCGGCATCATGGAGATGGCGGACGGCATTGTCATCAACAAGGCGGACGGCGACAACCTGGAGCCCGCGAAGCTGGCAGCCACGCAATTCCGCAACGCCTTGCACCTGTTTCCTGCTCCCGAGAGCGGGTGGACGCCGGAGGTGCTGACCTACTCGGGCTTCTACAACCGGGGCGTGAAGGAGATTTGGGACATGATATACCGGTACATCGACTTCGTGAAGGGGAACGGCTACTTTGAGTACCGCCGCAACGAGCAAAGTAAATATTGGATGTATGAAACCATCAACGAGCACCTGCGCGACAGCTTTTACCATAACCCGCGCATCGAGGCGATGCTGGAGGGGAAGGAGCGGCAGGTACTGGCAGGCAACCTGTCATCGTTTGTGGCGGCCAAGGACTTGCTGGACACGTATTTTGCGGAGATAACGAAGCAGGGCTGACTTAGACCTCTTTCCCGGCTTTCTCGAAATCCTTGCGCGATTTGCTTTGGGTGACGAAGTAGACGCCCAGGAATACCAGCATCACGGCAATGCCTTTCTGCACATTGAAGGTGGCCATCCCGATGGCTACGGCAACAATGGAGGCTACCGTAGGCTGCATGTAGTTGTACATGCTGACCACGGTGGGGCGCAGCCGTTTCTGTGCGGCCATCAGGCAGATATAGGCCAAGAACGTGCCGCCAAGCACAACGTAGCTTATTTGCAGGATAGCGTCGACGGGCGTTGCTTCCCACCGGATGGAAGCGATGTCGCGGTAAGAGAAAGGAATGTAGCACATGGAGGCGTAGACAAACATCCATTTGTTCAGCGTGACCGGTGAGTAGCGTTGGGACAATCCTTTGAATACAGTCAGGTAAATGGAGAAACTGAGTTGGGCCGTCAGGCATAGCAAGTCGCCTAAGATGCTGCCTCCGCCCGAAGGGGTCTGGCTGCTGAGGATAAGGATGAGGGCACCCATGGCTCCGGAGAAAATGCCAAGCACTTTTTTGCCGGTAACCGGCTCTTTCAGGTAGAGCGCGGCTATGATCATGGTGGCAATGGGGAGCGTGGTGGTGACGATGGAGGCGTCGACAGGCGAGGTGAGTGACAGCCCGAAGATGTACACCCCTTGGTTGAAAACCAGGGCGAACAGGGCTGCGAAAAACAAGGTAAACAGGTCGCGGTGGTTGACATGCTCTTTTTTGCAAAACAAGGAGAGCAGCCAAAAGCAGGCAGCCCCGCCTACCATGCGGAACGTGGTGACTGCCAAAGGGGAGAACTCGGCGAGCGCAGACTTGCCGATGGGTGCCATTAATCCCCACAGTACGTTGGCAAAAAGGGCAAGCAGGTGCCCTTGCAGGTTTTTGTTCATGCTATGATTAATCCTGAAAAATGATGTCTTCTTTCTGAAAAAACAGGCGCAAAGGTAGTGCTTTTCTCATTTCGTTTGTCTATTTTTGCCTTGGAAAAATGAAAGGAAGCCGGTTATGGAAATACAAGCCAACTACATAAAGCGCATAGAGATACACGGCCTGTGGCATCGCTTTGACATTGCCTGGGACCTGCGCCCCGATGTGAACATCCTGGCGGGCATCAACGGGGTGGGGAAGACTACCATCCTGAACCGTTCGGTGCTTTATTTGGAGCAGACCTCGGGCGAGGTGAAGGCGGATGAGCGGAACGGGGTGCGGGTGTGCTTCGACAAGCCGGAGGCAACGTACATCCCTTACGATGTAATCCGCAGCTACGACCGCCCCCTGGTGACGGGCGACTTTACGGCACGCATGGCGGACCCTGAGGTGAAATCGGAGCTGGACTGGCAACTGTACCTGTTGCAGCGCCGTTACCTGGACTACCAGGTGAACGTGGGCAACAAAATGATAGAGCTGCTGAACGGCACCGATGAGCAGCGTGCCCAAGCACCTACCCTCTCCGTGCCCAAACGGAAGTTCCAGGACATGATAGACCACCTGTTCAGCTATACGGGCAAGACGATAGACCGCAAGAGCAATGACATTGTGTTCTACCAGAACGGCGAGCGGCTTTCGCCTTACCGCCTGTCGTCGGGCGAAAAGCAGATGGTGCTTATCCTGTTGACCGTGCTGGTGCGCGAGGGCAGTCACAGCGTGCTGTTTATGGACGAGCCGGAGGCATCGCTCCACATTGAGTGGCAACAGAAACTCATCGGCATGATACGTGAACTGAATCCGGACCTGCAGCTTATCCTGACCACCCATTCGCCTGCCGTCATCATGGAAGGATGGCTGGACGCCGTGACCGAGGTGAGCGACATCTCTACATTGTCTACCCCTGTTAAACCGTAACTGCCGTGGCTACTTCCCTGCGCGATAACCTGACTTCCGCTTACCTGGATGCTGCCCACCGTATGAAATCCAAGAAGGCACGGCGCCGCATTGTGGCCTATGTGGAGAGCTATGATGACGTGGCTTTCTGGCGCACGCTGTTGTCGGAGTTTGAGGACGATGAACACTATTTCCAGGTGATGCTGCCGTCGGCTACCTCGCTTGCCAAGGGGAAAAAGATGGTGTTGATGAACACCTTGAACACCGCCGAGCTGGGGCATAGCCTGATAGCTTGCGTGGACAG
This sequence comes from uncultured Bacteroides sp., assembly GCA_944321495.1. Taxonomy (GTDB): domain Bacteria; phylum Bacteroidota; class Bacteroidia; order Bacteroidales; family Bacteroidaceae; genus Bacteroides. The sequence goes on along the minus strand of CALULP010000013.1, from coordinate 9,726 downwards.
CGACTACGACTTTCTTTTGCAAGGGGCTACCGGCGTGTCGCGGAAAATCAACTCGAGCCCTTACATCTTCCAGACTTATGGCTATGCCATAGAGAGCTACCTGTGCTATGCCGACAGCCTGCATGAGGTGTGCGTACAGGCCACGTTGAACGACCGGCATGTGGTGGATTTCCATGCTTTCCTTTCGCGTTACTCGCAGATTATCTATCCGCTGTTCCTGTGGAACGTATGGTTTTACCGCAAGCATGATGTGCACACGTTCCCCATGTATGACTTCAATGCCTGTACCCGCTTGCAGGAGGTCAACATACGCCATCCGTACCGCAGCCTGGATGTGGTGAAGCAGGCGGTGGAGCGGAAGTTGCGCGAATTGCGCCGCCGTTTTCCCGGCCATGAGGAAAGGGTACGGCAACTGGGCGAAAAGCTTCGTCCGCTGGGACTTGATCCGGACACGACATACCTGTACATCCAAGGGCATCACTTGATGGACAGCGTGGTGATGAAGCTGCTTACGCCCATCTGTACGTTGCTCCGCAGAGAACGGGAGCAGGAAATCAAGCGCCTGGCAGAGCATAGCGAACAGTTCCATAACGAGCTTACCGGCTATGAGAACAGCCAGGTGAACGTATCCCTGATGTTGCGCAAGAACAGCGGCTACAAGCAGCTGTACCTGTACCAATGGGTGAGAGAAGACATCCGGAAGTTTCTTGAAACATGTTGAATATGAATATACTGGAAACCATAAACCACTGTTTGCAGTCGTGGGGAGTGCCCGCATCGACAGCCAATGCCGTAGACAATGCAGTGGCTTTCTTCTTGATAGTGCTGGCGGCATTGCTTGCCGATATCCTTTGCCGGCGATTTGTGTTGCCTGCCATCGGGCATGTGGTGAAAAAGACCAAGGCAACGTGGGACGACGTGCTGTTCAGTCCCAAGGTTATGACACGCATCAGCCATATTGTAGCCCCGTTGGTGGCGTATATCCTGTTGCCGATAGCCTTTCCCGAGCCTACGGCGGGAGGGACGGATCTGCTGAGGCGCATCCTGCTGGTTTGCCTGCAACTGGGTTTCCTGTGGCTGGTAGATGCCTTGCTGCGTGCCTTGTATCAAGTGTACAGTGCTCATGAAGCCTTGCGTGGCCGCCCGGTGAAGGGCCTGTTGCAGACCTCGCTGGTCATCTGCTGGTTTGTAGGGCTGGTTATCGTGGTGGGCACGCTTATCGGGCAGTCGCCTTGGGCATTGCTGACGGGACTGGGCGCTTCGGCAGCCATCCTGATGCTGGTGTTCAAAGACAGCATCATGGGTTTTGTGAGCGGTGTGCAATTGTCTGCCAACGACATGCTGAAAGTGGGCGATTGGATAAAAATGCCCAAACATGGCGCCGACGGCATTGTGACCGAAGTAACCCTGGCCACGGTGAAGGTGCGCAACTGGGACAACACCATTACCACTATACCCCCTTATGCCTTGGTGAGCGACTCGTTTGAGAACTGGCAGGCCATGCGCGACAGTGGCGGGCGGCGCATCAAGCGTTCCATTAACATCGATGTGAACACCGTGCGCTTCTGTACGCCGGAGATGATAGCCCATTTCCATACTATTCCCTTGCTCACCCCTTACTTGGAGCAGATGCAGGGGCAACAGCTTACCAACCTGGGGGTGCTGCGTGCCTATCTGGTGGCTTACCTAAGCAGCCTGCCGGTGGTGAGCCGCGACCTGCATTGCATGGTGCGGCAGTTGCAACCTACCGCAGAGGGAGTTCCGCTGGAGTTGTACTGCTTCTCTACCGTGAAGGAGTGGGTGCCCTACGAGAACATACAGTCTGATATCTTCGACCACGTGCTGGCCATTGTGCCGGAGTTCGGGCTGCGCATATTCCAGTCCCCCTCGGGGCTTGATTTGCAACGGATGCAAAGTACATCCTTTACTCCCAACAATAAAAAATAGTAAACCCAGAAATATGCAGAAAGCATTGAAGAAGAAATTTTGGCTGCCCGTCGTGGTGGCTGTGGCGGTAGTGCTTGTACTTGCCGTCTTGTTTATTCCCCGCACGGGGGAAGAAAGTGTGCCCTTGGATGAGGTAGAGGTGACGGACACTACCGATGTGGAAGAAATCACGTTGAAATATGGCATCCCCATTGATCGGTATGACGTACACTACGGCATCATTGAACCGGGGCAAAATTTGTCCTACCTCTTGGCACGGCACGGCATGAGCGCCTTGCAGGTGCACAAGCTCAACAAAAGGTCTGAGGGCATCTTCGATGTACGCCGCGTGAAGGCGGGGCAGGCATACGCCACCTTCCACACGCGTGACAGCGTGGGTACGCGTACCGAATACCTGGTTTATGAAGAATCTCCCCGCAGCTATGTGGTGTTCGACCTCCGGGGGGATTTTAACGTTTACCGCGGGCAATATCCCGTTACCTGGAAGGAGAAGTCGCTGAAAGGAGTGTTGAACAGTTCCCTGTGGGTGGCCATCCAGGAGCAGGGCGCTTCGCCGTTACTGTCGCTGGAAATGTCCAACATCTTCGGCTGGAGCATTGACTTCTTCGGCCTGCAGGAAGGCGACGAGTTCCGCCTGATTTACAGTCAGGAGTATGTGGAAGACCAGGCGTTGGACAGCTTCCATGTCCTGGCCGCCTCTTTCCGCCATGCCGACAGCACCTACTACGCCATCCCTTTCACGCAGGACGGCGAGGAACTGTATTACAACGAGCACGGCAACAGCCTGGAGGGGGCTTTCCTCAAGGCTCCGCTTGACTATTACCGCATTACCTCGCGCTTCTCCAACAGTCGCTTCCACCCTGTACTGAAACGCCGCCGCGCGCACCACGGTGTGGATTATGCCGCCCCAACGGGCACTCCCGTTTATGCTACGGGAAACGGGCGTGTCATCGCCAAGGCTTATCAGGCCAATGGTGGCGGGAACTATGTGAAGATACGCCACAACAGTGTATATACCACTACCTACATGCACCTTTCCCGTTTTGCCAAGGGACTGAAGGTTGGTGATGCGGTGAAGCAGAAGCAGGTGATAGGCTATGTAGGCTCCACTGGCCTCTCCACGGGACCTCACTTGGACTACCGTGTGCATGAGAACGGCAAGCCCATCAATCCCTTGCTCATCAAATCGCAGCCCAAGAAGCCTGTGGCCTCCGCACTGATGCCGCAGTTTACCCTCCTTTGCGACTCACTCATGCACAGGCTGCAGGCGTTGTAAAACTATAAATGAAAATGGGGTTGCGAATTTTCGCAGCCCCATTTTTGTTGTGCAGTAAACTATAAGAGGTTTATGGAATAAGTAGCTTATTCTTCGTCCCCGTTGCAGGTGATGTCGGTAGCCAGGGTGACGTAGTTCAGCACGGACTTGCCATCGGCCAATGCCTGTTCTGTTTCAGCAGTTTCGGTGGTCAGGCACATGCCTTTGCCTGCGATGAGGGCGTTGTAGAGCGATACTTGCGTACCTGCGCGGAGGCGTACACCTTGGCCGTCGCCGCCGTTGCCTATCAGGGTCACGTTGGCGATGGTAGGATGGGCTACCGGTTCAGCGGCGAAGTTATTGCCGTTGTTGTCGCACTCCATCAGGCAGTCGCATTCTTCCATGGTCTGGTAGGCCACGAGGAACTGTGCACGGCCATTCCAGCCTTCGGTCCAGTCAAAGCTGTCGTCGGTGCAGTTGATGACCACGGCATGCTTGATGTCCACGCTGCCGCCGAAGAACTCAAAGCCGTCATCCGAGCCGTTGTATGCCTGTACGTATTCCACCTTCGTTCCGTTGCCTACGCCATAGAAGGAGATGCCGTTGGCTTCGTGTTCGGGGTCGAGGGCATAGCCGGAGTTCTCTATGCGCACGTAGCGCAGCGTGCCGCTGTTGTCGTCTTCCACATTGCCGCCGTAGGGAGCATTGCCAATTTCGGACGTAACTTCACCGTCAGCGTTGGTATGTGCCTTTCCACAGATGTGCAGGCCGCCCCAAGCGCCCGGCTCTTTACGGTCGGAGGTCATGACGATGGGGTTCTCGGCTGTGCCTTCGGCCATAATCTTGCCCCCTTGGTGAACTAGGATGTAGTCTGTCGTATTGTCGTCGATGGCTACGATTTTCACACCCTCTTCGATGGTCAGCGTGACGCCGTTCAGGATGTTGTAGCTGCCACTCAGCGCATAAGTCTGGTCTTTTAACAGGGTTTTGTCTTCGGTGAGATCGCCTGTCAGCTCTTCGACGGCATCTTCGCTGCTTTCAGTACCGTTGCCTTCGGTGCGTATCCAGCCTGCGGTCCAGTCGTTGTCGGCTGCAATGGCTCCCTGGTAGGCAGCAGCGTCAAAGAAGTTGTCTACTGTGCTCATGTCTGTGCCGCCGTTGATGGTGCCGAAGAAACCGTTGGTAAACGTGCCGGCGAAGTCAAAGTTGATGGTGTTGTGGTTGCCTTCTGCCAAGAATTGCTCGGAGGAGTAGATTCCTGTGGAGGGAGTTGGATCCGGGTCGGGATTGGGGTTTGGATTGGGGTTCGGGTTCGGTTCGTCGTCGCTGCAAGCGGTAAACATGGTCATGGCTGCAATGGCTGCCATCGACAAGAATTTCAGATTTGACATTTTCATACGTTCTCTTGTTTAATAAGTGAATGAATTGTTGGTTTATGTATTCTCGGTTTTAGTTTGTCTGTTATCCTGTCAGAGGTTGTAGCTGAAGCCTACCTGGATGCCGGTGCCCCGTTCGTAGCGTTCTACTTCCAGTATGCGGCCGTCGCTGGTCTCTTGGTTGAACACCACATCCTGGTTGATGAGGTCGGTAGCTTCGAGTTTTAGACTGAAGTGGTCGTTCAGCTTGTAGGTCAGTACGAGGTCCAGCGTATGCAGGGCTTCCTGCTTTTCGTCGCCCAGTCCGGAGATACCTACAGCATGGATGCGCGGGCCTTGCAGGTTGTAGAGCAGGGTAGCCGTCAGTTGGTCGTTGTTGCGGAAGGTAGGCGCATAGCTCAAGTCTGCGTTCATCAGGTAAGGCGATGCGCCTTGCAGGGCACGCTGGTTGTTGGTATAGACGCCGCTTTCGGGAAGCTTCACGTTGGTGTACATGTATGAGCCGTTCACGCCCAGGCGGAAGTCTTTGAACAGCTCGCGGCGGAATTCTATTTCCACGCCGGCTGCCATGCCCGTTTCGGCATTTTGGAACGAGTGTACGGCGGCGCCGCCGGCCAGTGTCTGCGTCCGTTCGATGGGGTCTTGCAGCACCTTGGCGTAGCCGGTGATGGAGAACATGTTTTCGGGGTTTTCGGCTTCGAAGCGTTCGTAGCGCAGGTCTATGTTGTAGTTGTAGCCGTTCTTCAGGTCGGCGTTACCGCGTATCTGTGCGGCGCCGAAAGATTCCTGGTAGAGGAAAGGCGCCATTTCGATGAACGAGGGGCGGGTGACGGTACGTGATACCGACAGGCGCAGACTGTTGTTCCGGTTGACGGTGTACTTCAGGTTCATGGCCGGGAAGAAGTCGTTTTGGTTCAGCTCATTCCGTCCGGCCTGTCCGCCATCGTTGTGGTAGTTCACCCATTGCTTGTTGCGCTCGTAACGGATGCCCACGTTAACCAGGAAGTCTTCTGTCGGGTAATACTCGGTATCGATGAAGCCTGCGTAGATGGTACTGCCTGCATCGTACTGGTCCTTGGGCTGGCGGTCGTAGGTGATGCTGAAGTCGCCGTTGGCCAAGTTTTCATAACCCAAGAACTGGCTGGGCGTGTAGATGTTGCCGATGGCAGGGTTGAAGCCCGTGAAGTTGTAGTAGAAGCGGGTGGAGCGGAAAGTGCGGCCCTTGTCCTTGTAGGTGGCGCCGAAGCGTAGCAGGTTGTTTTCACCGTAGCGGTAAGTACTGCGCAGGTCGCCCACCCATTCGTCTTCGTCCAGATTGCCAAAGTACCGCATGGTTTCCTGGCGGTTCAGCTTGAACAGGTTCAGTTCGCCGTTCCGGTTGTATTGGAACATGATTTGGCGGCGGTCAGGTTCCTCGCTGCTCGTTTTGCTGTACGAGCCGCTCCAGTTCAGCGACCAGCGGTCGCCCAGCTCGTGATAGCCGTTTACCTGATGGTTCTGCAACGTGTAGATGTGCGTCACCGAGTTGCTGCCCACCAGGTCCGATTCATCGTACGTACGGCCTTGGCGCAACATGTAGTTGTTTTCCGCATTGCGTGCGTAGAAGAACGTGTAGCCTATGTGGTCGGCTTTGCGCAAGGTGTAGCCTACGTTGGCAAGTCCGCCGATGCGCAGTTCCTGGCGGTATTTGTCGTAGTCGAAGTAGTTGCGTGTGGTGCCCCCGGCCTCCAGCGTGCGGTAGAAGGCATCAAGCGTGGTTTCGTTGTTGTTGCTGACGTTCAGTGCGGCAAGCAGGCTGAGCTTTTGGCCGGCTACGTTCCATGTTTTGCCTCCCGAGATGCTGCCTCCGAATTCGGGCAGGCTGGTCACCTTCTTTACGTCGAAGTCTGTTTTGAACGGATTTTCATTCTTGATGGCTGCGTTGAACTCGCCCGGTTGCATGTTCAGCCAGTGGCTGCCGATGCCCGGTGTGCGGAATAGGGAGCTTTGCTGGTCCATCTTGTAGAAGTCTTGGAAAAGGGTGTTGAAGCGTCCGCCCACGTTGAAGCTGATGGAGAAGAAGTCGCTCCCTGTGTTTTCTTTCGTGCTGATGTCGATGTGCGCGCCGCTGTAGTCGGCAAACGCTCCTGCTTCGTACACCTTGCTGACCGTGATGTTGCGCACCGTGCTGGCGGGGAACAAGTCCAGCGGAATCAGTTTGTTGTCCGGATTGGGCGAAGCAATCGGCAACCCGTTCAGGGTGGTGGTGCTGTAACGGTCGCCCAGACCGCGCACGATGAGCTGTCCTGCCGAGGCGATGGAGATGCCCGTGATTTTCTTCACGCCCTCCTGCACGTTGCTGATGCCTTTCAAGGTCATTTCCTTGGCGCCCAGGTTCTCGATGGCGAGGGTGGCTTTCTGGCGCTCCATCTGTAGGGCGCGCTGTCCCTCCAGGTTCTTGCGCGCTACGACGGAAACCTCGCCCAAGGTCTGCGTGTCGGCATCCATGACGAAGTTGAGGATGGTTTCACCCCGTCCTACTTTCACATTCTCGGTGGTAATATCTTTGTAGCCTACGTATCTTACCAATAAGGTATAAGTACCGGCATCCAGCGTCAGGGTGTAGTTGCCATCCAAGTCGGCAACAGCGCCCACCGACGTGCCCACCACTTGTACGGTGGCGCCTGTCAGTGGTTCGCTGGTCTGTCTGTCGGTAATTGTGCCTTTGACGGTTCCTGCAAAGGCGGTCATTGTAATCAGTGTCAGAAGTAAAATGAGGAAGAAGATTCTTCCTAAATCCAATCGTGTACTCATTTGCTTGTAACTTGTTGTTCTTTTTTCCGCTGCAAAGGTCGGGCAGCTGCGTTACAAGGTCGTTACAGCGATGGGACAATGTTTTTGCGTTTGTATTACGGTTAGGTTACAGCATTGGATGACGAAAGGATATGTTGCATGAAGTGCCTGAATCGGAAGGTTTGAAGAATGTTTACAGGCGTAATCCGGATATTATCTTATTCTTTACATTCTTATGTCCGTTTTCTTCCTGCATGCCTTTCATTATCAATGAAATTCTGTTCTTAATGCTTGCAACGTCCTTCTTGCTCCCTACCTCCTTCGTACCCGGTTCGGTATTTGTTCGGTCTTCGTTCCTCTCCATAGACCGAAGGTGGAAGGTAGGAAATGTGTACAGGTACCCCCGTAGGAGCAGAAAGGTACAGACAAAAAAAGAAAGGTGTGCCAAAATAAGTTACTATTGTATTTCGACACACCTTCTTTATCTCTATAGGTTTGTATCCTTTTCCTTACAGCCCGTAGGCATATTGCCCGATGCTGTCGTACACTACGCTGGCAATGCTCAGCACAATGATGCCCAAGGTGCAGATGGCCAGGCTGGCGCGTGTGTAGTTGTCGCTGCGGAAAGCGGCGATGGGCGCGTCGTTGGGGTTGATGTACATGGCCTTTACCACCTTGAGGTAGTAGAACAGGGAGATGATGGTATTGAGCAGGGCAATAAATACCAGCAGGTGGAATCCGCCATGGAAAGCCGCTGCAAAGATGAAGAACTTGGAGAAGAAACCTGCAAACGGCGGGATGCCTGCCAGCGAGAACAAGGCAAGCGTCATGAGGAATGCCAGGCGGGGATTGGTGGTGTACAGTCCGTTATAGTCTTGCAAAGAGACTTTGCCCGCGCGTTCGGCCACAATGTTGATGACGGTGAATACGCCCAGGTTGGCAAACAGGTAAATCAGGATGTAGTACACCAGCGCCGTCATGCCTTGCGGCGTGCCGGCTATGACGCCCAGCATGATGTAACCTGCCTGCGAGATGCTGGAGAAAGCCATCAGGCGCTTCAGGTTGTTCTGCCGCAGGGCAAAGAGGTTGGCCACGGTGATAGAGGCGATGGTAACCCAGAACAGTACTTCCTGCCATTGCGCCACCATGGGGGCGAATACCTTGACCAATACAGCCATCAGTACAAAGGCTGCCGAACCTTTGGAAATGACGCTGAGGTAGGCGGTCACCGTGCTGGGGGCGCCTTCGTAAACATCGGCTGTCCAGAGGTGGAAAGGCACCAGCGAGATTTTGAAGCCCATGCCGGTGAAGAAGAACACGAACGCCATAATCTGGAATGCGCTGCCGTCCAGGTGGGCAGGGATGTCATCGAAGTAAAGCGTGCCCACCGTGCCGTAAATCATGGAGATGCCATACAGCAACAGGCCGCTGGAGAAAAGCGCGGTCAGGATATACTTCGCGCCTGCCTCGGCGGAGTGGTGGCGGTATTTGTCGAAAGCCACCAAGGCTGCCATGGGGATGCTGGCGGTTTCCAGTCCGATGAAGAACATCAGGAAGTGTCCGGCAGAAATCATGAGGTACATACCAAACAAGGTAGAGAGTGTTAGTACATAGAATTCTCCTTGCTTGAACGAAGTATCTTCTCTTTTCATCCATTCGTGTGCCATCAGGAAAACAATCAGTGTGCCGACGTTCAGGATTGATTTAACCACTGTGTGCATCGGTACATAATGATACATACCGCCGAATGCATCGGCAGCAGTTCCCGGAATTAAATTGATAGCTGTATGGATAGCCATCAGAATAACGGGTAACATTGTGTTCAGGCGTGCTTTCCCACCATTTTTGTGTGCATCCGGACTCATGAAGAGGTCGGCTATGAAGAGGATAACGATAACCGCTATCAGCGACAGCTCTTCCTTCATTAAGAGAAATTGGGAGTAATCCATGTTATTTAGTGATTAACTGTTTAGTGATTAATGATTAGTGAGTGGCTAATAGGTTGACTACCGGCAGCACGCTGTCTCCAATCATGTTGCTTATCCACAGCGGGGCAAGACCGAGGCCGGCTACGCAAGCGATAAGGATGATTACGGCGGTACGTTCGTCCCACGTGGCATCGGTCAATGTCAGGTGGTGCTTGTTGGTGCAGGTTCCGTAAAGGATTTTACCGACAAGGCGCAGAATATAGACTGCGGTAATCACGATGCTTGTGCAGGCAATGACGGTCCATACGCGGTGGAATGTATCGGGATGCTGGAAAGCGCCGTTGAAGATTGTCATTTCGGCGATGAAGCCGCTCACTCCCGGCAAACCGAGGTCCGCAAGACCGGCGATGCCGTAGGATACGGCCAGGAAAGGCATAATCTTCATCAG